>JADHXE010000287.1 GCA_016783125.1 Anaerolineales bacterium
CACATTAAGTCCGACTGTTACAGATACTCCTTCCCCATCTACGACGCCAACGGCTACACTAACTGAGAAACCAATACCAACGAAAACTTATAAACCAAAATCAACAAATACATTACAGCCAAGCGATACGCCATCTCCATCTGCTACCATAGATTCTGATCCAATGGTATATGATAATTTTAATAACCCATTCTTTGATGGAGGTTTTCATCCTGGGCTTTGGGATTCTTCTGATCCACCAGAGGGACATATTGTTCAAGAAAATGGGATTCTCAAGATAAAGAAGGAGAACCAATCAGCAAACAGCGTGACAGGACTTGCTGCGTTGAAGTATTTAGATGCATCATTGATATCTCTTACATCTAATGATCCCACGTTTTTCGAAGCTAGGCTGATGTTAGATTCAAGCGATCACGCTGGAAATATTTACCTAAATCTTGGTGCTGATTTGGCCGAAGGTTCCTGGCTTGGTCAGTGTTATGTCAACTCATCCGACAATGAGCAAGAAGGTTGGGCAAGTTGTTTTGCTACCAATTGGGAGCGAAGGGAGGAACCCGGATATGACTATCAAGCGGAGGGTAGGTCGGTTTCTTACGATACATGGTATATAGTCAGAATAGAGTTGTACCCATCCACTATGGAGATAAAATTCTATATAGATGGCAATCTAATTGGATCACATATCCCTCTTGATAGTGATAAGCTAAAGGACGCATCTTTCTGGCTGAGTATTGGTGTATGGAGTGATAACGAAGATCCATCAATTGGTTATATTGACTATGTTCGTGTAGGACGTATCCATGAGCCTTAGGAAAGAAGAAATATTATAAGTAGGTAATGGTATGGAAGCAATAAAACTCGGAAAATACCTCCTCCACGAAGAACTCGGCCGCGGCGGATACGGCGTAGTTTACCGCGCCATGGATACCTTGCTCAATGTCGAGCGCGCTGTCAAAGTGCTGCACCCGGCCCTGGTGACCGATCCTGATTTCATCGAACGCTTCAAACGCGAAGCCCAAATCGCTGCCAAACTGGAGCACCCCCACATCGTACCGGTTTACGATCTGGGCGATGACCAGGGGCGATTGTTCCTGGCGATGAAATATATGCCGGGCAAATCACTTAAGGACGCTCTGACGCTGAAAGGATCGCTGCCTTTCGCCCTGGCCTTGCGGATCACCCGTCAGATCGCCAGCGCCTTGAACTACGCCCATGAGCAGGGCAGTGTGCATCGCGATATCAAGCCGGGCAATATCATCTTTGATAGGGCAGGCAACGCGTACTTGAATGATTTGGGCTTCGCTAAAATGTTCACCGAGGCCCAGAGCACCTCCTTGACGGCCAGCGGTGGCATCGTTGGCACCCCGGCCTATATCGCTCCGGAAATCTGGCAGGGACGCGAAGTATACCCGGTGACGGATCTGTACAGCCTGGCCTGTGTGTTCTATGAGATGGTCACCGGCAAAGTCTTATTTGCGGGGGATAGTCCTGTGGAGATTATGGCCAAGCATATGCAAAACCGGGCCGAATTGATGGAGTTGCGATCGCCAGAAATCTCCGATGGCTTGAGGGCGGTGTTGAATAAAGCTCTCGCTCGCCAGCCCTTCGAGCGATTCCGGCGTATCGATGACTTCATCAAGGCTTTGGAACACCTCTCGCTGGCCCGGCAGGCACCGGTTTCGAACGCCGGGGTAAAATCTGCTCGCAATGAGCAAATTGGGTTATTCGTCCAGGCCTCGGATAAATTGCTCGAAAGCCTGCTCGATCCGCTGATCTTATCTATGGAGAAACCCTTGCAGAATGGACTGAGCGCGCTTCGGCGAGAATTGGCATCGCGAAAGCTGATCTCTGTCCCTCAGCATGACCAAGTCCCTTATCGCTGGAAAGCCCTGGCCATGCATTTGTGCTGCGGTTTGGGGATCTACTATATCGATAAAGAGCTGCCGCGCAAGTGGTTATACCCTGCTATGTGCTTGGGGATGGGCCTGGGTTTAGTGCTGGGCCTGATAAGCGTGAACGCGCTTACATGTGGGTTGTTCCTGATCCCTATGTTTGTGTATCTGTTTGGGTTCTATGATGTTTGGTCGCGATGCCCAAAAATATGACCAGGGAGAATGTAGTGCCTTCGATGGATCCGATTACGAATAACAATTCAACGCCAATCCGCATTCTGCTAGCCCTGGTACCATTTACATTCATCAGTGGCACTCTATCGCTGGTTGTTCATGAAGTGATCGGTCATGCCTGGGTATCAAGGTGGTTTGGCAGCGTAGAGAATAGTTTCTATGTTGCCCCTGGAATAGTTGGATACGCATCATGGAATAATCCAGACGGCGTTACCCTTGTACAGCGTAACATCATATCGGCGGGTGGGGCTGTCTCTGGCATGGTGTTTGGGTTGGGGCTGTTCCTTTTGGCTGTGTTGCTTGCTCGAAAATCACAGCACTGGATTCATGGGATGTTGGCCATCGGCGGGGCGTTGAGTTTTGGGAGTGATGCGGCTTATTTGGCCATCAGCCCTTTGATCGAGTGGGGCGATGGCTATTCGCTTTTGAGAAACGGCGTACCGCCCTATGTTTTTGTGATATTTGGTGTTGTCTCTACCTCTTTTCTGTTGGGTATCTTTATCCCCAGGGCCGTAAAAATGCTATCGAGCTATTATGATGCAACATCTTTTTTGCGGGCTTGGGCGGTATTTGCAGCCGTGATGATTGTGCCATACTTCTACAACCTTGCGAAAGCATATCTGTTTTTCCAAGAGCATTTTCCGAGAAAAGTGATCTATCTCTGTCTGACATTGGTTCTATCCCCGCTGATTGGTTTTGTTGTGTATAAATCGCCGTTGTTATCAAAAAATCACCAATCCCCCGCGACACGCAAAATGCCAGCAACAGGTGTAGTCGTACTATGGGTAATAGCCGTTATAATGGAGATCGGATTCACGCTTTACTTTGGCCTGAATATGGAGATGAAACCTCTTTTCTAGAAGCAAAACCAGAGAACCTGATATGGAACGTACAATTCTTGGCAAGTACCAATTACACGAAGAACTCGGCCGCGGCGGATACAGCAATGTTAAAAGCCCCCTTCGATGTACGAGTAAACGGTGCGGGGTGTGGTTTTAAAGAATCGAGGCTTACAGACCAGCGTAGGTGGATTGAATTCTACACTTGAAATGGTTTCCCCCTATACTTATCCACATAAATACGATCGGAAAAACTTGTTACAATTCTTGTTGAATGGCAAACCGTTGAATTTTGGGCACATTATCAAAATGCGCGTCGTTGCTCGCCAAGTTGAAGCAATCTGCCCGCTGCATAGCTGCTAAATGAAGTGCATCGCGCGGGCGGAGTTTATACTTTGTCATGGCTTCTATCATCGCATCCAGATCGGAAGCCAGGATGTCCAAGGTAATCAAGTTTGGAAAATCTTTCAAGCGTTGTAGTAAGGTCGAAACCCTGGGAGCAAACTCGGTCATCATCCGATTTTCTTCATTTCGAAGATGATCTAGCGGAGAACCGTTGTAATGATCTTTGATGAACGCCAGCAGCAAGCGATAAGCCAACTCGTCGAATGTTAGGATCGAAGTATAGGCTAAGAATTCACCACCCTCGATACGCTCGAAAAAAGATTTGGCTGCTGAATCGATGCTGCGCAAGAAGATATAAGGCAACATAGTATCCAGATAAACCGCTTGTGCTGTAAAATTAGCTAACGTATTCATCAGCAAATCTTAGAAAATCTATGTTTGGATCATACTCGTCCCACGAACCCTGACCCGCTGCGCCGAACAATTCTTCGGTTAGTCCGTTTTTCCTTTTTGGTTCAGCAATCGTTGGCGCAGGATCGGTTAAAATCTGACGTAAAGTCTCTAATTCGCGAATGATCGTGTCGATACGTGAGATGATTTGTTGCGGGTTTGGAGTGGTAACTATTGGAGACATTGTCTACTCCTTGTTTGAACTGGAAGAAGTTCTCGAATCATTATACCATTTATAGGATTCCCAATGCCCCAACTCGGTAAATATCAGCTTCACGAAGAACTCGGCCGCGGTGGTTTCGCCACCGTCTACCTGGCCACGCATGAAACCCTGGGAACGGAAGTGGCCGTCAAGGTGCTCAACCCGGCCCTGGCGGGGGATGAAGCAGCCCGTGGGCGTTTCGTCCAGGAAGCTCAGACCGCCTCGGACCTGGAGCACCCCCACATCGTGCGCATCGACGACCTCGACCAGGATGGTGAGCAGGTTTTCCTGGCCATGGAGTATCTGCCAGGTGGAGATTTGACATCCTGGCTGTCCCAACGCGGAGAGACCCGCCGCGGTGAGATCCTGAGGATGTTGGGGCAGGTCGCTCAGGCGTTGGATTATGCCCACGCCCAAGGGGCGCTGCACCGTGATGTTAAGCCTACCAATATTCTGATGGATGCTGAAGGTAACGCCCACCTGTGCGACTTCGGCCTGGTGCGCGTTGCCGACGCTCCGCGCCTGACGCGAGTCGGCAGCGTGGTGGGCACGGCCAGTTATGTCTCCCCCGAGCAGGCCGAGAGTAAACCCCTCGACGGACGCGCCGACCAGTATTCCCTGGCGGTGGTGGCCTATGAACTCTTCGTCGGCGAGCTGCCCTTCACCGGGGAAGCCTCTACTGCAATATCCTTGATGCACGTCACCAAACTTCCGCCAGTGCCAAGCAGCCTCAACCCCGATGTTCCCCCCGATGTGGATGAAGTGCTGCTCAAAGCCCTGGCTAAAGAACCTGATAACCGTTATGCCACCTGTGCAGCCTGCATCGAAGCGTTGGATGGGGCCTGGGAGGCCAGTGAGCGGGAAAATATTCGCAGACTGATGGTTGAGTCACGGGAACTATTGGCGCAGGGCGACTATACTGCCATGCGCCTCCGCCTGGAAGAAGCCCGAAAGATGCTTGCCAACCGCCCCGAGATGAGCGAGACGCTGGCGGAATTGGAGTCTGCCCGGCAATCAGCCCAAACCTACGAACAGATCAGCAAGAACTGGGACACGGCGGAGCGCAAAGCCCGCGATGTGTTGGAACTGTACCCCGACTTCCCCGACCCGCAGGGCATCTTCGTCACCCTGGGGCTGCGCAAAGCGCCCCGGGAACTGCCACCCATCTCAGAGATAGTCCGCCAGGCCGCCCTGGGATTGGGCATTGGCCTCCCGGCGGGGGCCATCATCCTTTATCTGGCATTTCTGTACATTACGAGATGATTTTATCCGCTAATCTACGCTAATCTTCACGAATAGAAAAGATTAGTGCCGATTAGCGTAGATTAGCAGATCAGGAACTTCACTATGACAAAAGAAAACTCCCTTGGCACATTAGGTCGCTACAAGATACTCGAGGAGATCGGACGCGGCGGGTTCAGCGTGGTCTATAAAGCCGAAAACGTGGCCCTGAAGAAAACCGTGGCGATCAAGATGATGCTGCCGGCGCTGTTCCATGACCCGGAGAGCATCGAACGCTTCATCCATGAGGCGCGTACCGTGGCGGGGTTGAAGCACGCCCATATCACCCGCGTGGTTGACCTGGACGAAGACGAAGGCCGTCTGTTCATGGCGCTGGAATACCTACCCGGCGGTGACCTGCACAGTTGGATAGAAACCCACGGCCGCCCCTCTTTTCGCCAGTCAGCAGGGATCATGTACGATATTGCCGAAGCCCTGGATTATGCCCATGGGGAAGGGGTTGTGCATGGGGACGTCAAGCCCGGCAATATCTTGCTCAACGAGGCTGGCCGCGCCAAGCTGACCGACTTCGGCATCCTGCGGGCTGTGGAAAGCTCGGGCGTAACCAGCGCCGATATGACCCGCGGCACCCCTTATTATGTCTCGCCAGAGGGGGCCGAGGGTGGCCGCCCCACTCCGCTCTCCGACCAGTATGCCCTGGGGGTGGTGGCTTACGAACTGCTCACAGGGCAGGTGCCCTTTGGCGGGGATACCCCACTTTCGATTTACCTGAAACATGTGCGTGAAGAACC
>JADHXE010000288.1 GCA_016783125.1 Anaerolineales bacterium
CCAGGTGTCAAGTAAAACGTATTCACCTGGCACTTGACACCTGACACTTGACACCGAATATGGCTGAGCATACTGTAACCCTCGATATCGCTGAAGAACCCATCAGCGTCCCATCTGGAACGCTGCTCTCTGAGGCTGCAGCGCAGGCTGGTGTTGATATCAACCAACCTTGCGGAGGACAGGGCCGTTGCGGACGTTGCGCGGTTCAAGTCACCGAGGGAGATGTCCGCCGTCGGAGCACCCTGCGGCTTTCCTCTGAGGATGTAGCCAAAGGCTACGCGTTAGCCTGTCAATCGGTTATCGCGGAAGATGTCACCATAACCGTGCCGCCTCAAGAGAAAATCGAGCGGCGACTGACCACTGACCGCACTGTAGCCGAGGTCACTATTCCTGACGGATATAACCCTGAGCAGACCCAAACGATCCGGCGCGTAGCATTAACCCTCTCACCCCCCAACCTGGAAGACCAGACCGACGACTGGAGTCGATTACAAACCGCAGCCCGTAAACAGGCTGGGGTGACACAGTTAAAAACATCCCTGGAGATACTCCAAAAGATTGGGGCAATCTTGAGAGAAGGCGAGTGGCGGGTCACAGCAGTACTCAATTCCAAGACCTGGGATTGTCCCGATTGCCCCGCTCATTTGTTAGAGTTATATCCTGGACATTTCACCGAAGATACCCCTCTTTGGGGTGCTGCCATCGATATCGGCACAACCACTGTTTCGGTGTGGTTGGTTGATTTGCTCACCGGTAAGGTGCGCACCCAGGTCGCTGAATATAACCAACAAATCTCGCGCGGTGAAGACGTGATCTCGCGCATTATCTTCGCCAGCAAAAACGGCGGGGCCGAGAAAATGCGGGAATTGGTCAGGGGGACGATCAATGATTTGCTGGCGCAAGCCTGCAAACGAGTAAAAGCGGCACCTTCAGAGATCTTCAAAGTGACTATTGCTGGCAACAGCACCATGATCCACTTACTGTTAGGTCTGCCCGCTGCCAGCATCCGCCTGACACCTTTCGTCACTGGCGTAAACCACATACCTACGATGGCAGCTGCTGAAGTTGGGTTGGATATCCACCCGCGCGCGATGGTGGATTGCCTGCCCGGAGTGGCCAGCTATGTCGGCGCGGATATCAGTGCGGGCGTGCTTTCTTCTGGCATGGCTGATTCTGAAGATGTGGTTTTATTCCTGGATGTGGGCACCAATGGCGAGATCGTGCTGGGCTCCAAAGACTGGCTGGTGACTTGTGCCTGTTCAGCAGGTCCAGCTTTCGAGGGCGCTGGCGTACTCCATGGTATGCGCGCCACCAAAGGAGCTATCGAAGAAGTCTGGATCGATGGCAAGAACTACGAGCCATCTTTCCGGGTTGTTGGCAATGTCAAACCGCGCGGCCTGTGCGGAAGCGGTTTGATCTCTCTCCTGGCAGAAATGTTCCTGACCGGCGTGGTCGACAAAGGGGGCAGTATCAACACGAAATTGGGTATCACGCGCGTGCGTGATGGCGATCACGGCAGTGAATATGTCATCGCCAGGGCAGACGAAACTAAGCACGAGAAAGATATTGTCATCACGAACGTGGACATCGACAATCTTTTACGGGCCAAAGCAGCCATCTACGCTGGCTTCACCGTCCTGGCCAACAGTGTGGGCATCCCCCTGGAGACGGCAGAACACGTTTTAGTTGGCGGCTCGTTTGGTAAATATATCAACGTTGAAAAAGCGGTAGAAATTGGCCTGCTGCCAGATATGCCCTGGGATCGCTTCCAGTTTTTAGGCAACACCTCGGTTCAGGGGGCCTACCTGGGGCTGATCGACCACAATCTGCGCCGCCGCATCACCGAGATTGCCGCCCGGATGACCTATATTGAGCTTTCAGCCGATAATACTTTCTACGATGCCTTTATGTCGGCTTTGTTCTTGCCGCACACGGATATGTCGTTATTCCCAACTATTGCGGCTGCAATAGAACGCGGATGACGCTGATATAGCGAATTTTCGCGGATATTTTTTATGGAAAATTTTATACTGCACCAGGAATTGACATCGACGATCATCAACGCGTTTTATAAGGTTTACAATCAACTTGGGTATGGCTTTCTCGAAAAAGTCTACGAGAACGCGCTGGTATTTGAATTGAAAAAGCGTGGTTTACGTGTTCAGCAGCAGGTTCCTATCAAAGTTCGTTATGAAGGGAATATTGTTGGCGAATACTTTGCCGATATTCTCGTAGAAGGCAAAGTCATTATTGAGCTAAAGGCCGCAGAAAATATTTCCGAGGGTCATAAAGCCCAACTTATCAATTATCTTAAAGCCACAGAAATCGAAGTTGGTTTAATCCTGAATTTTGGACCGAAACCAACTTTCAAGCGCAAAGTTTTTACAAAAAAATAATCAGCGGAAATCTGCCCAATCAGCGTCATCCGCGTTCCATATCTAGTTACTCGAAAAGGAAGGTCACTATGTACATCATTGGCGAAAATATTCACATCATTTCCCAAGCAGTCAAAGACGCCCTCAAGAACCGCGATCGCGAGTTCTTCATGGAATCGGCTATCAAACAGGTTGAGGCTGGTGCTCAATGTGTTGACCTTAACCTGGGCCCACGCAAGAAAGATTGGGAAGAAGTCTTCCCATGGGTGGTTGAATCCGTTGAAACCGCGGTTGATGTACCCCTGTGCATCGATACGACCAACGTCAATGGCATGGAGGCTGCCCTGAAAACCATCACCAAAGCGCAGCCCATCCTCAACTCTACATCAGCAGAAGCAGAACGCCTGGAAAAAGTGCCCGCATTGGCAAAAAAGTACAATGCCAAATTGATTGCGCTCACACTGACAAAGAGCGGCATCCCGGTAGCTTCAGATGACCGCGTCAATATTGCCCTCGAGACATTGATCCCCCGCTGCCTTGAGCTGGATTTCCCCATCGAAGACTTGATCATCGACCCGTTGGTGCTGACCGTCTCTGGCTGCCAGGAATTTTGCCCCGAGCTGATCGAAGCCGTCCGCACCTTGCCATATGCCTGGGATCCGGCCCCTATGATTTCCGTGGGGCTTTCCAATGTCTCCAACGCTGTTCCCAACGAGAACCGCCCTCTCATGAATCGAGTGTACTGTGCCATGCTGATGGGCGCCGGCCTCCAGATGATGATTGCTGACCCATTTGATGAAAAACAGAATGAGGTCATCCGCATTATCGAAGAGCGCGATGAGAGCACATCGCTGGGCCAGCTATATATCAAGATCCATGACCGCATCGCCGAGATGGAATATCCCACCATCGACGATGTAGATATGAGCGACCCCGAACAGGCCGCTGTCTGGAAAACCGTGCAGGTGCTGCTAAACCAGGTCATCTACGCGGACTCATATTTAGAACAGTAAAACCAGTGATCAGTATATAGTAAACAGTTATTCAAACCACCGTTCACTGTTCACTGTCTACTGCTTAGTAACTGTCCATAAATAACTTGTTCGTAGTGCGGGCTTCAACACGCTTGCCACGGGCACGCCTTCGGCGAAGCGAGCACTACAAACAGGGAAGTTATTTTTGGACACTCACTTACTGATGATTGGAGGATCACCATTATGTCAGAAAAACCTGAAGTCAATGTCGATGAGCTTCTGGCCAAGGCCCAAAAACCTTCCGCCGATGCCATGGCATTACATCCCTTCTACCGGGGCAAAGTCGAGACGAACCTCAAATGTACGGTTCGCGATTTCAACGACTTCGCCATCTGGTATACCCCTGGCGTGGCTGCACCCTGCCGGGCTATCGAGAAAGATCCCGAATTGGTATATGAGTACACCAACAAGTGGAACACGGTAGCCGTGGTCAGCGATGGCACCCGCGTTTTGGGATTGGGAGATATTGGCCCAAAGGCCGGCCTTCCAGTAATGGAGGGCAAGGCCCTGCTCTACAAGTACCTGGGTGGCGTAGACGGTGTGCCAATCATGCTGGATACCAAAGACCCCGACGACATCATCAAAACAGTGATGATGCTGCAACCCGGTTTTGGCGGGGTCAACCTGGAGGATTTATCGCAGCCGAAGTGTTTTCGCATTCTCGACACGCTGCGCGAAAAAGCTGAAATCCCCGTCTGGCACGACGATCAGCAGGGTACAGCCACGGTCACGCTGGCCGGGCTGATCAATGCCCTAAAGGTCGTTGGCAAACGTATGGAAGATGTCAGGATTGCCTTCATCGGCAGCGGCGCTTCCAATGTGGCCTGCTCGCGCCTGATCTTCGGTTGGGGAGCCGATCCAGGCAAATGTTTCATGGTCGACAGCAAAGGCATTCTGGGCATGCACCGTAAAGACCTTGAAATGCGTAAAGCTGAATTCGTGGATAAGTGGAGGCTGTGCCAGACCACCAACGCCGGAGGGCGCCAAGGCGGCATCCCTGAGGCCATGAAAGATGCCGATGTGGTCATCGCCCTCTCACGACCTGGCCCTGATGTTCTCAAAAAAGCGTGGATCGAAACCATGGCCAGCGATGCCATCGTCTTCGTCTGCGCCAACCCCGTACCCGAGATATGGCCCTGGGAGGCCAAAGAAGCCGGGGCGCGCGTCGTCGCCACCGGTCGTTCCGACTTCCCCAACCAGGTCAACAATTCACTGGGTTTCCCCGGCATCTTCCGCGGTGCGCTGGATGTACGCGCCAGCACCATCACGGACGAAATGTGCTTCGCAGCTGCCCAGGCCCTGGCCGACCACGTCGGCGACAGTCTGGACGAAGAGCATATTTTGCCCAACATGGACGACTGGGAAGTCTTCCCTCGCGAGGCGGCCGCAGTAGCCGTAAAAGCCCAGGAACAGGGATTGGCTCGCATCAAAATGACTTATGAAGAAGAACTAGAGAATGCCAAACGTATCATCAAGGCATCACGCGATCAAACCCAGCTGTTGATGGATGAAGGCTTCATCGCCGAAGCGCCAGAAACGTAAAAGAGGTGTAAATATGTACGATCTAATTGTAGTTGGAGGCGGCCCTGCCGGCCTCACCGCGACGATCTATGCCCTGCGAAAACGGCTTGATGTACTATTGGTTACCAAAAACCTGGGGGGGAAAACCAATTGGCGCATGGCGCTTCCGGGTGTGGAAGAGGACGAATATTATAAAGTCATCCGTGGACTTGATACTGTGAACAAGTTCAAACAGGAGCTAGAATACTTGGACTTTGCGCGCCTGGTGGAAGCCGCTGAGAAAATTACCCAAAAGGGCGATCACTTTATTGTTCAAACCAAAGAAGGTAGTGAGCTTGAAACCAAGGCTGTCATCATCGCCTCGGGCACCAAGCAGCAACTACTTGAAATCCCAGGCGAGAAAAAATATATGATGCGGGGGTTGTGCTATTCTGCCCTGAGCTATGCTCCGCTCTTCATCGATAAAACAACTACCGTGATTGGCGATGGATATCTGGCATTACGCTCCGCGGCTGAATTAGCCACCGTTGCTACCCAAGTCAATCTCGTAGGCCCCACTGGGGATAGCATGAAATCTCCTTTGGGTAAGAAGTTACAAGCAGCAGACAATGTCACCCTCTATGAGGGATATAAAGTTACCGAGGTTTTGGGTAACGAGTTTGCTGAAAAACTTGTTGTTGAATCGCCGGACGGGGAAAAGACCGAGATCGCCGCGGAAGGTACTTTTGTCGAGATGGGGCTTGCCCCCAATTCACAGATGGCCGCTGATCTGGTTGACCTCGATGAAAACGGCCGTATCATCATCGACTGCGGCGCAAAAACCAGCGCGCCCGGCATCTTCGCCGCTGGTGACGTGACGACCATTGAAGCCGAGCAGGTTTTAGTAGCCGTAGGGGAGGGCGCTAAAGCAGCCCTTAGCGCTTATGAATATCTGTTGAAGTTATAACCACTTCAACGTTTAGCGTTTCAGGATCGCCAGTTTCTATGATGAAGCTGGCGATTTTTTAAACGGACAGAATTATAGGACTTACGCACTTGCGCA
>JADHXE010000036.1 GCA_016783125.1 Anaerolineales bacterium
CGTGGTGACAATATTCGGATCATATCTGTCAGACGTTCGCGAGATGAAGAGGTAGATTTGTATGAAAGCATCTGAGTTCGATACCAAATTTGATGAAGGTGAAGAGAATATTCTCGAAGATATAGATTTGACTCATGCAAGGCGCCCCGGTCTCGAGAACAAACGAGTCAATGTAGATTTCCCCGTTTGGATGGTCACTGCGCTTGATCGCGAGGCCAAGCGGTTAGGTGTCACGCGGCAATCAGTGATAAAGATATGGCTGGCTGATAGATTGGAAACGGTTGATCAAGGCTAAGAATAACTGGGATAGATAGATTACGTGCGTCACGAATGATCGCTGCTAATGAATGGATGGCTGCTTTACAGAGAGGGTGGAGAGTAAGGTAGGTTGAAATTAGGAATCGACCAAAAAACGCGTTATAGATATTGACTCTTTACACGGGGGAAAGTACAATTGTTCTAGTTCGATCTTGAGCGAAAAGAAGCTCTTTAAAAAGAAAAAAGCTGCATAATTGATGCAGCAAGCACTTAGGTTGTCCTAAAAGCGTGTCCCTGGGGTTCTGTGTGCCCTAATTTACTTCGGGTGGTGTCCACCCCCGTCGGGAGCGCCTGTGTAATTTTGGCATGACAGAAAGTTCGGAGAGACGAATTTGTCTCTCCGAATTTTTTTGTTTTATTACGATCTCGATTGATGTACATACAGAATGAATATTTAGTGTGTAGAAAGTTCGCCCGAATTCAGTAGGGTGGTTCACATTCTAGCAAGTACGGATAGATTTTCATTTCAACCGTATCGGCGGTAATTCAAGTTTGATTAGCTGCTTTCCGCCCTTCCCTTTCCGGTAAAACGGCCAATCAAATCCGTCCAACCTTGTTTGATCTGCAACCTGCGTAACCGCCAAGTGCCAACAATACCATACGGTAGGAAGAGCACCAGCAGGATATAAACAAGCCCGACGATCACCTGAGATGCGCCACCGAACCATTTCTCAAGTAAGAAGGATAGCAGTTTGAAAGTTGCTGCTCCGATCAATGCGCCGTTCAAGGTCCCAATTCCCCCCATCAGGATCATCAGAAGCGCCGCGATTGTAAAACCTGACCCAGTGATCCCTGGTCGGATGATGGGACTGAAAATACCGTGCATGACGCCAGCCAGAGCCGCAGTGATCGCGGAAATAATCAAAGCCACCAGTTTGTAATAGAAGGTGTTGTATCCCAACATGGTAGCCCGGTCTTCATTCTCACGGATGGCGATGCAAACATGACCGGTTGGCGAATCCACAAAACGCTTGTAGAAGAGATACACCACAAAGACGGCAACCAACCCAAAGTAGTAGAAGCGCAACCGTTGACTGATAGGGTTTAGGAAATCCGGCGGGGTGACCCCCTGCAAACCAATCTCGGCTCCGGCAAATTTTGCCATCTCGCGAGATTGGATCACAATATGAAAGACCTGGGCAATACCCAAAGTCACTAGTGCGAATGTAATCCCCTTGACGCGTGGCAACACAATACTGAATATCAATGCCATCACCACACCGGCCACCGCAACCACACCAAGTATCGGGAGTAGTGTCCAGCCAAAGCTTTTGAGCAGGATGCCGGTTAGGTACGCGCCAACTCCGAAGAACATGGCATGGCCAAAGGAGAGCAGTCCCGTGATTCCAAAGAGCAAATCGTAGCTTAGGGCGTAGATCGCCAGAATAAAAATCTCAATGATTAAACCTTGATAGAATTTAGCTTGACCAGGTTCATTAGCTAACAGGCTGCTGAACGATTGACCGTTAATCAATGCAATCACAAAGGGAAGCGCGATCAGGCACAGAATAGTGATGATTAAGCCCTGATTTGATTTGATCGCTCTCACGAAGGAGTTTTCTTTAGTGTTTTCCATTACTTACTCCTCCCAAAGAGGCCATTCGGCATGATGAGTAGAACGACGACCATCAACAGTACGGTCATGGCGGGCACCAGCGGTGGGGATGGTTTGAATGGTTCTTCCATGAAAGGGATGTTAATACCGATTTGACCGTATTTGATGACGAATTGTTGCAGCAGCCCAACCATAAGAGCCCCGACAGCCGAGCCAGGATAGCTGGTTAGACCGCCGATAGCCAGAGCAACCAGCATATTGATCAGTAGACTTTCCCCGAGGGCGGTGGTCAACCCTGTTGAAGGCGCACCGATGACACCACCCAGGGCTGCCAACCCAACCCCAAGAGCGAATACGATTGTAAATATCTTCTGGACGTTGATCCCCAAGGCTTTGACCATTTCGCTGTCCTGTACGCCAGCACGCACAATCATCCCCAGCCGTGTGCGCTGGAGCAGCATCCACACCGCTACTAACACGATAAAACCCAGAATGGTGATAAATATTTCGTTATAAGTGCGTATCCGCCCTCCAAGGACACTAATGGTTGAACATTTAAATTCTATTAAAGCACTTAAGCTTTCCGCAGGGCAACCCTCGCCTGTACCAGCAAAAACAGAAGGTCTGTGCATGGTGAATTCGGGCGCACCCCAGATTGAGCGTACACCTTCAACGATGATGACATTAACTCCCATAGTGAGCATCAGTACATACATATGCCATTCGTAGATGGGCCGAATCACGGACGACTCGATTAAGGCACCCAACCCAGCGCCAGTTATAACCGCCGCCAAGATGGCAATGATGAAGAGCCAGGTACTGTCGAGGCTGTATAGGAATTCTGAAATGGGCGTGTTAAAGGAAAAGACCAGTAAACCCAAAAAAACCAGGAGGCCAAAATAAATCAGCGGCTTCCAGGATGACTCAGTTTGCATTGCAGCGCCAGCGAGGTTTGCTCGTCGGCTGGTTGCAAATCCGGTAACTGTGAGGCCAGCTAGAATACTGCCCAATATAATACCTGCTAATCCAAGCAGAGGCGAAATGCCTTGAAACAGTTTGGGTTCAGGTACCACAACTTGCCCTTGACTGGCAGCGAAGGCATAGTTGACCGGGGTGGTCTCATACGACCCCAGGTTCCAACTGGTAATTGGGTATTGGGGAACAAAGAATCCCAGGACAACAAGGGTGAACGCAAGGCTCAACCACGGCCAGAGCCGCGAAACTCGCGATGAAAGTTTTAGCTTGTTGATGGATTTGTGCCAGATGGGCGCCAATAAAAATCCCGAGGCAAGCAAAACTATGGGTGTGAAGGTATCTACAGCCGTATCTGGACGAACAATGACCGTCCAGCCCACATAAGCGCCGATCATAAAAATCGCGCCGTGCGCCATGTTCAGTACGTTCATCAGACCAAAGATGATCGAGCCTGTAGAAAAACCTCGTAGTATCGTGAAAACGACGTTCTTGTATCTTGCTCCCCCTTCTGCATCCTGATCTATCAAACCGAGAACGGCTAAGACAAACAGAAACAGAAGGGCTACCAGGGTTGTCCATAACGACCGATTTTTACGGAAGGATTGCAGCAGGGTGTTCATAATTCTATCCTTCTCCTTTAGGCAACTTCGAGGTAACGATGTATGGTTTCGGGATCATTTACCAGGTCGGCAAGCTGGCCTGATTTGACCGATTGACCTTCTTCGATGATCACATAGTCTTTTGCTAACTGGCTGGCAACGATAAAGTTTTGCTCTACAAGCAGAACTGTTGTTTCGGCCGATAGTTGCCGGATGGCTTCCATCATTTGTTCGATGAGCACCGGGGCTAGACCTTCACTGGGTTCGTCGATCAATAATAACTTATTATCAGGAACCAGTGCCCGGGCCACAGCAAGCATTTGCTGCTGACCACCTGAGAGGTTGGTGCCAGGCAATTTGATCAGACGCTTCAAGTCAGGGAACAAAGAAAAGATAAAATCTTCTTTCTTCTCCAGATCACCCTTCTGGCGCTCTGCGATGCGCAAGTTTTCGAGCACGCTCAGATCACGGAAGATGGCGCGATGCTCTGGGACAAATCCAATCCCCATGCCAGCGATATCAAAACTATGCCGTCCCTGGATCTCCTCACCATCGAATATCACCGCCCCCTGGCTTGGAGGAGTCAACCCCAAGATGGACTTTAGCGTTGTGGATTTTCCGGCGCCATTACGGCCAAGTAGCGCCACGATGGTTCCTTTAGGTACATTGACGGAGACACCCTGGAGGATGTGGAACTGGCCAATGAAGGTGTGAATCTGGTCGACTTTCAGGAGGTTATTGTTATCCATACAGACTCCTCTTTTCAGTGATCAGTTACCAGTTTTCAGCAATCAAAATCTTTAGTGGAGTAGTTTTACTGAATACTGGTCACTAGCTTCCGCTGAGATCGCCGTACAACTGACCCAGGTAAGCACTCTGGACGCGTTCGTTGGATGCAATTTCGGCTGCGGTGCCTTCTGCCAGAACCTGACCTTGATGCATCACCGTGATGGTATTGGAGATGCTCATCACCACGTTCATATTGTGCTCGACGAGCATCACTGTTTTGTTCCCGGCTTTCTGAACATCGCGGATAAGTTGGATCAATTCTGGAACCTGTTCGGCAGCCATGCCCGCAGTGGGTTCGTCCAACAGCAATACCTCGGGGTCTGCAGCCAGGATGATGCCAAACTCAAGTTTGCGTTGACCGCCGTGGGGCAGGCTCCGAGCCAGAGCCAGCGTTTCTTTCTCCAAGCCGACTTGCTGGATGACTTCCCTGGCGCGCTCTTCAAATTCTTTGAAATATTTATGAGAGCGCCAAAAGCGGAAGTTTCCTCGCCCCAGGGCCTGGCAAGCCAGACGAATATTCTCCAAAACGGTCAGATTGGGGAAAATATTGGTGATCTGGAAAGAACGCCCGATACCAAGATGTGCAGTGCGGTGCAGTGGTAGTTGAGTGATATCGCGTCCTTTATAGAATACCCGACCTGCGCTAGGGGACAGGTTCCCAGATAGCAGATTGAAGAAGGTTGTCTTTCCGGCGCCGTTCGGTCCAATGATAGAGTGGATTGTGTTAGGCCGTACTTTGAGGCTGACATTGTCGACAGCAACCAAAGCGTCAAATTCCATGCGCAAGTTTTGAGTTATTAGGATATGGTCATTCTTCATGTACGCACCCCGATGAATTGGTTGGGATATGTGAAATAGAAATGGAGCGGATTTACCCCAAAGAGTGTACGCTGGGCGTAGCTTCCTGTGCACACCCTTTTTGGGGAACTTTATCGCTCGGTTGAGCAGCAAAATAAAATGGTAATAATGGCGATGTAAGATGTGCCGGGGATCATTGCTCCCCGGCACAAGTTGGTGTAGACGATTAGGATTTACCCGTCGCCACTCAAATTGCCATAAGGCAGGTCGCCGCAGCGATCCTTGAGTTCCTCAGGCAACAGGCAGGGCGGTTCGGGGCGATTGACCCCGATATACTCGAAGAACTTCGCATCCGGATCATCTACATTGAGAAGTGTGAAGACATACATATCCTGGATAGCTACGTGATCTTCTGGTCGGATATAGATCGTACCCTTGGGGCCTTCGAACTCCAGGCCTTCCCAGGCGGCGATCAACGCATCTGCGCCGGCATCTCCACCGGTGGCTTTCAGGCCTTCGATCAGCATCAAAGCGGCGTTGAAACCGTCGGCATCGAACAGGTCAGGATACACGCCATAGCGGGCCTGATCTTCTGCGATCAGCCAATCGTTGATTTGGTTGTCAGGGCCGGTGTAATGGTAGAGGCTTGCGCCAGTAGAACCAACCGAGTTGCCAAAGAAGGCTGGCAGCGCCACGTTATCCACGAAGTTTGCACCCATCACCATTTCATCGGTAACGCCCAAATCTATAGCTGACTGCATGATGGCAATGAATCCGCCTCCTGCCCATGTGGGGATCCAGACTTCTGCGCCTGAATCTAGCACCTGCTCCATGTAGGGCGTGAAGTCGGTGGTGTCGAAGGGAGCAAAGATATCGTCAATCAGGAACTCGCCTCCCAGCAACGTGCAGGCATCACGATATGCTGCCGCGCCGCCCCATCCAAAGCTATAGTCTGGGGCAATTTGGGCAAAGGTACTGTATTCCTTGACCAGGTGTTCGCACAGAGCGATGGCATCTTGGTAGTTCTCACGGCTGGTTCGGAAGGTGTACTTGTTGAAGTTTACACCTGTGATATCGTTCGCAGCTGCCGGAGCAACAATCAGCGGGATTTGATTCTCGGCCGCCATCTCTTGCAGTGTAGCGGTGTTGCCTGAGCTGACTGTACCAACCAGTACATCGACTTCGTCAACTTCGATGAACTCTCGGGCCACAGATGTGGTCAGGTCGGGGTTGGTCTGGTCATCGCCGAGGATGACTTCGATCTCACAGCCATCCAGCATGAAGGTGTTGCTGACATCTTCGACAGCGAAGACTTCACCTACGCTGCCAGGAGCGCCAGTGCCATACTCCATGCCGAGCATAAAGCTGCGCCAGATGTGAGCGCCATAAATTGCCAGTACACCAGTGGCATCGGTGATCAAGCCGACTTTGATCGGCTCGTCGCAGACCAGGCCGCTAGGAGCTTCTTCAGCTTCAGTTTTTGCAACAACTTCGCCAGTCAGGCTGCCGTAGGGCAGATCGCCACAGCGATCCTTGAGTCCCTCGGGCAGCAAGCAAGGCGGTTCTGGGCGGGTTGTGGTGATGTACTCGAAGAACATTGCCTCAGGATCGTCCAAGTTGAGCAGTTTCATGACGTACATATCCTGGATGGCGACATGATCTTCGGGGCGGATATAAACAGTACCCTTGGGGCCATCGAATTCCAGGGCCTCCATGGCTGTGATCATTACAGCAGCTGTCGTGTCGCCCTCGGTTAGCTTGAGTGCTTCAACGAGCAGGATGGCTGCGTTAGCCCCATCGCCATCGAAGAGATCAGGATAGACTCCGTAGCGCGCTTTGGTTTCTTCGATCAGCCAATCATTGACTGGGTTGTCAGGTGCAGAGTAGTGGTATAGGATCGATCCGGTCGATCCAACCGAATTCCCGAAGAAGGCCGGTAGCGCCACGTTATCTACGAAGGACGCCGCCATATCCATTTCATCGACGACGCCCAGGTCCACAGCAGCCTGCATGATGGCGATGAATCCGCCGCCTGCCCAGGTGGGGATCCAGGCATCAGCGCCTGAGTCCAGGATTTGTTCCATGTAGGGCGTGAAGTCGGTAGTGTCGAAGGGAGCGTAGATGTCATCGACCGGGAAGGTGCCGCCAAATAGCGTACAGGCATCACGATAAGCTGCCGCGCCGCCCCAGCCAAAGCTATAGTCCGGGGCGATCTGTACAAAGGAATCGTATGTCTGCGTGGCATATTCGCACAGCGCCATGGCATCTTGGTAGTTCTCACGGCTGGTGCGGAATGTGTACTCATTGAATCCCGCGCCAGTAATGTCGTTCGCTGCCGCGGGCGCAACGATGAGGATGGTTTCGTTTTCAGCAGCGATTTCCTGCAGCGTAGCAGTGTTGCCAGAGCTAACCGTTCCGACGAGCACATCAACCTCGTCGACCTCGACGAACTCACGGGCTACCGATGTGGTCAGGTCGGGGTTGGTCTGGTCGTCACCAAGCAGCACTTCAATCTCGCAGCCATCTAGCATAAAAGTATTGCTGCCATCTTCAACAGTGAAGACATCGCCCACACTACCGGCCGCGCCTGTGGCGTATTCCATGCCCAGCATGAAGCTGCGGATGATATGGGCGCCGTAGATCGCCAACACGCCGGTCGCATCGGTGATCAGGCCTACTTTAATATGGCAAGCCTCTTCAGCAGGCTCCTCCATTTCTTCGGGAGCTGCTTCTTCAGGCGCTGCTTCTTCGGGTGCAGCCTCTTCAGGAGCTGCTTCTTCAGGTGCTGCAGGCTGGCAGGCCGTTAGAAGCAGGGGCACTACCAATATGAGCAGCATCGCAAAATATAGTAATCGTTTAGACATATTTCTTCTCTCCTTGATCGATCAATTGAGATGGTGAAGAATGATTGTTATCTTTGTTGAACTCCGTTGGTGAACTTCTTTTGGTATTGTCTTTTTGCCAGGCATCACCTCCTTTCTGGAGTCTGATAGTCAGATAGCCTAATGGTCTGGTAGTCTGATGAATTTTGCAAGAAAGTGATCAAGCTTTTAGAAATGGTGTTGTGAATATTGGCTACGCGACTGATTGACTAAACGACGTTTTATTTGACTGATGTTACGCACCGTCCCGCAGGTTTACTCTGAAACCAGGCTTGACTTACGGCTCCCTGCGGGATGCGGGACGTTCTGCGTAAGGTGAGTTACTTGATATGTGGATGAAAAACCTCGTTGAACTCGTCTGGCTTTTCGATAAACGGTACGTGACCGGTATCTTCAATAACTACTTCCTCGAACTCCCCCCCTGCCGCAGCGTACTTTTCGAGGATATTTCGAGTCTGACCAATCATCGGTTGGGGAGGATAATCCTCTTCGCCAGGCCAGCCAGGCAGCAAGCCCATGCGGCCAAGAAAACCTGGGTCGGAAGCGGCCACATCGGAAACCACCAGATCGTGACTGCCGCGTATCCATAGGATATTTGGCTTGGGATCACATTGGTAGATACTATTTACATCGCCAGCATATTTTGGAGAAGTGGCGTTGGTAGCGCCCCATTTCCCAGGAGCCATGTGCGGCCAGTTGGCTGATTGTTCTGCATCCCCAGGGATATCCTGTTCTCCAAGATGGGTTGAATTCATCGACATGACCAGTTCATCTTCTCGTTCGGAAATGAACGGTGGTTTGACGAGCAGAGTCCGCAATGCTGAACGGGGTGAAAAATCGCTGTCCGTGGATAAATCGCCATCTTTCAAGCGTTGGATCAGCTCAGGGTTCGAGAGACCACCTCCAGACCCGGCAAAATCTGGCGTTGTGGGTGTGCCTTCGACATCACGCGTGGAGCCAAACCCGAAGGGGGAGCCTGGATCAACCAGTGTGGCAGTCAAAAACCGCTCCGAAGCCTCCATCAACAAGCGCCAAATCACCATACCGCCCAGGGAGTTACCAATGATGTGTGCCTTTTCGTACCCCAGGTGATCGAGCAGGGCCAGTGCGTCATCGGAAAAATCTCCCATGCCGCGTGTGGCATCAACCTTGGCCTCGATATCGGCTTCGCCGAAACCGCGCTGATCCGGGGCAATGCCGCGAAAGCCATCAGGCAAACTGACCAGGATGTCTTCCCACCAGGTGGCCAAGGAAACGTTGCCATGTAAGAATAGAACCGGGGTGCCATCCCCAGGGCCGGAGAATAGGACGCGGGTTGTTATGCGTTCTGTTGTGACAGTTTTGGCAGTTACGCCTGCCATAGTTGGTATGGACATTGGAGCTTCTCCTGAAACGTGATACGTGAATACGTGACACGTTTCTACAAATATTTCTCTCTCAAATTCCCTTTTTCGACTTTTCCATAAGCCGAATACGGTAAGCTATCTGCAATAATAACTTCTTTGGGTATCTTGTATTTTGCCAGGCTTTCGAGGACGAAGCTTTTCAATTCATCTTCTGTGACTTGTTGCCCTTCTTCGATGATCATAATCATCAAGCCAACTTCTCCCCACTTTTCATGTGCTTTGCCGATCAGAGCCGCATCCTTAATGGCGGGGTGCTTTTTATATACGGCCTCTACCTCGGCCGTATATATGTTTTCGCCGCCGCTCTTGATCATATCTTTATAGCGGCCATCAATATAATAGAAACCAGCTTCATCTTTGTGCGCCATGTCGCCGGTGTAGAACCAGCCATCTTTGATGGATTCGTCCGTAGCTTCTGGGTTTTGCCAATACCCTGAACACACATGCGGACCCCAGATCAATAATTCGCCAGACTCCCCCACAGAAACTTCTTGGCCGGTTTCAGGCTCAACAATGCGCATTTTGCTGTGGAAGATGGGTTTGCCTACTGAGCCTGTTTTGGGTATTGAATCTTCATCGGTCATACTGAAGCAGTTGGCTCCCACTTCGGTGAGACCGTATCCCTGCCGGAAAATGATACCTTTTTTCTCACGCCAGGCATTCATCAGTTTTGGGGTGCAGGGTGCGCCGCCGCTGATGAAGAAATGTACATTGCTGAAGTCAGCCTCCTCGAAATAATCGGAGTCTATCCACATCTGAAAAAGGGTTGGAACCCCAAGTATAACGGTACAGCCCTCTTCGAGTATCCATTGCAACGAAGCTGCGGCGTCAAACTCGCGCGCTAAGATGATGCGTCCACCCAGGTAAAGCAGGGGAGTAAAGAAAGCGAATAAACCACCAGCATGGAAGAGGGGGGTGTAGACAGGCGAAATATCATATTCGGTCAGACCCCAACTGGCAACTGTGTTTAAGCAGTTATAAAGGATTTGCCGATGGGGGATAACTGCGCCCTTGGGATAACCTGTGGTCCCCGAAGTGTAGAGGATGCAATATGGGGATTCTGCATCCAAAAGCGGAAGTTCAGGCTCGGAATTTGGGGCTGATTCGACCCCCCCATAGTTAATCGCCCCCTCTATTTCTGCCCCCCGAAGGGAGACGAAATGCTCCACATCTATATGCGCTCGCATCTCTTCGAGAGTAGGAACAAAGTCCGGTTCGCAGATCAGCACCTTGGGTTCCAGGTCTTTGATCATAAACGTTAATTCGTTCGCTGTGAGACGCCAGTTGAATGGAGCGAAGATCGCCCCAATTTTGGGCAATCCATAAAATAGATCGATATAAGTGATGCTGTTCTTCGCCAGGATCGAAACCCGGTCACCATTCCCCACACCGAGTTTTTCTTGCATGAAGTTCGCCAGGCGGTTGGCGCGCGCATTCAATTCAGCATAAGTGAACCGGCGGCCTGTCTCCAGTTCAACAAGAGCAATCCGGTCTGGCGTTAAATCAGCCCGCTTGCTCATCAGATCAGCTGCATGCATACAAGTTCTCCAACGTTTTCTCAATATACTCGGCCACGCACGAACTAGCTTCGTTAAATGCCAATAGCAATTAGCGCCTCTTGAGTGATGCTCATTCTAGCGCAACTCAGTTTCCATCTGGTTACATAATCTAGCTCTTCGGAACTCTTTCCGACGATTCCCAAAGAGCCAGATTATGCGTACTTTGCCAAAAATCCCAGGATGATGGAATTGAATTCCTGAGGCCGCTCCCAGCAAGATGCGTGTCCGGCGCCATCGATAATATGCAATTCGGCGTGCGGGATTGATTTTTTGAGAATCCTGGCATAAGGAATGCCTTTGATGAGATCTAATTCGCCAACCATGATGCAGGTTGGAACTTCGATCTCGGCCAGTCGCACGGTGAAATCGACTTCGAAGAAGGCTTCACAAAGGTTGATCACAGCTGGGAAGTCGAGAAATTTATAACGCTCTTTAGCATCCTCCAAGAGGGCTGAGTTATTGGCGATGAATTCCTGTGAAAAATTCCAGGGGACGGTTGCGTGGAAGAACCCCAGCGGATCCTGTGCCTTGAGAGCATCTACCCAGCTCTCGATCACCAATTGCAATTCCGGCCCCACCTCGCTGACGGTGTCGATCAGAATCAGACTGCGCGTTTTGGCGGGATATTTCACCCCAAAGGCCTGAGCGACCTCACCGCCATAGGATATACCTGCGATATGTGCACTTTTGATTCCCAGTTCTTCGAGCAGCGCGGCCAGATCGTCAGCGTGGAGTTCTATGCTGTAGGGGGTTTCAGGATGATCGGATTGTCCCTGGCCGCGGCAATCGTATTGCAGCACACGATAGTGTTTCGACAGGGTCTTGGTCTGGAAAACCCAACTCGTAGCTGCACTCATAATCAACCCGTTGTTGAGCACTAATACGGGAGCTGATTCCGGGCCGTGGAGCTCATAATACAGGTTTAGATGATTGACTTTGATTGTTGGCATAGGTCTCACCTGTTGCGTATTTCATATCGTAGCATAGCCGCAACCAAATGATTCACCAAAATGCACACTATGTGGCCCTGGCCGTAGGCCCGCCTGCCCGAAGGGCCGCAAAGCGTGGCGCGGGCATGGCGCGAAGTTTATAAATTTTTTTCTTTGCGTTCTCGCTCTGCGCGCCGTTGGCGGGCGTCTTTGCGGTTCAAAAATTCTCGCGAGTGACGCAAATTTTGCGGACAAACCCTGTATTGCGTTTTTTGTAATACAGCACATAATACGCAAATGATACGGGTGCGTTTCAAATGAGTTAAAACCCTCCCGTAGGTTTTGCCGAGGTGTACAAACCGCATCCATTTATAGTAGGGGAACCGCTCTACATTACCCCATTTGACAACCTGCGGGAGGGTGATTGGAGCATTTCTAACTGAACACCCAGCGGTAAATACCTTTGGTCTTTATAAGGCGCGAAATGCCAGGAAGGTTTTATTTGCTTCACCTTCGCCTCGTTCGACGTATTCTGCTTTCAACGCGGTGCCGATCTTGATCTCCTCGGGCTTGGCGGCATCCAAACCCATGATTTGTGCGCTGATCGCCAGGCCATTCTCCAACTCAACGATGCCGGATACATAAGGGTTATCACGCCCATAACCGGCTTCGAGCATAGCGGTTGGCGCGATGTGGATAGTAGTGAAGGCGATCAGCTTGCCATTTTCAGGCAGTTCAGCCCAATTCATATCGTCTCTGTAACACTCCGTGCACATCGGGCGCGGCGGCAGGTAGAGCGTATCGCAGGCTTTGCAGCGCGCGCCCATGAGTTTTTGCTCTCCGAGAAAATGCTCAAATGAAACGTGTGTGAAGTTATGTTCAGTCATGTTGTTCTCCTTCGTATTGCGTGTTGCGTAGTGCGTAAACAAAATACGCAATACGCAATATGTTGATTATCTTCTCTCGTAGATGTGAACGACGCAAGTCTGACCGGTGCCGCCGACGTTGTGAGTCAGCCCCAGGGTTGGTTCCCCGGGAAGCTGACGCTCACCGGCCTGACCCCGGAGCTGCTTCCAGATTTCGACGGCCTGTCCTGCCCCCGAGGCCCCGACGGGGTGTCCTTTCGATTTCAGCCCCCCGGAGGTGTTGATAGGACGCTCCCCAAGCCGGGCAGTGCGGCCATCTTCGGCTGCTTTGTAGCCCTCACCCTGGGGGAAGAATCCCAGGTCTTCGGTGGCGATGACTTCGGCGATGGTGAAGCAGTCATGCACTTCGGCCACATGGATATCGGCGGGAGTGACACCGGCCATCTCGAAAGCCTCTTTCCCTGCCAGTTGGGCAGCCCTCAGCGCAGTCATATCTTTGCGGTCGTGCAGCGCAACGTCGCTGGCCTGTCCGGAGCCGATGATATACAGCGGCGCGTCGCTGAACTTCGTGGCAAGTTCCTCGCCCACGAGCAGCAAAGCCGCGGCCCCGTCAGAAATGGGCGAGCAGTCGAACAGGCGCATCGGCCAGGCGATCACCGGGTTGGCGCGGTCGTCGTGCAGGAATTCGATTTCATCGGCCCAGGTTGGTTCGGGGTAGCCCCTGGTTTTGGCTTTGGCGATTTTGCCGTCCATCACCTTGCGGATGGTGGCACCGAACTGAGCTTTCTCGTTGAGTGAGCCGTTTTCGTGGTTCTTTATGCCTACCTTCATGAAAGTTTCTGGCGTTGCGCCATATTTGTGCATATAGGCTGTTGCCATAGCCGCGTAGAAGCCGGGGAAGGTGAATCCCGCCGGGATTTCGTAAAGTATGTCGCTGGCCGTTGCCAATGTGTCGGTGACTTCGGAGGTGGGCAGGTCGTTCATCTTCTCGATGCCGCCGACCAGCACGATGTCATATAACCCTGAGGCAATGGCGATGATGCCCTGTCGCAGGGCAACGCCGCTGCTGGCGCAGGCGTCTTCGATGCGTGTAGCTGGACGCGGCGCCAGGCCAGTCCAATCGGCCATGAAAGGCGCAGTGTGTCCCTGGCCCTCGAACAGGTCGCTGCTGTAGTTGCCAATATACAGGGCTTCGATATCGTTTGGGTCGAAGCCCTTATCGATTGATGCGCGCATATCCTGGAAAGCCTGGACGAAAAGGTCGCGGGTCGAGAGTCCGGTGAAAGCCCCGAACTTGCTCATGCCCGCTCCCACGATTGCCACGCCGCGGTTGAGTTTTTTTCTGCTCATGTGGTTGATCTCCTTGTTTTGTGCCAGGGGCAGGGGAGGCGGGGTGCCGGGATGCGAGGAACTTTCACCCACGCTCCCTAGCTCCCATGCTCACCCGCTTCTATGATTTTACGAACTGCTCTCTCAAATCTCTTTTTAGTATTTTGCCCATACCGGATAGCGGCAGCGCATCCATGATCTCGATACTTTTGGGTACTTTGTATTTGGCAAGATGATCTTTCAAAAATGCGATAAACTCCTCCGTAGTTGGTTCTTCACCAGGTTTCAACACCACGCAGGCTTTGCCAACTTCTCCCCAGGTATCATCAGGAACGCCAATGACGGCGCACATGTGTACGGCGGAGTGTTTGTACAGCACGTTCTCGATCTCAACGGGATAAACGTTTTCGGCGCCTGAGATAAACATATCTTTCTTGCGGTCACGGACATAAAAGTACCACTCATCATCGTATTCGACGATATCGCCGGTGTGGAACCAGCCGTCGTCATCGAGTACGGCGGAGGAGGCTTCGGGATTCTTCCAGTAACCGGAGAATCCCGAAGGTCCTTTGAGGATCAACTCGCCGGGCTGATTCGGCCCCAGGGGTTGATTCTGTTCATCAACGACGCGCACGTCAATGAAGTAATTTGGCCTGCCGATGCTGCCCGCTTTACGGATAGCATCCTCTGGGGGCAAGGCAAACAACCCCGGGCCGAATTCGGTCATGCCGAAACCTTGCTTAAAGCGGATTCTCTTCTCGTCGGTATATTTCTCCACCAGGGGGACAGGCAGGGGCGCGCCGCCGCTGGTGCAGAAGCGCAGGCTGCTCATCTCGGCGGTTTTCCAGTTGGGGGCCTGGATCAGCATCTGGTACATGGACGGAACAGCCGCAAATACCGTTACCTGCTCTCGTTCAATCAAATCCAACACCTGCTCGGGATTGAATTCACGCGTCAGGATGGTCGTATTGCCAAAAACCACCTGGGAAGAAACATAAGCAAATAACCCGCCGGCATGAAAGAGCGGGAAGACGCATAGATAAATGTCGTCATGGTCCAGGTCGTGGATCACGGTGTTGAGCACATTCCAGCAAATTTGACGGTGACTGATTTGTGCGCCTTTGGGAAGACCCGTGGTTCCGCCGGTAAATAGTAAGCAGGCTGTATCTTCTTTGTGAACAATTTCGTTTGTTGCCGGTTTATCGTCAGAGGCTTGAAGAGTGCTCTCGAAGTGCAGGCTGTTATTTGTGCCTTTTCCTTCAATATGTAAGAAAAATTCGACTTGGTGGTGAGAATCGCGCAACGCCCTTTCGATTTCGACAACGTTATCTAAGAAATCGTTGGAAAATACCAAAACTTTGGGCTCAGTTTCTTCGATAAGCGCCACTATTTCTCGCCAGTGCAGCCGCCAATTCAATGCTGTATGGATAGCGCCGAGCTTGCCGCAGGCGTAGAACACATCCAGGTGTTCGATCCCATCTCGGGCCAGGATCGCCACTCGATCCTGGAAACCGATCCCTGCTGTATCCTTGAGCCAATTTGCCAGCCGGTTGACGCGCTGGTTCCATTCTTTGTAGGTCAGGCGCAGTTCGGGGTTTTTGCCTGCATCAATGATAGCTAATTTGTCGGGCGAATAAATTTCGCGTCGTCCTAAATAATCGCCAATATACATGCTTCACCTCCGGTTGGGGACAGTGGATGGTGGGAGGTGGGAAGTGGGGAGCTACTTTTTACTTCCTACTTCCCACTTTTTCTCATTTCCTTGGCAGGCTCTTGAGCAACGCATAGATCATTCGCCTGAGTTCAAGAATTTGTGCTTCGATTTCTTTCCCTTTTTCTTTCTCGACATAGCCAAGCTCTTGTGCGATTACAATATGCGTGTCAACTTCTGAGAGTGACGCTTGAGCGATAAATAGAAAACGTCGAAAATCGGGGGTTGAATTTCTTGTTTGGCCTTCCGCAATATTGGATGGAACAGAAACAGCGGAACGTTGTAACTGGCTTGTCAGGCCATAAAGTTCATGCTTCGGGAATTCCCTTGTCAGCAAATAGACGGCCTTTACCAGCTCTATGCCTTTTTGCCAAATCTTCAAGTCTCGATAGTTTAAAACCTTCTTGGTCATTACCTGCCTCCCACTTTCCACTTTTTACTTCACACCTGAAAATCCACAGATTTCGCCGCGAGAAACTTCCTCAGCGTCGGCCAGAAGAAGTCCGGCCTTTCCATGTAGGTCATATGGCCGCACTCGGGGACCATGATCTGGCGGCTGTTGGGCAGGATGTCTGCCATTTTAGCTTGCTGCCAGGGTGGGATGGCGCGGTCCTGATCGCCGGTCAGGATCAGGGTTGGGGTTAGCACATTGCGGTAGGCATCGGGATCGTTATCGATATTCTCGAAGAAGGGGTCTTGCGCCTCGGTCAGACGCACGAGGCAATATTTCTTGTCCTTGTAGCGGTCGTAGAACTTGAAGCGTCCCCGTTCCATGGCTTCACCGTAAATTTTACGGGAGATATTCTCGCCGAAGGTCTTTTCATACAGGTATTGAGTGTAGAGATCGAAAACTTCGTCGGTCGAGTCGTAGAAGCGCAGCGAAATATCGTGGTACATCTGGAAGAGCGTTTCGCGGGTCAGCAGGATGCCGGAGAGGGTGAGGGTGTGCAGGCGGTCCTGGTGCAGGCGTCCCAGCTCTGCGCCGATAAAGCCGCCGTAAGAGACGCCGACAGGGTGGATTTTGTCCACGCCGCCGGCGTCCATCGCCCAGACCAGGTAGTCGGCGAGTTTGTTAATGAAATACGACTCGTCCTCCTGGGATGATTGCCCCTGCCCGAAGTAATCGTAGAGCAGGATGTCGTAATCCGGGTACAGGAAGGGCACGGTGCGGTACCAGGATTTGGTCAGCATCGCCAGGCCGTTGAGGAAGACAACCACTTCTTTATCACCGTTGCCAAAGTATTCCCAGTAGATCTGGCGGGTGTCGTCTTCTACTTCGATGAATCCAGTTTTGGTTGGAGTGAGCTTTTCGTCCTTGGACATGGATGCCTCGTTGGGTAGGTTAGTTGGGTCGATATTGGATGGTAAGATTTTGTGTTTGTGTCGTTGACATTTACGGCCCACTGATTACTGAATACTGTTCACTGAACCGTCCACTCCCAAAGGGACGCCGCCATACTGATGCCTCCGCCGCTGGCGCAGAAGAGTATCTTGTCGCCCGGCTTGGGACTGCGCCCCTGGTTGATGGCATCATCCAGGGCCATGATCACGCAGGGGGAGCCGGTGTAGCCCCATTTATCCATCACCCAATGAGTCTTCTCGATGGGTTGGCCGAGTAAATCCATCATGGCTTCGATGGTGCGCAGGTTGAGTTGGGTAAACAGGTAGAAATCGACATCATCGAATGTCAAATTGACTTTGTCTAAAGCACCTTGTATCAGCTTGGGCCAGTATTCGGTGTTGAATGTTTTGGGGAATTTCTTGACGAATTGCACAACGGGTTTGCCACCATATGGCTCGAGGTTTTCAGGTGTGGCTGGTAAATATGTGCCACCACAATAAATCCCTAAAGCGTCATGGAACTCGCCTTTGGCAAGCAAATTGCTGGCCAAAAAACCTGGCTCATTTCCAACACAGAGCAAGGCCGCCCCTGCGCCATCGGCGAAAAGATTGGCGGTTTTTTTGTCAGTCAGGTTGAGATAGCGGCTCATGCCGTACCCCCCGGCGACCAGCACATGGCGGAATCCTGGCTCCGTGGCGATATAGCGCGCTCCCTGGTCAAGGGCCGTGACCCAGCCCGCACAGGCGCTGTTGACATCATAGCAGCCAGCCTTCACCGCCCCCAGTTTGTGCTGCACAACAATCGAAGTGCTCGGCGAGAGATAATCTGGCGTATCCGTCGATATGATGATCAAATCCAGCTCATCTGGGGCGACGCCAGCTTTGGCAAGAGCTTTGTTGGATGCCTCGACAATCAAGTCAGAGGTGGTCTGGTCGTCAGCCATCCAGCGGCGTTCGCGGATGCCAACATTGTCAATCAGCCATTGGCTGGTCGATTCGCCCAGCAGATCATCGATCTCGGCATTGGTTACGACGCGTTCGGGAACGTAGCTCCCCATAGAGATGATTTGTGCGTATCGTGTCATAATTTTTCCGGGCACGGATTTGCACGGATTTTTTTATCCGTGAGAATCCGTGTCCTAGAATCTTTTAAGTTCCTACGACAATGCCGCCGTCCACGCGCAGGGTTACGCCAGAGATGAAGGTAGCTTCGTCTGAGGCCAGGAATAGGAACGCGTTGGCAATATCAACAGGCTCGCCCATGCGGCGCATGGGGGTTTTGGCGATCATCCCATCCAGGATTCTCTCAGGCATCTGCTTGACCATTTCGGTCAGTGTGAAGCCTGGGGCGATGGCGTTGACGCGGATCTTGTGACGCCCTAATTCGCGCGCCCAGACCTTGGTCATGCCAATCACGCCGGCTTTGGAGGCCACATAGTTGGTCTGCCCAAAGTTGCCGTCCAGGCCTACGATGGATGTGGTATTGATGATGGCCCCTCCATCCCCTTGTTTAATCATATAGGGAGCCACAGCCTGGGCGCAGTTGAAAACGCCCTTCAAGTTGACATCGATCACCAGATCGAAATTCTCTTCCGACATCTGGCCGACCAATTCACCATCTTTGACTTTTACAAACAGGCCGTCTCGAAGTATGCCAGCATTGTTGATCAGCACATCTACGCGGCCATACTTCTCGACCACGCTGTCCACCCAGGCTTGCACTTCCTGGTGGTCAGTCACATTGACTTTGTAGAAATCTACTCCTAACTCTGTGGCGGTTTTTTGTCCTGCCTCTTCTGCCAGGTCGCAAATGACAACTTTGGCCCCCTCTTCGGCAAATCGCTCGGCGGCAGCTTTGCCTATCCCGGCTGCTCCCCCCGTGATCAAACATACTTTGTCCTTTAGACGCATTGGTTTCTCCTTTTATTGTTGATCTTCAATAGACATGTTCTCGATTGAAACGTAATCTTGAATGAAGTTTATTGCATCTTCCCATTGGGTAAACACGAATTCTTCATCTGTTTGGATGTGACGGATGGAACCTCTATATTGACGCGAATCTTCAGGTTGATCGCCTGATTCGCGCACGAAGCGGAGAACAAATGAAATGATATTGGGTTGTGAGTCGTGCTCCATGTCGGCCTCCTACGGGAGAAATGCAGGAACAAAAACAAAGAAAAAACCCTTTGTAATCCTGTACAAAACAGGATAGCAAAGGATCGTAACGAGGTGGTTACAAAGAGATTATTGGTTCAACGTTAGGCGCTGATAGAGTTCCTCTGTCTCTGGGGCAGGTTGAACATCTAATTCGTCATTTAGCGTTTCCAGGCAGCGTTGGTAAGTTCGCGCAACCTGACCATGATCACCAAGCTGATCATAAGCCAGCATCAGATGGCGGTAGGCGCGTTCCCAACAATTATCGTAGCTCAATATCTGTTGGCATAAGTCGATTGTATCCTCGATGTTATTATGCTTGAGGCTCAATTCACAATATTGATCGGCTGTACGAAGATACAAAACCGATAGGTGCTCTCGCTCGGCTGCTGCCCAGGATTCATAGCAAGCATCAGGCAGAAATTCGCCTTGATAGAGTTCTAGAGCATCTTGCATGAGCTGCATAGTCTGCAGCAGATCATCCGTGAGTAACCTTTCGGCCTGGCGGATTGTTGAAGAAAACTGAGCCGCATCCAGCCATATGTCTGCATCGGGGCGTAAGGCATAGGTGGCTCCTTGGCGTACGATATAAGCTGACTCGCTTCCAGGTTCTCTATCTGGTTCGAGAACATTATAAAGGGTACTCAGGGCAACTTTAAAATTGCGCTGGGAAGTCTCTGGATCAATGCCAGGCCAAAGGTGTTCGCATAATTGATCGCGATTGAGGGGTGTCTGACGATATGTAAGCAAGATTTGGAATAGCTGGCGAGTTTTTTCGCGCCGCCAACCATTGTGCGGGATTTCTTGCTCCCCGCGCCAGGTTTGAAATGATCCCAGGGTGCGCACTTTGAGTTGGTAGCCGGGGTGGATTTTGATCCCCGGAAGACCGATGGCGTGGAGTAGCTTTTCGGGATAAGTACCTTCCCATCCGCGCTCTCGCGCTAAGATAAGCAGCGGTACGGTTAATCGTTCATCCGGTAAGCCAAACAAGGTTGGGCGAGTGAAGATATAATCATAGTTGCGCTGGCGGCAGATTGTCAGCACATCTGGCAGGGTTTGAGAGAGTCGATCAATGTCTCCCTGGCGATGCCAGCCCAAGCATAACCACAAGCGAGCCGCGTTTGTACTAAAGGGATCGCTGCACTCGCGGAAGCCGCGCACTGCCTGCCCAAGCCAATCAGCAGCTTCTATATAATTTCCGGCAAGGGTTAGATTTGCGCCCATGATCAAGCGTGCTAAGGATGCATTCCATTCATCCCCAGCCTGATTAGCTAGCTCAATGCCCTCCTTGGCAACCTTTCTCGCTTCAATTAAATCACCTTGATATCCATACGTTCGGCAAAGGCCCCAACAGGCCTCTACGCGCAAACGAGGAATTGCCAGAGAGCGGCTGATTTCGATAGCTTGTTCAAATTGCTGTCTGGATCGCGCGTATAAGCCGGTTTCGGACAACAGCATCAGGGCATGCCCAAGGCGAATATGCCCGACCGCACTTATGAATGGGGAATTGAACTCTTCACCACGTTGAATTCCCTCGGTAGCAGCTTGATATGCTGCTTCGGCTTCTCCCTGCATGGCGTAAATAACTGAAAGAAGGAGTTGAGTTTCCCGGTGAGATCGGGGAAAATGGACAGGTTTTTGACGCTCAATTTCCGCCAGAATTTCTAATTGCTCCCTGGCTTCGGCGAGACGACCAGTTCGTAAAAGAACACGGATGAGCAATTGTGAATCGGCGGGTCCCTCCCGCATCAAAGCCTCTGATTGGTGGCGCAACTTCTCTGCCTCTTCAACTTTCCCAGCGTTAAGTTTGTTCTCAGCCAATAGTTGATAAAGCCGGGCCTGGGACTCGCGATCCGCGGTACCATCACTAATCCTCAACGCCTTTTGTAAGAGTTCTTCAGCGCGACTGGGACTAACTGTGTCTAGATAGACTCGAGCTTGGCCGCGCAACGACCGGCCCAGGCCATCCGTGAGGCTGCGTTCCCTGCAGAGTGCTTCAGCCTGTTGATACCACCCCAAGGCCTCTTGAAAGCGGCTGTGTAGCCTCGCTAGGTCGCCAAGATAGGAAAGCAAAGTAGGGTGTTGATGGAGTGTTTCAGGGGATAGATTGTCGAGATGGGCTGCCAGTGTGTCGAGCCGTCCCATGGTCAACAAGCGAGTACCGTAAGTGCTTAGCAGGGTAGCAGCCTGATTGTGATCTTCGGCGATGAACAGATGGTAGATAGCTGTGTCGCTATCCCCTTGCTCTTGGTAATATTGAGCCGCGCGCTTATGCCAGATTCGGTATAGCTCTGCATCTGCCTGTCCCCGAAGGTAGCGATGGAAGATATGATGGTAGCGCAAGCCATCTTCCCCAAGATCAACGACAAATAATTCGTGCTGGCGCAGGTAATCCAATATTGCTTCGCTGTCCGAACTGCCCCGCAAAGCGTCGCAGGCCTCGGGGGTCATCACGCGTAAGGCAGCCGATACGCGTAGGAAATCTTGAATATCTTCCGGTTGTTGGTGCATGACCTCATGTGTGAGCACTTCGAAAAGATTGCTCAGGGATTTGCCACCCATATTCATAACATCTTTTATGGATGCTACGGCACCACTGCGCAAACTTTGCCAGGCCAATTGTAGGGCTATGGCCCAACCTTCCGTGAGTTGAGTCAGACTGTCGACTTCATCATCCGTTAGTTCGTATTTATATTGCCGGAGGAATAAATCTGCGATCTCATCTCTTGTGAATTTTAGCGTGGTGTGATCGATGGAGAGTACATCGCCATGGGCTTGCCAACGGGTTAGATTAGGGAGTTTTATAGGTAGACGTGATGAGAGCAGGATCTTCAGGTCTGAAGGCGCCAGGCTGATCAAACGGTCGAGGGCGTGGGCAATCTCTGGGACGTTGGCTACTACATGAATATCATCCAGCACCAGGATAGTGGACTCGGTGAGGCTACCGCTTAGAGCATTCAAATATTGATGGATTATCTCCACCATGGGTAGTGGATCCTGAATATTATCCCAATCTTCCAAGAGGGGGATGGGAAGCTTGTCGATTTGAGGTAAAGCTAATTGGGTAGCGTGGAGTAAGTGGAGTAAAAAGACGAATAAGTCGTTGTCATCTTCGGTTACTTGGTACCAGATGACCGGATTACCCCCGTGGGCCAGGGATGTTAGGGAAGTACTTTTCCCGAACCCTGCGCTGGCCTGGAGCAGCGTTAGCCGATAGTGCCTTACTTCATCCAGCACTTGCATGACGCGCTGGCGATGGAGGACGCGCGTAGGAAGGGTAGGGGGTGTTATCTTGGTACGGATTACTTGAGGAATCAGCATGGATAAGTTGAAATTCTAGAGTCGGGAAAAGAAGTTAGATGAATTATACCGAACTTGACGGGTGGCGACTTAGTTTGGGGGCAGAGTCATCATTAGGCGCTTAGGGGGTCAACATCGACAACTTTTTTTCGATAAACTGACTATGTGGCAATGCCAACAATACTGAATAAGGTCAGCATTGCAGCATGCAACACTCGATATTGGATATCAAGCGGAGATTGACGTTTTGGTTTTGGGCCGCGTTTGGGTTTTCCTGCACCACTTAAAACGGGCTTGATGATTTTTTCTCGTAGGACGAGCAAAGCGATCATAACTTTGAGGCCTCCTGGAGCGATTTCATATCTGCGGGACTTTCCAATTTTGCGAACCCAGTTTTTGGCCCGCAGTTTGCTCAAGTCGTAAGAAGCGTGCCGGGGTTTGTAGACCTCATCACTCCAGCCCAAGATTTCATGCATCCTAACAGCTAATGTCGAGACAGTAAATCCTTTTGGCGAAGCAGCCAGACTGATAACGGCTTCCATGACGGCCCGCATACGGATTTTGGAAAGGTCAATACCTGCGATGTGTGCTTTCCCGACATAACCACTCGACGTTCGCTCAAATTTAAGCATAAAACACAAAATCTGGTATTCTCACCAGCATGATGACAAAAAACGAAATCGGTGAGGTTGAAGTAGAAAGATTAGATGACATTCCGGTCATCTTTGGACTTTTACAAAAGATGCGCATACAGGCCACCATTGACCAGATGATCAAGCCCCACGGCAATTGGAGAGGTCTAAGTCCGGGGTGGCTGATAACCATCTGGTTGATTCACATTCTTACTCAACATAGCCATTGTATGGATCGCGTCCAAGAATGGGTATCCAAGCGGCTGGCAGTATTGCAGAAGTTGACTGGACAGACACTAACGGAGTTAGATTTTACGGATGACCGCTTGGCGCTCTGTCTGCACATGCTCAGCGAGACAAAGAATTGTCAGAGTATTGAAGCCAAGTTGGGTATCCACATCGTGCGAGCATATCGCTTGGGCAATGAGCCAATCGCGAGGCTGGATGCCACCACGGGAACGGTGTACCACAATCCGGAGAAACACAACACGATCTTCAAGCTCGGCAAAGCCAAAGATGGGAACTACGCTACCCAATTCAAGCTGATGTTAGCCAGTCTGGACCCATTGGGACTTACGCTGGCAGTCGATGTAGTTCCCGGAGACCGTGCCGATGACCCATTGTACCTGCCGTGCTACCGGCGTGTAAAACAAGTTCTGTTGGAAAATGGTGTGCTTGTGGTTGGCGACAGTAAGATGAGCGCCATTCAAACCCGTGCTGTCATCGTTGATGGAGATGATTTTTACCTGACCCCTCTGGCCTATCTCAAGGACGAGCCGGAGTTACTGGAAGAATTGCTGGCCCCATGGGTAGACCGGGAAGAAGAAATGGAGCGCATTTTCTTGTCTGAAGACCTGCCAGAAGATGGTTCACCACCAGACCCAGAGTTAGCAGTGGCTTGCGGGTTTGAAGTCCCCAGAACCCATCAGGTTGAAGTGGGTGACAAGACTGTGGAGTGGACAGAACGGCTGCTAGTGGTACGTTCTTTTCAGTACGCACGAAGCACTCAGAAATTGCTGCACCGGCGATTAGCGAAAGCAGAAAAAGCGTTGAAAGCCTTGACCCCGCCTCGGGGACGCGGGAAACATCAAATCGAAGATGAAGCCAGTCTACTGGCCGCCATCCAACGCATCGAAGAAAAGTACCGGGTAAAGGGCTTCTTCAATTACAGCTACCAACAAGAAGTGACCGAGCGACAGGTGCGTGCTTATGGAGACAAACCCGCCCGCACGGAACGCAAAGTACGTTTCCAACTGACGGTCACGCGCAACCAAGCGGCCATCGCCAAAGAAGAATTCAAAGCGGGCTGGCGTATCTACGCCACCAACGCACCGGCAGAACAACTTCCCCTGACCCGGGCGGTGC
>JADHXE010000289.1 GCA_016783125.1 Anaerolineales bacterium
CGAAATCCAACACCTGGATGAGCAGATCCCCATCTCCCTCCAGTTCGTAAACTTTGAGTATATATGGATTGTCCTTGAGTTGTTCGTAGAGCTGCCCTTCCAGCCTGAAACGAGAACTAAGTTCTGAAAACTCATTTTCTGACAATCCAGGAGAGTCGCGGCTGATAACTTTCAGCGCCCGAACTCCGCCGGAGCCCTTATAGTTGGCACGATAAACTTCCGCAATCGCTCCACTGCCAATGAATTCTTCAACATGGTAGCGTCCCTGCAAGACAGGTTGACCAGGCGAAAGAAGCGTGGGTTTCTCAAGATTATCCAAAATACTTCCTTTAGCGTGCCATCAAGGGCAAACCCTATGTTGGGGAGAACAAGATGCTCTTCTGCTACCTCAACTTAGATGCCTTGACACTAATATCTGCATCAACCTTAATAATAACTTCTGACCTGCATCTACTCTCATATACTTGTCGAGAGATCACATTAAAATTCGTTGGAATACAAACGGAAAAACCGTACTCGCCAGCGGGCAAATTTATTGATGTGGTTTGACCAATATCTAACACACTATACCCATGAGGCCCTTTTATTTGAGCGAAATCAAAATCATCATTTTCTATGGTTACCTTATAGAGAATTGGCGTGGGAGGAATTTCGTATTGTTCCAGTGTTGCTGTATTAACATCAATATCAAGAAGCTCTAATGCGATCCAGCCTTCTCTCCCGTCGGCTAATTGAATAACAATAAAAGTGCCATCAAGGCTTTGCCCCAAGATTCCACGCTCATCACCTTTTGACAGTTTCAAAATTATTGGATAAATTGATGATGGGCCGTAGCGTACGTTTGCGTTGTCATACTTAACAATAGCGACGGGCAGTGGAGTTGGGCTGGGCGTAAATGTCTGCGTAGTGGTGACTGTAAATGTCAATGTTGAAGTAGGTGTAAAGGTGGGAGATGCAGTCTCAGTAGCAGTCATTGTTTGAGATGCAGTAAAGGTCATCGATGGTGCAGCCTCGTCGATTAACTGGTTTGCGGTCTCTGATAAATTATCAGGTTGCACATCCACAATAGTTGTCATTGAAGGTTCTCTACCGTCTCTGGTATTAATGATGCCAAGAATGACACTAAAAACGACAAGCAACGCGATCACAATCCAGGCAAAAAGTGGAATTCTCTTCCAAAAGGGTGGTAACTTTGTTGCTGTCTGTTCTCTTGTCAAGCGATCTTGCATCTCTTCAGGAGTCTCCTCTTGCGTGATACGTTCCTGGAATTCAAAAGTAGCCGTTTTCTCTTCCAGGCCTAATTGTATAAGTTTACATAATTCCACACCATTCCAGGGGCGCTCTTCTGGATCAATAGAGACACAGCGAAGCACAACCATTTCCAGCCAAACAGGAGTATCAGGACGCAGACTTTTTATACTCGTACCAGGACGTTGATTTTTGTACACTTGCCCGGTTAGCAATTCGAAAACCAGACAGCCAAAAGCATACACATCAGAATTTGGCTGCAAGTATCCCTTCTCGCTTGCTTGCTCTGGCGACATGTAGGCTGGAGCACCAGGGTGAAAATCAGCCCCACTTCCGTAGAGAGACCGGCCACTCAACTTGTGGGCTTGTGCGTACCCAAAATCGGCTACCTGTGCGTTCCCATTTGCATCCAACAACACATTAGCAGGCTTAAGATCGCGGTGAACGATATTTTGAGTATGTATCTCGGACAATCCTTCAGCGATACCCAGACTGATATGAAGCACTTCACTTATTGGTATTGGGTGGTTATTAGTTATGTAATCGGCCAGGCTGCCTCCCGCGGCATAATCCAACACCTGAATAAGTAAATCCCCCTCTTCTTCCAATTCATAAACTTTGAGAATATGTGGATTGTCTTTGAGAAGTTCGTAGAGCCGTCCTTCAAGTCTGAAACGGTTACTATGTTCTGAAAACTCATTCTCTGAAAGCCCAGGAGTCTTCCGGCTGATAACCTTCAAAGCCCGCGCGCCGTCAGTGCCAATATTGGTTGCACGGAATACTTCGGTAAAAGCGCCACGGCCAATGAATTCTTCAACACGATAGCGACCTTGCAGGATGAATTGGGAAGGAGAAAGAAGTGTAGTCATTTTTATCAAATTCCTTTCGCGGTCCTTTCAGCTTAAGCCGCTCCCAAACTTGCCTGATTATGCAGCACATGTTGTATTTGGAACCTGCATCCAGCTTTAGTTATGTGGAACGGTACATCTCAGAAATGCCTCGCGCCCGGATAAATCTTCGACGCGGTACTTGCTCAGCCGGATTTCGTCAGGGTGGTAATTCATAGTTCGAAATACTCCCGCGGCCCCTCCAGCTTCAGTCGCTCCCAGGCCGCGGTGAACATGCTGCGTGGATTATATTTTACCCGCGCATCCAACTTCGAAAGCATCGCCAGGCGGGCGTCTGGGTTGTGACGGGGTTCTTTCTCGACGTACTCTAGGAATTGAGCGGCTGAAATACTCGCCAGATCGATGTGGGGTTCGTGAGCGGCGATTAAAGCCGCGTAGGGAGTGGAGAGAATACCGATCTGGTTCTCTAGCCAGGAGAAATACAGACGCCCAAAAATGCGGCTGAGCGGTAATTTCACCAACTCCCTGGCTTTCTCATCGTGCTTGATACTCAATTCTTGCAGTTGCAGGATGATCTGGTTGCTGACCGTGGGGGCGACCTCGGTCTGTTCCAGGAAAATGAATTTGACCAAATCCACCAATTTGCGCACACTGACCTTAACCCCAAAAGGATAAATGCGCAGTGGAAACAGGGTCTGGAACTTCATCAGCAGCTCGAACATGCGCCCCGGCCGCGGGTGGTCGGCCCACTCCCCCACCGGGCGGTGCGCCTTGAACATAACATATTGCCAGATCCAGTCCATCCAACCGGTTTTGAGCAGAATCCATTTATTGTGGATAGCCTGAGCCAATTCAATATCCCGCTGATCTCCATAAGGCAACCTGGCGCGATAAGCCAGCATGGCCGGCCACAGACCGGAAGCGCCAGCTCTTCTGCCTAAAGAAGTATATTCCAACAGAAAACCCCACCCCCAGCGTTCCATGGCCACATCGCTGATAACATGGGCCAACGCACGCTGGTTATGATTGTGCAAACCGTTCTTTCCGTACTTTTTTTCGTAATGGGAGGGGTTGATCAGCGTGCTCCGGTTGGGGATGTGAAATACGCCCAGGTGATAATCCTTCCACTGCACCCCGGTCGGCACTTGCTCCAAACCGCAGGCGTGGGAAATGGTCTTTTTCATGGCTTCTTCCGAATCGACTATCTCATAACCACCCTGGAAACCGAGCGGCAGAGGATGCTTGCCCAACTCTAACTCAACCAACATCATATTGTCAGTATCTTGGAGCCATTCCACCAGGGTTGCATCAGGCCGGGAGTAAGGACGATGGCGCGGTTTGGGAAGGTGGATTTCGGCTTTGGGAACGGGTTTATGTTCCAACTCACCGCGGAACTCAGCCAGGAGGGAATCTAGGCGAGTTTCCCAAGCCTGAAGGGGTTCGAGCATCTCGAAATCAAGATCGCTTTCGCTGCCAGCTAACAGCTTACGGCTACCTGCTATCCCATCCAGGCGTTCTTGGAATTGTTGGCGTTTAGAGTTTATATCAGACATAAATCATTCGTTTTTTATCGATTCGCTGGGGATTCGGCCAACATTTCTTCTATTGTCCACGGTGGAGGGTCTGGGAACCAACGGTCATAAAACATTTGCCATGTGCCATCTTTAATGATCTCTAACAGAATTGCATCGATCTCATCGCGGAAATCAAGATCACTACGAGAGACAACAATAGCAAGAGGCTCGCTGCTGAGCACGTTCCCAATGGCGCGATGGGCATCATAATCATCTACAAAGAGGCCATGTGCTCCCCAATCCATTGCGAAAGCATCAGCACGTTTCTTGTTAAAAATAGTATCCACACCTCCATGAATCAGAAAATCGACTTCAATTCCAGCTGCACTAGCAGCTTGTCGGAGAAGTCGCTTTCATGTCCAGAATCTCGGGTTTTGGCTGTTTTTAAGGGCATTTTTACCCCAAAACAGCCGCTTTTCCGGCAAAAAGACCGGGGTTCTGGACTTCTCCGACAGCCTGCTAGCAGAATTTTTTACAGGAGCTGCATAGGATTCATTTAAAGCAACAATGGTCTTCCCGTCCAAATCTTCGATGCTTGAATAACCATCACTGCGGCGCACTAACAATCGTACGCCATCAAGAAAATAGTTGCTGGTAAACGAAACTTGCTCTTCTCGAGAAATCGTATGTGTCGTATTGCGAATAAGAAAGTCAACCTGGTCATTTTCTGCTGCGCCGAGGCTTTGCTCCCATTCGAGGGGCATCCACCAAACCATCACTTGATCCCCAAATAAACGTCTCACGATTTCTCTTGCCAGGTCAACCTCAAAACCATTATAACTTTTCCCATCTTGGAAAAACATGGGGTAATTATCATCGTATCGAACTCCGATCAAAATCGTCCCTCGATCCTTTATTAGAAGCCCCCGTTCAGAAGTTATTAGCGCTTGCGTGGGAGATATATCTGCTGGTGTTGCTGTTTGGGTCGTTTCTAACGTGGGCGTGAAGGTCAGGGTTTTGATTGGAGATGATGAAGGTGCTGAGGTGAGCGTAGGCGTATGCGTTGGTGGGGGGATAGGGATATTTAGCAAAATCATCGTCAGTATGAGCGTTACTACACCAGCAAAACCGGCCCAAACTCCCCACTGCTGCCACCATGGTATATGCGGCTCATCTTGCGGCTGCACCACATTTTCTATTCCTCTTGCAAATAATCTCGCGCTGGTGCAGCGCTCACCCGGCCTTGCTGCCAGTGCATTCTTGAAAACAGCATCAATCCTCTCCGGTATCTCAGCTGGCCACTCTTTAGGCAACTGCGGCCCCTCGATGACATGCTGCTTCATCAACAAAGTGGGAGTCTCACCATCATATAGCACCTTGCCCATCAACATCTCAAAGAACACGCAGGCCAGGCTGTAAACATCCGCCGCCGGAGTCCAGCCCTTGCCATCCCAGGCCTCGGGGGACATGTAGGCTGGCGTACCCAGGATACCCCCGGTCAGGCTCATGGTGGTGCTACTATCGGCTGAGGCCAGCGATTTGGCGAAACCGAAATCGGTCAGGTAAGCGTTTCCGCTGGTATCGAAGAGGATATTACCGGGTTTGACGTCGCGATGCACCAGGTTCTGCCCGTGGGCGTAATCCAAAGCATCGGAAACTTGCTTTAACACATCGAGTGATCGCTCAAAAGGCAGAGCGACTTCATTCGCCAACAAGTCTTTCAGCGAACCGCCAGACATATATTCCATCGCCAGGTAAAAGCGCCCCTGATCTTCTCCCAAATCATAAACAGGCAAGATGTGAGGATGCTTGAGCCGCGCCACCAAACGGGCCTCTTCGCGGAAGCGCTCGATAAAGGATGGATCGACGACAAGCTCGGGGTGCAGCACCTTGACCGCCCGCTCAACCTGCAATGTCTCATCGCGAGCGCGATAGACGGTACCATACCCGCCGCGGCCGATTTCTTCTAATAAAGTGTATTTGCCGAGTTTGATGTCGAGAGTCATAGCCTGCTCCAAACTAGACATCCTCAAAACGGATGTTTATATTGGTGGTTCCATTTCCGAGATCCACACCCTGAACCACAATCGCATTGCCGTTAGGATGACCATCAAAAACCATGCTAAAAGTTGTTTCGGTGATTGCAGTATTTATTTCTCGCTCCGTCAAACCAATTGCAGTGAGTTCCTCTCGATAGAAGGTGATAGCCTCTTCAACGGTAAGGCTGGTGGCGAAATTGACTTGTCCTCCACCACCGGTAAAATTCTGGACATTCGAGGGCAAAGGGAATTCAGTATCATATGCGCTGGAGATTCC
>JADHXE010000290.1 GCA_016783125.1 Anaerolineales bacterium
ACCCCTTCCACCCCCTAATTTCGGAAACTCCCGCGAATGTGTCATTGTCAAATTAGTATCATCTCTGTGTTCAGTATTCAAAAATCAGTTTTGTGTATCTACTGTCCACTGACCACTGACAACTGTTCACTTTTTTTATGTCCATTGGTGCCCGGGGTATAACGGATACCAACCGCCGAACCGCGCATCATAGCGACCTGCCCGGTACGCACCATTTCCAGAATACCGATTGGTCGCAGCAGCTCCATCAAACCCTCGATTTTGTCCTCCGTACCAGTGATCTCTACCACCACAGAATCAGGAGCGACATCGACAATCCTGGCCCGAAAGATCGCTGCCAGATTGGCAACTTCGGCGCGCTGCTCAGGCGGGCATTCGACCTTGATCAGCGCCAGATCGCGGGTGATGGCGGGTTGGTTGGTGACATCCTGTACATCGATGACATTTACCAACTTGTAGAGGTTAGCTTCCACTTTGCGAGCTTCCACATTCTGGCCGTCCATCACAATGGTCATACGCGAGACATCTGGTTTCTCTGTGCGGCCGACATTGAGTGATTCAATATTGAAATTGCGACGGCGAAAGAGGGATGCTACCCGGTTGAGCACACCGGGTTTGTTTTCTACCAAAGCTATCAGTGTGTGCTGCATAATCTTATCCTCCTAACTTTTCAATCTGCTGCCGCGGCCTGGTTCACAATAGGCCGTCGCAGCATTTCATCCAGATCGGCGCCCGCGGGCACCATCGGATAAACAGAGTCTTCTTTTTCCACCACGAACTCGATCAGCACTGGGCCAGGGGTCTGCGTGGCAAACTCAATCGCTGGCAGCGCCTCACTATGCTCTGTCACCCGCCTGGCCGGGATGCCATGGGCTTCTGCTAATTTGACAAAATCAGGACCGGTGATTGGCGTAGCTGCGTAACGACGGTCGAAGAAAAACTCTTGCCACTGCCGCACCATGCCCAGGAACTGGTTGTTCATGATGGCAATCTTGACGTTGGCTCCCTCTTGCACGAGGGTCGATAATTCTGCCTGAGTCATTTGGAAGCTGCCATCTCCATCGATCAGCCAGATAGCCTGCTCTTTGTGAGCAAACCAGGCTCCCATTGCAGCCGGCAAACCGAAGCCCATCGTACCCGCCCCGCCGGAAGTGATCAGTCGATTAGGTTCTTCCATGGGGTAATATTGTGCTGCCCACATCTGGTGCTGGCCAACGCCTGTGACCAAAATCGAATCGCCCTCAGTGGCCTGCCAAACTTCTCGGATTGCATGAGCTGTGTGCAGTTTCTCCTCGCTCGGCCAGGCCATAATGCTGCGTTCTTCGGATTCTTGCTTCCACTCGTCGATCTGCGCCATCCACTCATCGTGGTCATACTCATCAACCATGGGGATCAAATCAGTGAGCACCGTTTTGAGGTCGCCAATCAAGGGCACATCAACATGCACATTCTTATGTACCTCGGTGGGGTCGATCTCGACATGGATCTTACGGGCGCGCGGCGCGTATGTGCGCAGCTTGCCGGTCACCCGATCATCAAAGCGCATCCCGAAAGCCAACAGCAAATCAGCGTTTTGGATGGCATGATTTGAATAGGCCTCGCCATGCATGCCCATCATATCCAGGCTCAGCGGGTGCGAAGCGGGTATCGCGCCCAGGCCCAGCAAAGTCATCGAGACCGGTGTGTGGGTCTTGGTAGCGAAGATACGCAACTCTTCCATGGCATCTGCCATCAAGACGCCGTGCCCGGCCAATATCACAGGGCGTTCAGCCTGCTCGATGAGATCCACTGCCTTCTCAAGATCAACTTTGGGAGCGTGTTTGGGCGGTTGATAGCCCGGCAGCGAAAGATGTTCCGGATACTCAAACTCAGCCTCTTCAATCTGAGCATTCTTGCAAATATCGATTAACACTGGACCGGGGCGTCCGCTGCGAGCGATATGGAATGCCTCCCGCACGACCGGAGCAATTTCATCCGCGCGTGTAATCAGATAATTATGTTTGGTAATCGGCAGGGTGATCCCGGTGACATCGGTCTCTTGAAAGGCATCCCCGCCGATCAAATGGGATGCTACCTGTCCAGTGACACAAACAATTGGCGATGAGTCCATCATGGCTGTAGCAATGCCCGTCACCAGATTGGTCGCCCCAGGGCCTGAGGTCGCCAGCGCAACCCCGACTTTGCCAGAAGCCCGCGCGTAGCCATCAGCGGCGTGGGCAGCACCCTGCTCGTGGCGAGTGAGCACATGGTGCACCGGGTACTTGAGCATAGCGTCATGCACGGGCATAATCGCGCCACCGGGGTAACCAAAGGCCACTTCGACCCCTTCACGTATCATACATTCCCATAAAATTTCGGCACCTGATAATCTCATCCTTCTTCTCCTTAGGCAATTACCTATATCCAATCTCTAATATCCAACGTCCGACCTCTAAACAAGTACCGCTCCCCGGCTAGCGCTGGTCACCATACGTGAGTAACGCCGCAGCCAGGAACTCTCGTTGTGTGATTCAAATGGCGGCAAAGCTGCCAATCGTTCTTGGATCTCAGCATCGCTCAATTGCACGTTGATCGTGCGGGCTTCCAAGTCGATGGCGATCATGTCGCCGTCTAGCAGGGCCGCGATAGGACCGCGCGCGGCGGCCTCGGGGCTGATATGCCCAATGCAAGCGCCGCGCGTGCCTCCTGAAAAACGTCCATCGGTGATCAAGGCGACTTGCTCACCCAACCCCATACCCATGATCGCTGATGTCGGCGAGAGCATCTCCTGCATCCCAGGTCCGCCTCGAGGTCCTTCATAACGGATGACCACCACGTCGCCGGGCTGGACTTCATGATCGAGGATGCCGCGCATAGCATCATCTTGACTTTCGTAAATCCGGGCGGGACCCGTATGTACCCGCATCGCAGGGGATACACCGCCCGTTTTGACCACACCCCCTCCTGGGGCCAGATTGCCAAAGAGGATGGACAGACCTCCTTGGAGGGAGTGCGGACTCTCGAGAGGGTGAATCACCTCGAAATCCTGGATACTACATCCAGAGATAGACTCCCGGAGGGAAATCCCCGCGACCGTTGGGCGATCTAAATCTAAAGTGTTGCCTGCTTTGCCGGACGCTCGCCCGTGGCGAGCGATTTCATTCAAGATCGCGGGGACTCCACCGGCGCGATGGATATCTTCCATATGCCACTTCCCCGAAGGACTGACCTTGGTCAGGTGAGGGACTTTGTCGGCGACAGCGTTGATGCGCTCCAGGGAGTAATCAATACCGGCTTCATGGGCCAGGGCCAAGGTGTGCAGCACAGTGTTGGTACTGCCACCCATAGCCATATCCAGAGCGAAGGCGTCGTCGATGGCCTGGGCGCTAACGATCTTTCGGGGCGTCAGATCAGCCTCAACCAGGTTCATGATCTGGCGGGCGGCTTTTTTGGCAAGGGCTTCGCGCTCCTCACTCAACGCTAAAGCTGAGCCGTTGTAAGGCAAAGCCATCCCCAAGACTTCAAGCAGGCAGTTCATCGAATTGGCCGTGAACAGCCCTGAGCAGGAGCCGCAGCTGGGGCAGCCATAATCTTCCAATATTTTCAAGCGGGCTTCATCGATCTTGCCAGCTTTATAAGCCCCCACCCCCTCGAAGACCGAGATCAAATCGACGGTTTCACCATCGGGAGTTTTTCCAGCAGCCATCGGTCCACCAGAGATAAATATCGCCGGGACATCCACTCGCAGGGCAGCCATAGCCATGCCAGGGACAATTTTGTCGCAGTTGGGAATGCAAACCATGCCATCAAACTGGTGGGCCTGGATCATGGTCTCGACGCTGTCGGCGATCAACTCACGCGAGGGCAGGCTGAACTTCATCCCGGCATGACCCATGGCAATGCCGTCGTCGACTCCGATGGTGTTGAATTCGAAAGGCACGCCCCCGGCAGCGCGCACAGCCTCCTTGATCAGACGTCCAAAATCCTGCAGGTGGGCATGGCCGGGGACGATATCCACATAGGAATTGACGATAGCGACGAAGGGTTTGGCGAAGTCTTCATCTTTGACACCAGTAGCTTTGAGTAAAGATCGGTGCGGGGCTCTTTCGTAGCCCTTCTTGATTTGATCGGATCGCATTGAGGCCTCTGTATCCCAGTGCCCTTGCACTGGGGTGGCGAGCGACTGATTCGCTCGGGGCAATAGGATTTTATGCCTTTTGGCACTTACTCCAGTTCTCATGAACTGGGATGGTCAAATGGCGATAGGATTACGCCCTTTGACGCAAAAAGGCTGCCCGTTTGGGCAGCCTTTTCAATTTCTCGTCAGGTTCGATTATTTCCGTTTCGTGTGTATCCTTCTCACCGGCCTGACTGCCCAAACACGTTTTTGGCTCTCGACAATTAGTACAAGAACCAAAAGGCTAATCAGGATAAGAATAAAGATGAATGATTGAATCATAAGCTTTTCTTTGTGAAGAACTTGGGCAAGTTTACGGCTGGAGGTACTATTTGTCTATCGGCAATTCGACCAATAAAGATAGCGGATGATTTGTGCATGTTGCCCAGAGAGGAAGGTGCGGCGCACCTGTATTTTCTATAGGAACGCGGTTCCTGGCAGGAACCGCGTTCCTTACAGTATTCCTAAAAGAACGCTGCCGGTGAAATATTGAACCGCTGCGCCAACAGACGAATTTGCCGGGTATTGAGCTCTCGTTTGCCGTTCAAAATTTCTGAAACCACCCCCTGAGAACCAATTTCCGCCAGGTCAGCTTGAACCAGTCCATGTTCATCCATGAAGAAACGCAGCATCTCTGCCCCGCTGCACGCGGGCATCGGATAGTGTTGTTCCTCGTAAGCAGTAATGAGGGTACCAAGCGTATCCAATAGCTCATACAATGGATGTGCCTCGTCCGTGCCAACTTCGTCAATTAAATTATTGAGACGCTCAACCGCCAGATCATATTCTTGCTCGTTGCGAAGCGCAAAAAGCGGCTGAATTTCCTGCCAGTGGCTTTGTATTTTGGGGGGAATAAGTGTAGTCATCGTTTCCATGCTCCTCGAGCGTATTCCGAGTGCGTGAGAATATAGCGCACATAAACCTTGCCGCGAGTGCGCCGTACAGCAGCCCGAACATGCTTCAATGGTATAATGCGCACAGAAAAGGGGCAATTCTCATGACACTTCAGCTTGAAATTCCTGATTCTGTTGCTCAGGCAATGCGCTTGCCTGGCAGAGAACGCAAGAAGCGTTTGATGGTCGAATTGGCGCTCTCGCTGTATGCTCAAGGCATCCTTGCCTTTGGTAAAGCGCGGCAATTAGCGGAAAAAAACCATTATGAATTTGGCCAATTATTGGGACAGCGCCATATCATCCGCCATTACGAAGATGTCGATATGCAGGAAGACCTGAATTATGCCCGTGGTGAGTAACACTTCGCCAATTCTCAACCTGCAATCATCGACAAACTCGATCTCCTGCGCCAACAGTTTGATGACGTGTTGATACCACTGGCAGTATTGGAAGAGTTGAAAGTGGATACCGATTTTCCTGGCGCTGAGCAAATCCGCCAAGCGATGGCAAATGAATGGTTGAAAGTGAAACCGTTGGATGAACTGAGCACTGCTCGTGCCCTCCAACGCGATCTGGATCATGGAGAATCAAAAGCAATTGCGTTAGCCCTTCAGCTTGGAGATAGAAAGGTTTTGATTGACGAGCACGATGGACGCGAGGTTGCCAGGGTGATGGGGTTGCACCCAATAGGATTACTGGGTGTGTTGTTACGAGCCAAATCTTTACATAACCTCACTGCCTTGAAGCCAGTTATGCTTGCGTTACAACAAAAAGCGGGATTTTACAGCGAAGAACGATTATTTCAACAGGACTTACGCAGATGAATGAAAAATATACCGAAAATAAGGGGTGTGCAGGGTTGCGGAGCAACCCT
>JADHXE010000291.1 GCA_016783125.1 Anaerolineales bacterium
CACCCCGCCGATTCCCAAAGAGCCGATTTTCCTTATCATTGTTGAAGGGAAATAGTTGGGTACGCAAAGCGAACCCACCCTACGTAGGGCAGCTTTCCATAGTTGTCGATGGTCCTCAAATCACTGTAAAACCAAAGACGGTCACTGAGAAATCAGCGACCGTCTTATTGTTGCACCACTACAACTAAAATCACGAATGGGTGCGAATAACACTAATGGCACGAATTTTTCTTTATTTTTTGGCGAAATATTTTTCCCACATTCGTATCATTGGTGCCATTCGAGTTTATTCGTGATAAAAAGTTGAGCGCCCTTGATATTGTCAGGTGGTCATACTTTATCCTTGGCGTCCTGATCCCTTGGAGGCCTTTCGCCATAATATTGGTAATAATTGACTTCGAGAGGCCCATTGAACAATTTTCTCACCCGGTCGGGTTTGGCGCGCTTGAAGTAATCGGGGAACTTTTTGTCCGCGGTCAACATATAGATCGACCAGCCTTTTTTCTTTCGAAAGGTTTTATGCAGCGATATGTAGATTTGATTTAGCTCCTGGAAGTCCCCCAACTTGACACCGTATGGCGGGTTGGAAATTACGATGCCATAGGGTTTGTCGATCCATAATTCTTTGACATCCTTTTGCTTGAAGGTGATATCCTCGCCAACCCCGGCCTTTTTGGCGTTTCTCAGGCTGGCGTCAATAACCACAGGGTCGATATCATAGCCAAAAATTTGCAATCCACCCGAAGGTTGGATTGCCAGGCGCGCTTTACGACGGGCTACTTTCCAGGCTTTGGGATGAATCGAGGGCCATTCTTCAGACGCGAACTCGCGGTTCAAACCGGGAGCCATATTGCGGGCGAGCATGGCAGCTTCGATCAGGATCGTCCCTGAACCGCAGAAGGGATCGATCAACAGGCGCTCTTTATTCCAAAAGCTGAGCTGCACCAGCGCCGAGGCCATGGTCTCTTTGAGGGCCGCCTGGCCTGCCTGCACCCGATAGCCGCGGCGGTTCAACCCCGAACCCGAAGTATCGATGGTCAGCAAAGCCACATCTTTGCGCATGGCGACTTTGATGGTGAACTCCGGGCCGGTTTCTTCGAACCATTCGGTATTATATTTGGCCTTGAGACTCTCCACCACGGCCTTTTTGACTATCGCCTGGCAGGCGCGCACGCTGCCTAAGGTCGACTTCACCGCAGAGCCGGTCACGGTGAATTTGCCATCTTCGGTGATCCAGTCTCCCCAGGGGAGCGCCTTGGTACCCTCAAATAGCTCATCGAAGGTCACGGCGCGGAATTGGCCCATTTTTAGCAGCACGCGGTCGGCACTGCGCAGCCACAAATTGGCCTTGGGTATATCGTCAAGCCGGGCCTGGAATTCGACTTTGCCGTCGGAGGCTTTCAGGTTGTCGAAGCCTAAAGCTTGCAGTTCCCGCTTGACTACGGCTTCCAGCCCAAATGTGCAGATGGCGATCAGGGTGATTTCTTCCATAAGGAGTATTGTAACCTCTTTCACCGCGAAGGACGCCAAGAGATAAAAAAGGTGGGGCGCACTTCGGAAGTGCGCCCCACCTTTTTTATCCAGCCCACTCCAAATTTAACGCTAACAAACACTCTAATATCTCTTCATCGGAGAGACCATCCGCCAGGTGTAGGCGGCGCAGACGGCACCATCGAGTTTCTGGTGAGCTAAATCAAGCCAGGTAGGGCGCTGGTTGTAGAGGTTGGTGAGGGTGCGTTTTGACCCCACCCCAGCCCTCCCCGCGAGCGGAGAGGGAGTCCCCTCCCCAAAGTCGGGGAGGGTTAGGGAGGGGTCAGGATTGAGTCAGGCCTGACGTTTCTCGACCAGCTGGCGGGCGGCTTGGGCGATGGCTGCGACTTTTTCTACTCCCAAGGTGACAGTCACTTTCCGTAGGACTTCCGAAGGAAGCGAAGTGACTGTCACCTTGTTTCCCGGCTCCTGCCCCGGCGGCCAGGGGAAGGTTTCGAAGGTGGTGGTGGGAGTGTAATTCCTGGGCGAAGGATTTCTCTTTGAGGGTGACGTGCTGCCATTTATCGACGAACTGCTGCGGGTTCATAGGCGCTCCTGATTTCCCTGCTATGATTTTACCGTATTATTGGGGCGCTCACCCAATTTATTCATGCCCGACTTTTTTCGCCGCCCCGAGGACGGGGCTTGGAGCGGGTGGGTGATCTCTCAAAAAGGTCCAAACCACCCCAAATGCCAGTAAGAGGAACAACCCGCCAACGCTGGTGACGGCAGCCAGACCTTTCCATCCCCACAAAGCGGCCGTCAGGGGAGGCCCTATCCCCAGCCCGATGGCATTGCCTAAAGAGACCAGGGAGAAAATCATGGCGCGGGCATCGGGAGCCTGTTCACCGTACAGGGGGAATGTCGAGATAATGCTGATCTCCACCCACAACCCCAGGATCATCAACATCCCCCTGGCGACAGGTAAGTTGCCTCTAAAAAGTGGCAGCAAGCCGAGGGCAATCGCCGCGGCCCCCAGGCCAATCAAACTGCCGCGCCTTTTGCCAACCTTGTCGATGAACAAACCCGCCAGAATGACGCCGCTAAATTCGGCCGCACCCATTACGGTTGCGATCAGGCCCAGTCCGACGGCATCGAGGTCGAAATCGGCGCTCAACCAGATGCTCCAAAAAGTCATATAAACGCCCACACCGCTAAAGAGCAGTATCGCAACCAGCACGGAGGCCAATACGTTGGGCCGCTTGAGGATCTTCCAGGCGCTGATCTTCGTCTGGCTGGCAGAGGTGCGTTTTTCGGTAGCAGGCAATTTCCACCAGATCAATAGGAGGGCTATCAGGCTCAAAGCGCTCAGGATGATAAATGGCACCCGCCAGCCCCAGTTGTTGATCAGCCAGCCGATCAGCGGCATGACCACCATCCCCGACAAAGAGAAGGAGATATCTGCCGAAGCCAATGCCCGGCCGCGCCGCTCGAAGGGAACCTGGTCGCTGATATAGGCCTGCTGGGCCGGCAAAAAGGCATTCGTCGCCAGGCCCACCAAGAACATCGGCAGGGCACTGCCCCAGCCGCTGGTAAAGGCCATGCCGGTCAGGCCAAAGAATTGCGCCAATAAGGCCAGGATCATGATCTTGCGGCGGCCATATCTATCGGCCAAGGCCCCAAAGACTGGGCTGAGCAAACCTGAAGCAGACCGGATGGTCAGCAGCCAGCTAAAGGCGCTGATGCTCAGTTTTAGGCCCTCAGAAATCTGCGGGATGAAGGGGTAGACCATTCGAAAGCTGGAATCGATCACCAGACAAAGGGTGAGAATCAACGCGATCATGCCAATGCTCAGGCCGAAGAAACTAATGATACGTTCGCCGAGACCAGAGCGTGTGGATGTGTTTTTCAATATACCTCCAGGCGCACAAGATGAAATAAGGATTTGCCAGTATAGCGCGATAACGGATAACAGGCAATCGAACGAGCGGAGTACAAATTCTCAGGGTAAACTTTATGATAACCAACAAAACATAAGGAGCCACCCATGACCAAAATCTTATTCATCGGCGGGACGGGGATTATCAGTTCAGCCTGTTCCCGATTGGCTGTCGAACGGGGGTATGAGTTGTTTCTGCTCAACCGGGGGCGGACAAACCGCCCTGTACCCGAGGCTGTCACCCAACTAAACGGGGATGTGCGCCAGCGCGCATCCTATGAAGCAGCGCTTGGCAATCACGTCTTCGATGTGGCCGTGCAATGGATCGGCTACACCCCTGGGCACATCGAACAGGATATCGAAGTGCTGCGCGGCCGCGTTGGGCAGTATATTTTCATAAGTTCAGCTTCGGCTTACAAAACACCCCCCAGCAGCCTGCCGGTAACCGAATCGACCCTACTCGATAACCCGGTCTGGCAATATTCCCACGATAAGACCGCCTGCGAAGAGCGCCTGATCCAGGCCTACCGTGAAGAGAAATTCCCTTTCACCATTGTACGCCCTTCACATACCTACGACCCCACCATGTTTCCCACCCACGGCGGTTATACCGTGCTGCACCGTATGCGCCAGGATAAGCCTGTGGTGGTACATGGCGATGGCACTTCGCTGTGGACGCTGACCCATCATGAAGATTTTGCCGTAGGATTCGTGGGCTTGTTCGCTAACTCGCGCGCCATTGGCGACATCTTCCACATCACCTCCGATGAATGGCTGACCTGGAACCAAATCTACACTTATGTTGCCGAGGCAGCCGGTATCGAGGCCCGACTGGTACACGTACCATCCGAACTGATCGCCGCATACGATCCCGAGTGGGGTGACAGTTTATTGGGCGACAAGACCCACAGCATGATATTCGACAACACCAAAATTAGACGTGTAGTACCCGACTTCAACCCCACGATCCCTTTTTCCCAAGGAGCACGTGAGATCGTAGCCTGGTACGATGCCGACCCTGCCCGTCAGGTGGTAAACTACGAATTCGATGCCTTGAACGACAGGATCATCGCAGCCTATCAGAAAGCCTGGCCGGACGCGTAACCACTACCCTCTCCAGAGATTTTTGAAAAGTCATCGGTTATTCCACCCAACTGACCGAATATTCTGTCAACTCATTCGGTGTTGCGATCCCAGGATCGTTTACTACCCAACGACCATCTATCCCCAACCCTTGCAGAGTCAATTCGAAGTGGCACATAGCGATGCCCATATCGATGCGCTGAAGGTCATCCATCTTGAGCATTTTGGCATAGTTGTTGGTGCGGTAGCCGCGCGTGCGGCGCAGATAAAAATGCAGGTCATCCCCATCTTTGACAATCCTCCAGGGCTGCCGGTTGGATGCCGAGGGGCCCAGGCGCACCATTTCGAGGGGCATAGCATACACATCAGCGACATCCTTGGAGAGCGGCGTATCAAACCCGCCATCGAAGAAGAGCTTATCCCAAGGCAGGCGCCGATCTGAACCAGCCGCAGCGCGGATTTTGCCATCCACCCAACGGGGATTTTGGGCGGCATATCCCACCGAGGTCACCGCTGGGATGATCTCGTCTGCGTTTAGTGCGATCTTCTTCGCAAATCGGCTCTTCGTGAAAGTGCCGCCCAGCCAGCAGCTGCCCAGGCCAAGATCGGCCGCCTTGAGGATAATCAACTCCATCAGGTAGCCGTAATCTTCCAGAGCGCTCTCGTTTTCACACAACGCCCCGACAATGAAGCCTGTCGCCCCTTTGATGAAGCCATAGGTGCCGAGTCCCCTCAGGGCCTTAGCATCCGCCTCGGTGGCAGAAACCAACTCAAACCTCGTCCGATTGCCCAGCGGCCCATCCTGATCCGAGGCGATAAAATCAGTCAATCGGGCAAACGTATCAGAATCAAAAGGTTTCCTGAGATAAGTCCGGCAGGAAAACCGTTGTTTGATGATATCAGTGAGGGGTTTGTTGAATAACAAGGTGGCTCCTATTTTAACCCCACCCCAGCCCTCCCCGCTCGCGGGGAGGGTTAGGGAGGGGTTAGGGTAAAGTCAGCGCGACAACCCCGGCCGATATACATGCGACCAGCCTGCGCCGTCGCAGTTCTTGCAGCGGTCGGCTTGATCGGACTCTTCATCCTGGCCGCTGCCCTGGCACCAGGGGCACCTTCTAGCTGGCTGAGCCACAAGCACGCTGCCTTCGCCTTTGCACATGTGGCAGATTGTGTCGTATTGACCAAATTTCCCAGACCCCTCACACCAGGCGCAAGTTTCAGGAGCAAATTGAATAAAGGGGGTTACCATCGTCTACCTCCAGAATAATGAACGAACCTATTTGCATATTGTATCGCAAGAACTACCCGCGCCACCATCTATTTAGATTGAACTTACACACTGGTGATGGAAAAAACCCGAAAATAAGGGGTGTGCCGGGTTGCTCCGCAACCCGGCA
>JADHXE010000037.1 GCA_016783125.1 Anaerolineales bacterium
AGCAACCCGGCACACCCCTTTTTTCGGATGCTTCCCGGTCTGGATTAGTGATACCCTAAGAGACGTAACGCTTGACTTACGTCTCTTAGGGTATTACTTGCTCTCAGAGAATATAAAGTTTATTCTTGGCCGTAAATGCGTTTCTTGAACCAGGGCAGCGCCATGATAATCAAGTAGACCGCGGAGAGCATTGCGCCGCGCAGCCATTCTTGTCCAGAAGGGACATTGTAGCGATCGACGAAAGCCAGAAAAGCGGCTGCAAAAGTGACGATGCCGACGGTCATGGCCGCGTACCAGCCAAGTTCTTTTCGCTCCGCCATAAAATAAATCGCGACGAAGAAGACGGCGGTTGCGGCGTACATCACGAAGCCGCCCAGGAAGAGTTCTGGGTTGCTGTCTGTCGGGTTGAAGAAGGGGCCTTTGGTCAGGAAATGGCGCACGCCGTGTTGGGCATTCATGAAAACCATCCCGCCGACAACTCCGTGGAATAGGAATACAACGGTCTGTGCGACCTTGGTCATGGCGCTGGCTTTCTCGATCAGCAGCATGCTGAAATAGCCGATCAGGCCGACCACCATGATGGGCATTGCCGGGGGCATACCTGCCTCAGGATTGGGATTGCCCAAAGCGTCGGTTACAACCAGTACCAGCCATGGGATCGTCATGGTCATGCCGCCCATCGACGGAATCGCCATCATGGTTATTGCCAGGGGGCGGGCCCATTCTTTGCCAGCGTAGATGTCTTTGGCGATCATAATCAAAATTGCGCCGCCGAAGACAAACAGTGCGATCCATACATTGAAGGTCGCGGTCAGAATGCCAACCGGGGTATCCCAAACGCCATCGGGATCTTGGATCTGATTAACTTCGATCAGACGGTGTAAGGGGGTCGATAGCGCATTCTGGCTGATGAAAGGGGCCACAAAAATCAAGAAAAGCCCGATCACAACAGCTAAAATCGCTAAAATCGTGCGACCTTTTTGGGTAGTTTCGTTCGTCATAAGATTTCTCCTCGAAAAAATAGTTGGTTCTTGGTTGATAACGGGCCTGATCTAAGAACAGGTATAATACAAGTAACGTAAAAATAGCATGGTTTCAACCGGCTGTCTTTATAAAAATATAAATTGTGGTGATGAGTATGGATGATTTAAATGCCTGTTTTGCAGAAAGTTCCGTTTTCTCTAAATTAACGCCGGGGGATCACGCCGAACTGGCGAGGATAGCAGTTCGCAGAACGTACCAAAAAGGTCAATTCATTTGCTTGCAGGGAGATATTTGGTCTCGGGTACTTTATATCGCTTCTGGCCGTTTGGGGTGGGCGATGCTCTCTCCTGATGGAAAACGGTAGGTTGTATTTCGACTTGTGGCGTGTGATGTAGTTTGGGGACATTCCCTTTTCGACAATGAGCCGATGCCCGCATCATTGGAAGTCATGGAAGATTGTGAAGTTTTCCTGTGGCATGGAGAACAGATCTTGCCCGTCATCTCTCGTCATGTTGATGCCGTGTGGGATATTACCCGCGAATTGGTAGCGACCATGCGCCAGGTGCGGGAGATTGTTTATGGATTTGCCTTTCATCCCGTCGCTGGAAGGCTGGCGCGCTTGCTTTTGAGTCACTACCAGCCTGTAGATGGAAAACCTGCCCCGCGCGACCTCACCCTGGACGAAATGGCTGACAGCATTGGCACAACCCGCGAGCTGATCAGCAAGACGCTGCACCGCTTTGCCGATGATGGCATGATCGAAATCAGCCGGGTGCAGTTCATATTCAAAGACCGTGGACAATTGGACCTGCTGGCGGGCCACGATGAATAAAAAATCTCAGGAGTGGAAGAACAACTCCTGAGATTTTTCGATAGAAGATGGGTGTTTATGGCCCAGTTTGGGGAAACCGCCCTGCTTAGCGCCTAAATTTATGATGATATACGTCCTGTTTATGCCGTGTCGAGTAATTTCCTCTTAAATTGGGGGATTACCAGGCAGATGGTCAAGAGCAGCCCCCTGAGTTTATTTATCATCGACAATGGCCCAATTCCAACCTCCTTAGAGGCACTCCAGGATTACAGTATTTATCTATGGCATCAAGATCAAGTGCTGCCTCTCACGACTTACACGAATTTTTCATGGCTTTATTTGTGAAATTCTGCTAATTCGTGTTTTCTCATGCTTCAAATTTGTCAAGCTAGATTCTCAGTATTTTGAAAGGCGACCCAGCGGCCTCAGGTAGCCAGATAGCAATATTAGAGGCTGAAACTCTCACCCGGCTTGAGCACGTGGGCTTTGGCATCCGTCTCATCTTCGACACGCTCGGCCCAGGCAAAGGGATCTTGTTCGATCACCGGCCAGGTGTTGTAATGCGCCGGGATGACGTGCTTTGGTTGGACCATTTTTACGGCCCGCAAGGCGTCATCGGGGCCCATGGTGAAGTTATCGCCAATGGGCAGAACTGCCAAATCAACCCCCTCCTCACCGATCAATTTCATACTGGCAAATAGCCCGGTATCACAGGCCAGGTAGATTTTTTCGCCATCGTTGGTGGTCAGCAGAAGTCCGGCGGGGTTGCCTCCATAAGAACCATCGGGCAAACCGGAGCCGTGCAAAGCATGAGTCAGTTTTAGGTATCCAAAAGGATGATTGAAGCCGCCGCCAATATGTTGAGGGTGAGCTTCAACACCTTGAACACTAAGCCAGTTGGTAATTTCGAAGTTCGAGATCACTAAAGCCCCCGTACGTTTAGCGACCGCTACGGCATCGCCAATATGATCACCGTGCCCATGGCTGACAACAATGAAATCCGCTTCGACAGCCTCAGCAGTAGTGCTGGCGGCGGGATTGTCAGTAAAAAATGGGTCGATGAGAACCTTGTATCCGCCAGTCTCCAGGCCGGATGTTCCGTGACCATACCAAATATATTTTGCGCTCATAGGTTTGCCTCCTTTGGGAATAGTTGGATTCTTTGTAACCACTAGGGCAGACCGGAAGCATCCGAAAAATGGGTATGCGCAGGGGGTACACTCATTTTTCGGGGTAATCTGTTCCATGACTCAGAAATTACGATTCTTTATAGCATAACTTACTCAACCCATCATGAGTTGTCTTTCATACGCTCTTTCAACCCCTCAATCGCCGCAACGGGTGTGGGGTCTACACCATAGGCCATCGCCAGATAGTAGGCGAAATAATCTCCAAAGTGGAGCGTAGTCCATAACTGCGCCAGAGGGGTATCTCCTTTTGCATTGAAAAAATCTGTCCCCAGGCCTTCCAACATAAATATCTCTTTGGTCAGGTTAGCGCGCAGCTCATTCCGAGGGTGATAGGATTTGGCCCGCAAAAATAGCACCATATTTTTCAAGAGTATCTCTTCGGGATTGATGACCCCGGCAGATGTATTGTGATTCGCCTCAGGTAAAAACTCAAATTGTCCCCAGGCTTTAGCTAACTCACTGATTTGACCTTTCCAGCGGCGGGCGACGGGGGCCAGGATTCCCGCTCCCATCACAGTGACCCAGCGCCCGTAGCATTGCCCGGCCAGACGTTTGGCCGGATTCTCCATGGTGAGGATATCATCCATGAGATCAGTCTGCTGAGATTTCATCGCCGCGACAGCATCTTTGAGTTCCGCTTCAGGATCGGGAATCAAACCCAGGTGATAGAAGGTAGCTAATAATAGCCCAAAAGAGAAGCCTACCGCAGCGCGCGGCTGACCCTGATGCTCAAACAGCCCTAAAGCAGCGCCTGCTGCCGCATCTTCAGCGGCAGCGGCCAGCTTACCCCCAGTGGAAATGGCTAAAAGACTGCATCCATTTTCTACTGCGCTCTCAAAGGCCGAGAGAGTCTCCTCTGTATTCCCTGAATGAGAAGAAGCGATCACCAGGGTTGCCTCACCCTTAGCCCAGGCAGGCAAATTGTAGTCGCGGTGCACCACCACCGGAACAGAACAAAGCGGGGAAATATAGGCAGCCAATAAATCCGCGCCGATAGCCGAGCCGCCCATGCCAGCAATCAGCACACGAGAAATGTTCTCCCACTTCGGTAAGGAAAGGCTCTTACCGAATTCCCAGGCCTGATTTAATTGATCAGGCAGGCCATCAATCTCAGCGATCATGTTTTGGGAATCTAACTCTTGGAAAGCTTTTATATCATCCAGGTTCATGCTAGATTTCCTTCATCAAGTTCCGTTTGATTCTGAAGCTCAGTCACAAGGTTGTAGATGTCGCGGCGCGCCCAGCCGGACTCCCTCGTCAATCGCCGGGCGATTTGAGATGGCTTTTCACCTTCGGTCAGTGCAAGTTGCACTTCTTCGCGCAAGCGTGATGAAGACCACTCATCACCTTCCGCCGATGCCCCGGCGACGATCAAAGTGATCTCTCCGCGCGGGGCTTTGGCGCTGAAGTGTGCGATTGCCTCGGAGATACTTCCTCGGAAAAATTCTTCATGCAGCTTAGTCATCTCGCGGGCTACGGCGATCTCTCGATCACCGAGAACAGCGGCCAGATCATCCAGGGCAGCTAACAACCGATGTGGGGTTTCCAAAAAGATCAATGTGAATGGAAGTGAGGCTGCTTCTTCGATGGCGCGCTGACGCTGCGCTGACTTGCGCGGCAAATAGCCCAAATAGAGAAATGAGTCGCCTGGCAATCCCGAAGCAGTCAAAGCCGCCATAGGCGCGCTGGGGCCGGGGATGGGGCTGACCTGGTGTCCAGACTCCAGCGCGGCGCGCACTAACTCAAATCCAGGGTCGTTGATCCCAGGTGTTCCCGCGTCAGAGACCAGGGCCACATCCCCAACATCCAAAGCAGTCATGATTCTCTCTATCTGTTTCGCTTTACTGTGTTCATGATAGCTGACGAGTGGTTGAGATGGTTTAATCTCATAATGAGATAACAACTTGCGCGTCTGGCGTGTATCTTCAGCCGCGATCAACGATGCTTCAGCTAATACACGTAATGCACGGTGAGTGATATCTTCTAAATTCCCAATAGGGGTTGCTACAAGATAAAGTGTACTCATTTCATAGAACAATGCATGATGGGTTCGTAGTAGGGCACGAGAGTGCCCGTTCGCAGGGCGCACTCCCGTTCGCCACTACAAACCCATCAGAATTCGATTGATATTTAATTTGGTAATTCATTTTTTTTCATCGGCGTGTGTAATGCTCTTTACCCGTTGAGCCAACTTACGCCGTGAGAGCATTACCAGCCGCTGGCACCCCAAGCACTCCAGGCGGATATCCGCTCCGATGCGCAGCACTTTCCATTCGTGGCTGCCGCAGGGATGCGGCTTGCGCAAGCGCACGATATCATGCATCTTCAGGTCAGGCAGCATGGCGGCATTATATCATGGGGAGTAGATGCTCTGCCTGTGGCATCCCGCAGGTTCGATGGTGATTTTACGTAGCAATTGAGCCACGGATTTCTATATACAATTTCACTCGTTTTATCAACCTGCGGGAGGGTAGGATGTAGTTACCATGGGGTGGTATAATCCCCGCATTAGAGGTGTTTAATGCTTGGTCTTGATTTCTCAACCCTGATCGCTCGTATTTTCGTTCTGCTAACAGCGTTTTCCGTCCATGAATTTGCCCATGCCTGGATGGCAGATTATTTTGGGGATGACACACCCCGGCAAAATGGGCGGCTGACACTCAACCCTATGGCCCACCTGGATCCACTCGGCTCACTGATGTTAGTGGTTGCCGGTTTCGGTTGGGCCAAACCCGTGCCTGTAAACCCCTACGTTTTGCGGCGCCGTTCACCGTCTGCGTTGATGTGGGTCGCGCTGGCCGGGCCAATGTCTAACTTTCTGCTGGCGATCCTGGCTGCCGTTCCGTTTCGACTGAGCTTGATCCCCTTGGAACAGGCTTTTTACAGCACCGGCGGGTTTTTCCCCACACTCCCTCAACTCTTATTGGAATTTATCATCATTAACCTGGTTTTGATGCTGTTCAATTTGATTCCTCTGTCGCCATTAGACGGCGAAAAAATTGCCGACTACTTCTTCCCGCCGTCCTGGTCTGACTTCCTGGCGCGCATCCGGCCTTATGGTCCCATGATTCTGATGGTGCTGTTCATCGGAGGCCCCTACCTGGGCATCGACATTTTGGGCTGGATCATTCGGCCAGCGCTTCAATTCTTGTTCAGCGCTTTAGTTGGATGAAAAGTATCTTCTCGAAAATTATGGAGGAAGGCGTAAGTCAGATTGTCAATCTGACCTACATCTCTTATTCAGCGCCTTAATTGGATGAAGATAGAAAACATCTTCTACCGCATTCGACAATTCTGGTTGGCAGCAAGTGCGCCAACACCTACAACCGAACAATTAGCTCTCGCGCAAGAAGTGCTCAACCCCTCTCAAATGGTGCTCTTCACTCACATGCAGGCCGGCGAACAAATCCATAGCTTGCGAGTATTGAGAACACTCCAAGCCCAGGAGGAAATACATCCTGACCTGCTTGTAGCAGCCTTACTTCATGATGTTGGCAAAATCCGCTGTCCACTGCGTTTGTGGGAGCGGTTTTTTATTGTTTTGGGATTAAAATTCATCCCCCGATTAGCGAAAACCTGGGGGAACAGTATCCCGCGCGGGTGGAGGCGTCCCTTTGTGGTGGCTGAGCAGCATCCCCTTTGGGGGGCAGATTTGGCCCTCAAGGCTGGTACTACTCCCCTGGCAGCATCCCTGATCCGCCGTCACCAGGAGATCCACCCTGTGAATGATCCAAATACTTTAGAAGATCGTCTGCTCTCCGCTCTCAAGAGTGCAGATAATCAACAATAGGGAGCGTTGATGTGAAAATTCAACTCACCATCATTGGTTTAGGTCAAATCGGTTCGTCTTTCGGTTTAGCGTTAGGTGAACAAGAGAAACTGGTCAAACGGGTTGGTTTCGATATCGTTCCAGCCACTGCCAGTCGGGCGCGCAAAATTGGCGCAGTGGATGAAACAGTCACTTATCTTAGCAAGGCCGTGAATAAATCCGATGTTATCGTGATGGCGATCCCGGTTGACCAGGTGAGAGAAATGATGGAAATCGTCACATCGGAAATGAAGCCTGGGGCCGTGCTGATGGATACCGCCCCCATCAAAGCAAAAATTGCCGATTGGGTAGCTGAACTTTTGCCCCAAGAATGTGAATACGTGGGGCTTACCCCTGCGATAGCACCCCAATATTTACTCAGCGATGAGATCGGCATCGATGCTGCCCACCCTGATATGTTCCAAGATGGCCTGATCGCCATCTCCACACCACCAGGCACCGATTCAAGCGCTATCAAGTTAGCCGCAGACCTCGTTCGTCTGGTTGGCGCTTCTCCCTTATTCGCCGATCTAATGGAAATGGATGGCTTGATGACCGCCACTCATGCAGTTCCCCAGATCATTGGTGCTGCCTTGCTCAACGCCACCGTAGATCAACCAGGCTGGCGAGAAGCCCGAAAAATGGCCGGGCGCGCGTATGCCGAGGTCACAGGGCCTATCGTCCATTTTGGGGATCCAGGCTCTCTTACCAGTATCGCTTTGCTCAACCGCGAGAATATATTACGCGTGTTGGACGGCGTGATCGCTTCCTTGCAAATATTACGAGAGGATATAAACCGCGAAGATGCCGAAATGCTCACCGAACGTCTGGAACGCGCCCAAAAAGGGCGTGAGCGTTGGTGGAAAGAACGCCAGGAGGGTGACTGGGCTGCTGAAGGCCGCCCAAAGATAGAGAAATCTTCCGCGGCTTCAAGTATCTTCGGTGATATGCTGCGCTTTGGCGGCAAGCCCCGCGGCGATGATGAGCGCTAGAAATCCAGCATAATGGCTAGCTTCTGCTATATTGTCGAGTGCTCCGATGGCACCTTATATACCGGCTGGACTACTGACCCAGAGCGGAGAGAGAAAGAACATAACGCCGGTTGTGGCGCGTACTATACCCGCATACGGCGGCCAGTAAAATTAGTTTTCGTCGAAGAACAACCAGATCGCTCAACGGCACAAAAACGCGAATATGCCCTAAAAAGGCTTACCCGCGCAAAGAAAAAAGCCCTGATAGAATCAAAGTAACTCCTCAGCCATAGAACGGATTTACCCGAAAAAAGGGTGTGCGCAGGGGGTGCCTCCCCCTGAGCACACCCTTTTTTCGGGAGTTTCCCTGTCTAGCAGAGGAGTTACAAATCGAATTCAAATATCTAACATCCAATATCCAATATCTAATTTCCAAACACGAGGCAAAAATGACCGACAAACTCACCTGGATTGATGAAGAATTACAAAACCTGCACGATGGGGGGCTGTACAACAACATCCGTACCCTGGGGTCCCCTCAAGGGGCCTGGTTAGTTGTTGATGGGGTGAAAACGCTCAACTTCTGCTCCAATAACTACCTGGGATTGGCCAATCATCCCCGCGTGGTCGCGGCCGCCCAGAAAGCCATGCAGCAATATGGCGTCGGCCCAGGCGCGGTGCGCACCATCGCTGGTACGATGGATATGCACGTGAAACTAGATCAACGCCTGGCTGAATTCAAGGGTGTGGAATCAGCAATCACTTTCCAATCTGGGTTCACAGCGAACACGGGAACCATCCCCGCGTTGGTGGGTAAGGAAGACGCCATCTTCTCCGACCGATTGAACCATGCCAGCATCATCGACGGCTGCCGCCTCTCAAGCGCAAAAATCATCGCTTACGAACACTGCGACGTCGAGCACCTGGAAGCGCAGCTCAAGGAGCACCGCGCTAACTTCCGGCGGGCGCTGGTTGTCACCGACGGGGTCTTCAGCATGGATGGTGACGTGGCTCCGCTGGACAAAATCTATGCCGTCAGCAAGAATTACGATGCTATCTTGATGGTCGATGACGCCCACGGAGAAGGCGTCTTGGGGCGCGGTGGACGCGGTATTGTCGATCACTTCGACCTGCACGGCAAAGTGGACGTTGAAGTTGGCACCATGTCCAAGGCATTTGGTGTCATGGGCGGTGTGGTGGCCGGAAATCCCAAAGTTGTAGAGTGGCTGCACCAACGCGGCCGACCCTTCTTGTTCTCTTCAGCGATGACGATCCCCGATGTGGCTGCTTGCATTGAAGCCATAGATATGCTCGAAGAATCCACTGAGCTTGTTGATAAGCTGTGGGCCAACACCGATTATTTCAAGAGCGAGATGAGCAACCTGGGCTTCGACACCGGTGCAGGCGTAACTCCGATCACGCCCGTTATGCTTGGAGAAGCGCCACTGGCCCAGCAGTTCAGCCAGAAGCTCTTCGAAGCGGGTGTCTTCGGGATGGCGCTGGGCTTCCCCACTGTGCCGCGCGGCAAAGCCCGTATTCGGGTAATGATTTCCGCCGCCCACGAGAAAGATGACCTTGACCAGGGATTGGAAGCCTTTGCCAAAGTTGGTCGTAAACTCAGTGTAATATCTTCGTAAACAAGAAATCCCGGAAAAAGGGTGTGCATGGGGGGTGTACACCCCCCATGCACACCCTTTTTCCGGTCTATTGCGTTATGCCTACGAACCTTCCCCCAGATTACTACAAAGCCGAGGAGCAATTCCGCAAGGCGACCACCAACCAGGAGAAAATTGCCTGGCTGGAAGAGATGCTCTCCATCATGCCCAAGCACAAGGGCACTGATCATTTGAAGAGCGATCTGCGCCGGAAGATCTCCAGGCTCAAGACTGCGGACACGCACAAAAAAGGCGGCCCTGGGCGGCAGGTTTCCGCCTTTCACATCGATTCAGAGGGTGCGGGGCAGGTTATTGTGCTCGGCCCAGCCAATACAGGCAAATCGGCCCTGGTGGCAGCATTGACCAATGCCAAACCGGAGGTAGCCCCTTACCCCTTCTCGACCTGGGGACCCACTCCAGGCATGATGCAGTTCGAGAATGTTCAGATCCAGTTGATCGACACTCCGCCCCTCGAGGGGGAGTTCATCGAACCGGAGCTGTTCAACCTGATCCGCAACGCCGATATGGCTCTGCTGGTCGTGGATCTCCAGGCTGACCCTATCGAGCAAATCGAGGAGACTCTCGCAAGATTGGAAGAGCGCCGTATCATCCCCCAACATCTACAAGATGAGCATGAGGGCGGGCTGCGCATAAAATATATGCCCATCTTGGGGGTGGTCAACAAGAGCGATGACGAAACGTTAGATGAGGATTTCGAGGTGCTGTGTGAACTCATGGAGAGCGATGAGTGCCCCCTGATCCCCATCTCTGTGACAGCAGAACGTCACTTCGAGCGCTTGAAAAAAGCCATATACGACAAGTTGGGAATCATGCGCGTTTACTCGCGTCCCCCTGGCAAGGAGCCTAATTTCGACTCACCTTTTGTACTGAAGATTGGCGGCACGGTAGAAGATTTCGCTGGCAAAGTTCACCAGGATTTTCGAGAGAACCTGAAATCTGCCAAGGTTTGGGGGAGCGGGGCCTTCGACGGGCAAATGGTCAGCCGCGATTATGTGCTGCAGGAGGGGGATGTGGTGGAGCTGCGCATTTAGCGGGGAGTGGAGAACGGGGAGCGGTTAGCGTGTGGCGGAGAGCGATATTATCTCGTTCCACTGCTTGCGAAGCATGCTCTCGCTCTGCGCGCCGTTGGCGGAGTACACGCGGTGGAACGTTCGCTGGACGTTCTACGTCCACAAAAATACGCAGAGCGTATTATTCGTGGGTTAGATGGTCTTTGTTTTTGTTAACTTATCGTTGAGAATTTGAAACAATGTCTTCTGATATAAGCCTATTGAAATCAATTGAACTGCTTGCGAAATTTACTACACAAGATAATGCGGGCGATACGTATGAGAAGGCTGTAGATATTAGTACTTACCTTGGCTCAGAGAAAAATCGGCAGCTTGGAGAGTATCAAATCTCTAAAATACGATCAGTTGCCCGAAATGCAGAAATAGGTTGGAAGCTTTTTAAAACTCCCCCAACAGTATCAATAGAATTATCAGATGAAGAGTGTTTTCAAATATTTGCACTGATTTCTACTTTGCATGGCTTTTGTTATGGAGTCGAACGGCTTGATTATGCGTCTTTTGAAACAGGTCCAGATTCGATACCCGTTCGCTTTTACATAAACAGTGTGTATCATTACATTGCTGCACTATTTTTGCTTGATAAGGGCAATGATCCTTTAGGTGGAACTGTATATAAAACGCTAGTGAAAATGGATTTGGCAGATTTGCTTGCTCCGATAGAAAAAGTTTTGAACAAACAAATGGGGGATGGTATTTCGTTTGGAGAAACAGTTCGAAAAATACGAAACAAATTTTTAGTTCATGGAACTTTCTTGGCAACTGATATATCCAGTGTGGTGAAGGAAACCCAATTACGAGAAAGGGCGCAGCAATTACGGCTTACAAACTACATTTGGGATTTATTTAATCGAGTTTTCATTCTAAAGTTAAAGCTAATTGCGCTTGTCAACCTCTAAAGTTGATCTTAATGAATTAGCTTTGCGATATGTGAATTCAATTGATTACTAACTGGTGTATACATCGGCCATCTAACCCCGTTTGCTCGTGTCAAGATAAATCCGAAGCATCGGAAAGGAGGAGAACCCCCCCTGAAATTTGCTAATGTTACCCAGTGGGTGAAAGTCCCATCCGGTCAAAGTCTAGCCAGCAGGCCGGTAGCGAAATCCACATGCAAACCCGGTAACGGGAGTATGGAGCTGGATGGAGCAAGGATACAGGCCGCGCTATAGAGCCTCGAAAAGGGTATATTTGTGGAAGTACCAGGTGAAGAAGCCACCTGAGAAAAGCCGACAGTGTGCAATAGCTGGAAGGTAGCAGCCCTGAATGCGAAAAGGCGAGTATTCAGGACACCACCGGGGTCTGAGAACGGGGCATGTATTCACAGGGGTAACTCGGGAACTTGAGAGAGCCATCATGTCTCCCACCAAGCGGCCAGAAGACAAGGAGTACTGGCTGACCAAGAGACCTGGCACTGAAAGGCCACACTTTCGGCAATGTTCAGTGAGCCGGAAAAAAACCGGGACACAAACCAGAAGAAAGTGGGAAAGGGTATTGGGAAACGAAAGCGAAGAGCGAAGCGACCCAAGAAGGGCAGATGGCAGTGGTAGCGAGGCATAGTACCTGAGATACTGGGGAAGTGAGACCCAAGCGACCCAGTGGAGGGAAAACCGAGCCGGGCACAACAAACTGTTGGAAGGAACTATGGGAGATACACAGCGGTCACAAACCATATCAACAGAACTTCAACAGATTGCGGAACTGGCAGTCCGCAATCCGGGAAAGGTGTTCACCTCACTGATGTACCGGGTGGACGAAGACTTCCTGAAGGAGGCGTACCGGCAGGTCAACAAGACCGCATTGCCGGGGCTGGACGGGATGACGGCGCAAGAATACGCTGTCAACCTGGACGAGAACCTCCACAACCTGTACGAGAAAATGCGGAACGGGCAGTACGTAGCACCGCCGGTGAAGCGAATATGGCTCGATGAGGAAAAAGGAAAGAGACGCCCAATCGGGATACCAGAGATCGAGGACAAGATAGTCCAGCGGGCAGTGGCAATGCTGCTGGAAGCAGTGTATGAGCAAGACTTCTATGACTTCTCACACGGCTACCGGAAGGGACACAGCCCGCATCAGGCATTGAGAGAGCTTCGCGAGCAATGTCTGAGATTGAACATCAACTGGATAGTGGACGCAGATGTAAGTGGATTTTTCAACAACCTTGACCACGGCAAGATGAGAGAAATCATCAAGCAGAGGGTCAATGATGGAGGGGTGATACGCTACATCGGGAAATGGCTGAACGCCGGAGTGGTGGATGGGGAAACCTTGAGTTACCCAGAAAAGGGGACGCTGCAAGGCGGGGTCATTTCCCCGATACTGGCGAATATCTACCTCCATCACGTACTGGATGAATGGTTCGTGAAAGAAGTACAACCCCGGTTGAAAGGACGCAGCTTTCTGCTACGCTTTGCCGATGATTTCATCATCGGGTGCGAACTGGAGAGCGATGCCCGCCGAGTGATGGCGGTGCTGTCCAAACGCCTGGGACGCTTCGGACTGAGCCTCCATCCAGAGAAGACACGGCTGGTAGAGTTCGGTAAACCGCCCAACCATCAAAAGAAGGGCAAGGGTACATTCGATTTTCTTGGATTTACCCACTACTGGGCGAAGTCCCGCCGTGGGGATTGGGTCATCAAAAGGAAGACGGCTCGCAAGAGATTGCGACGGGCAATGAAAAAGGCTTGGCACTGGTGTCGTCAAAATCGCCATGAACCACCAAATGAGCAATACCGGAAATTGTGCCTGAAACTGATAGGACACTACCGGTACTACGGCGTCCGTAGCAACTACCGGGCAATGGAGAAGCTCTATTGGCACGTGGTAGCAGCTTGGCGGTACTGGTTGAGCCGCCGAAGCCAAAAGGGTAGAATCACGATGGAGAAGTTTGAAGTAATCCACCTGATATATCCCCTTCCGAGACCCAGGATAATCCATACCAACATCTAATGCCGGTAGGGTAGCAAAAGTTGTGCGCCAGTGGTCTGGTAAGCCATTGGTTAGTTATAGGCGAGTGGTCAAGTTATCGCAAGCCTGTGGCTACTGACGAACCGGATGAGCGAATTGTTCACGTCCGGTTCTGTGGGGGGAGGGGCAGGAAACTGCCCCTTCTACCCGGCAGCAGACCGGGGCTATCGCCCCGTGGGTAAGCGGCGCGATTTTTTTCGATTGGTTACGAGCAACGAATGTTCAGGGTTGAAGCGCCGGGTCGCAGTTGCGTGTCTTGCAAAGTTTGGTTATAGTAGTAGCAGCGTTCTGGGCAAAGGTCGCCGGGTGCTTGAATTACTCGTTACGACGCTGGAGCATCGTCACCAGTAAAAATTCGTGTCATTAGTGTCATTCGATTTTTATTCGTAATTAAATCGTCATTTGGCTATTTCGGAAAACACGCTATGAGAATATCTTATAAACCTATCGGTGTGATTCACAGTCCTTTCACAGAAATTGAGGGTATGCCTATCCAACCTGCGGGGGCCAGCGGTATTCAGGGGACAATAGAGATATTTCCAGAATTCCAAGAAGGGTTGAGTGATCTTGAAGGCTTTTCGCACATCATCTTGCTCTATCATTTTCACCAAGTGGATTCAGTGAAGCTGACGGTAACACCCTTTCTCGATACCCAGCCTCGAGGATTGTTTGCCACGCGAGCGCCCAAGCGGCCTAATCCCATCGGGTTGTCTGTGGTCAAATTGGTAAAGCGTGAAGGGAATATCCTACATATCGAAAATATCGATATCCTCGATGGCACACCGCTGCTAGATATCAAACCTCACATACCCGCATTCGAGCCTGATGCTGATATTCGTGTTGGTTGGTTGGAAGAAACACAGGGGGAAGTTCGAGAAAAACGTTCAGACGAGCGCTTTCGTTAGCGCAGCGCGCTTACCGCAACCCAATCATCTATTTGACGCTTTTCGTGCACCCTGAACCCATGCGTTTGGAGTGCATCTTTCATTTCGGGGAGTTGCTCTTCCAGGATGCCTGAGAGAATCAATACGCCATCATTAGATACTAAATCTCCGAGGCCGGCATCAAGCAGGCGGATCAAGATTGAGGCCAGGATATTCGCTACCACAACGGGAGCTTGCTTCACGGGGAAAACACCAGCCATTATTTCGGGCACTGAGCCGACGGCGAAATCCGCCCGGTCAGCGACGCCATTATTGGCTGCGTTCTCTTGGGCGGCAGTAACCGCTTCAGAGTCAGTATCCACCCCAAAGGCGCGAGAAGCGCCCAGCTTGAGGGCCGCGATGGATAAAATCCCCGAGCCGCAGCCCACGTCGATAATATCTACATCCAGAAGTTCAGCTTCTTTGAGAAGCTGAACTTCTAATAATTCTAAACAAAGCTGCGTCGTCGGGTGGGTTCCGGTGCCAAAGGCCATACCTGGATCGATTCGGATGGGAATACGAGTGTCGTCAGGGGAGTTCAGCCAGGCGGGGATGATAATCAAACGCTTACCAATGGCAATGGGGCGGTAATGCTTTTTCCAGGCCTCAGCCCAATTGACTTCAGCGATGGGCTTGAATTCGGGTCTGGGTAAGGGCTGAATGCGCCCCAAAAAGTAGAGCGCTTCTTCGATACGCTGGCGGGTATCTTCCAGTTGACCATCCACGGGCAGATAGCCACAAACGCGCAAGGACCCCACAGGGTAACCCTCACCTTCTACGTCTGCTTCGATGGCTGTGCTCTCGATGACCACACCGTTGGGAACATAGCGCGCCAATACTTCAGCCACAGCCTCGGCCATCTCGCCATCGACGCTTAGTGAAACTTCTAACCACTTCATAATACGAAACGGGTTACCCCGAAAAATGGGATGTATGGCGTGCGGAGCACGCCATACATCCCATTTTTCGGGTGCTTCCTACTTACTGAAATCATCCCCCAATGACATCTTTCAATCGATCAAAAAAGCCGCGTTCCTGGGGTGTGACTTCAGTGCCCAGGCTGCCAGCCAATTGTTGGAATAATTCCCTCTGCTCGTCGGAGAGTGATTTGGGAATGCTGACATTGATGACCACCAACTGATCACCACGACTATTGTTCCGCAAATGTGGCACACCTTTACCACGCATGCGGATGATCTTGCCGGGTTGGGTGCCAGCAGGGATTTTTAGAACTGCGTCTCCATCTACCGTGGGGACATTGACCTCGTCACCAAGAGTGGCTTGAGAGACATTGATGTTCAAATCCAGGAGAATATCGTGCTCACGTCGGTGGAAGTATTTATGGGATTGAACCTGGATGATCAAATACAAGTTGCCAGGAGGGCCGCCGTTCACGCCAGGCTGGCCTTCTCCGGTCAGGCGGATCTGCGTACCCGTGTCGACGCCTGCGGGAATGGTGACCACCTTCTTGCGCGTCACACGCACCTGGCCTCTACCCGTGCAAGTCTGGCAAGGCGCGGTAATGACTTCACCTTTGCCGCCACAGGCCGGGCAGTTGGTTACCTGCACCATCGAACCAAGGATGGTTTGCCGAGATTGCCGCACTTCGCCCTGCCCGTTGCAAGTGGAGCAGCGGGTTGGTGAGGTACCTGGCTTGGCCCCCGATCCCTGACAGGTTTCGCAGCGCTCATTACGGACGATCTCGATTTCTTTATCGGTACCAAAGATACCCTCTTTGAAATCGAGATGAACGCGGTATTGTAAATCCTGACCACGACGCGGAGCATTGGGTGATCGGCGTGAACTTCTACCGAAGCCGCCAAATCCAAACCCGAAGAGTTCATCGAAGATATCGCTAAAATCCATGGTGGTCCAATCCGGCACACCACCCGCCCCTTGAACTCCGGCATGACCGTAACGGTCATACGCAGCGCGTTTCTCTTGATCAGAGAGCACCGCGTAGGCCTCGTTGATTTCCTTGAAGCGCTCTTCTGCGTCAGCTTCTTTACTGACATCCGGGTGATATTTACGCGCCAAACTGCGGAAGGCGGATTTTATCTCATCTCCCGATGCGCCTCGAGGGACGCTGAGTATTTCGTAATAGTCTCGTGGCATGTTGAGTGTCAGGTTTCAAGTGCCAAGTACCAGGTTTCAAGCTGCAAGTCACAACTTGGCACCTGACACCTGGCACTTGGTACTCACTTACGCGTTTCGGTATTCGCCGTCTACAATATCTTCATCATCAGGGCCAGATTGGCCGTCAGGAGGCGGCGTACCTTCAGGGCCAGGGTCGGCTTCGCCAGCGCCGGGCATGGGGCCAGCTCCAGGCTGTTCATACGCCGCCGCACCGATTTGCTGGATTTCCTTGCCAAGTTCATCAGCCGCGCGGTTCAGGGTTTCTGTATCGGCGTTCTCATCTTCTAAAACTTTGCGGACTTCGGCAACTTTATCCTGCACTTTTGTCTTGATATCATCCGGAACTTTTTCGCCAAGATCTTCAAGCGCCTTTTCGGCCGTGTAGACCATATTATCAGCCTTGTTGCGGGCTTCAACTTGTTCCTTGCGTTTGAGATCATCTTCAGCGTGTTTCTCGGCTTCTTTCTTCATCTTATCGATTTCAGAATCACTCAAGCCGGATGAAGCTGTAATGGTGATGTTCTGACTGCGCCCAGTGGCTTTGTCCTGTGCAGTGACTTCCAGGATACCATTGGCATCAATGTCGAAGGTCACTTCGATTTGGGGGACGCCGCGCGGCGCCGGGGGGATACCATCCAGGATAAAGCGGCCCAGGGATTTGTTGTCCGAGGCCATGGGGCGTTCGCCTTGCAGCACATGGATCTCAACCTGAGGTTGGTTAGCCGCAGCCGTGGAGAATATCTGGCTCTTGCGGGCCGGGATAGTGGTGTTGCGCTCGATCAACGGCGTAGCTACCGCACCCAAAGTTTCTACCGACAAGGTTAGCGGGGTGACATCCAACAAGAGGATATCTTTGACATCGCCGCCCAAGACGCCAGCCTGAATGGCCGCGCCAACGGCAACCACTTCGTCGGGGTTGACGCCCTTGTGGGGCTCTTTACCAAAGAACTTCTTGACAGCCTCTTGTACAGCGGGCATACGGGTCATACCACCGACCAACACGATCTCGTTGATCTCGGAAGGCTTCAAGCCAGCATCATCCAGAGCTTGTTTTACAGGCGCAATCGAACGATTCACTAAATCAGCAGTCAACTGCTCTAGTTTAGCGCGTGTCAGGTTTAGAACAAGGTGCTTGGGGCCAGTGGCATCAGCAGTGACATAAGGTAAGTTAATCTCAGTTTTCTGCAAGCTGGAAAGCTCGATCTTGGCCTTCTCGGCAGCTTCTTTCAAACGCTGGAGCGCCTGGCGATCCTTGCGCAGATCAATACCGTGATCTTTCTGGAATTCATCGGCCAAGAAATCGATCACTCGCTGATCGAAGTCATCACCGCCCAGGAAGGTATCACCACTGGTGGAGCGCACCTGGAAGACACCCTCCCCAACATCCAGGACAGAAATATCGAAGGTACCACCACCCAAGTCGTAGACAGCGATAATTTCGTTCTGTTTCTTATCCAAACCGTACGCCAGTGCAGAAGCTGTAGGTTCGTTGATGATACGCAGCACTTCCAAACCGGCGATCTTCCCGGCATCCTTGGTGGCGTTACGCTGGGCATCGTTGAAGTAAGCAGGAACCGTGATCACCGCCTGGGTGACCGGCTCGCTGAGGTAAGCTTCGGCGTCAGCCTTGATCTTCGCCAGAACCATGGCCGAAATCTCGGGCGGCGAGTATTCCTTACCGTCCAGAATTACACGCATATCACCGTTAGGCGCTTTGACCAAGTCATAAGGTACAAGTTCCTTGGCTCGCTGCACTTCAGGATCATCGTATTTTCGACCCATAAATCGTTTCATCGAAAAGATCGTATTTTCTGGGTTTACAACCGCCTGGTTTCGAGCGGGTCGCCCGGTCAGACGTTCGTGGTTTTTGTTGACTGCCACCACAGAAGGGACCAGTCGTTCGCCTTCAGCGGAAGGGATAATAGTTGGTTCTCCGCCTTCTACAACAGCGGCAGCAGAATTGGTCGTACCTAGGTCAATTCCGATAATTTTAGCCATAATTTTGTTCCTCCAAAATATTTATTCGTGTGCGCTTCATTTCGGTTGAAGGACTCGCTGCGTATTCCGTATAGCGTATTTGGGAAGCATTACGGAATATGCCGTAGGCAGTACGCAATACGGATACCTGCGTTCGGCGCATCAACTCATTTGAAATGCACCCATATATTCTTACACCCTATGCAGCTATTCGAACCTTTGCCGGGCGCAGAACCCGATCACCAATCATATAGCCCTGCTGCAAAACCTCGATGATCTGTTCACATTCATGCTCATCACTTTCGGTTTTTACAATAGCCTCGTGCAGATTGGGGTCAAAGATCTCGCCATCAGCATTTATCGGGGTGATACCATCGGCTTCTAAAGTATTGAGCATCTTGCGATAAATCAACTCAATCCCTTCAGCCCAGGTAGTACCATCACCCTCTTGAAGTCGATCCTTCAAGGCGCGTTCAAGATCGTCGACAATTGCTAAATAGCGTTTTGTCACATCACCGACGGCATCCTTATGGAAACGCTCGCGATCCCGTTCCACCCGTTTTTTGTAATTTGCAAATTCAGCACGGGCGCGCTGCCAGCCATCAAGATATTCGTCTGCTTTTGCTTGACTTTCTTCAAGCGTAATTTTTAGTTCCATAATTTCTTCAGGGGAAAGTTCCAGCTCCGGACTCTCCTCAACAGCCTTGGGGGAGTCCGCTTTTTCAACGGGAACCTCGGACTCCGTTTGGGGCTGATCCTTTTCCTCAACAGCGGATTCGCCCTCGAGGGTTTCTTCAACCAATATTTCTTTCGCGTTCGCTTTCGCGTTCTTCTTTCTGCTCATTGTGTTTCGTCGTACCTCTCATCTGGCAAAGTATCACCGACCAGGTCACTGAGCAAATTGGCGACAAACTGGACGGTGGAAATCGTTTGTGCATAGGGCATACGAGTGGGGCCAAGCACACCCAGCGCGCCGGTGGCTACACCGGGCACCCCGTAGCGCGAAAGCACCACGGCGCATTCGCTTAGATCTTCCCAGGTACCCTCACCGCCGATCAGCACATGAATGCCGCTCGTGTCAGGAGATAGCACCGTCTGAGAGAGCAAGTCTTCCATCTGGGAGCGTTCTTCCCAAAAGCGCAATGCCTTATGAGCGGCACCCGGTGCAGAAAACTCCGGCTCTGCCAGCACGTTTGCTAATCCATCACGGTAGATATCGCCCGCTAAAACATCATCGGAGCGCTGCATCTCTTCGACGGTTAGTTTTAGGATATCGCGCTTCAGATCATCGTCGGCCCGGCTGGTCAGCGCTGAGGTTTCACGAGCATCTTTCTGCTGGGAAATTTCATTCACCCAAACAGCAGTGATGCTTAGTTTTTCTTGGGAGACCGGTTCGTCCAGCTTCAACATTTGCTGGCGAATCTCGCCGCCTTCCAAAACCAGCACCATCAAAACCTGCCGCCCGCGAGTGGCAATCAGTTCGATATGCTTCAATCGAGCATGTTCCGGGTGCAGCGAAGTGACCAAGGAGGCCCCGCGGGATTGACGTGCCAGCACCGAAGCTGCCAGGCGTATCCACTGATCAATGTCAGTGCGAGCCTGATAGAACTGATGCTGGATCGTGTGCCGTGTCTCTGAGGGCAGCGAGGCGCGACCCATCAACTGGCTAACGAAATAGCGATAGCCTTCCTCGGTAGGGATACGGCCAGCCGATATATAGGGCTGTTGCAAGTATCCTGCCTCCGTGAGGAAAGCCATTTCGTTGCGAACTGTCGCCGGGCTAAAGTTGAGAGAATAATCCTGTACTAAAGATTTTGAACCGACAGGGTTCACCTGCTCAACAAATTCCCGGACGACCAGCGCAAGGATCAGTTTCTGGCGTTCGGTAAGATCACTCATTTTAGTACTTATTTAGCACTCTCGCATTGAGAGTGCTAATAGAACGTAACCTATCATATCATTTAGGCTAATATGCGTCAAGAAATGGGGCTTTCCGGAAGCCAGTTCTAATACGAAATTAACAAATTTAGCACCACTTCTCAGAGAGTGCTAACAGCGAGAGTATTAGGCATGGGAGTATCTCAATATTTCGGGGCAAAGAAGTTGGATTTTTCCGTGATCCAGGTGAAACTGTCGCAAAATTTTCGAAAAAGCTCGACTTTCCCCTTATTTTTAAGAAGACCCCTTTTGAGTTCGATTCTGGTGGAAACTGTAGTGGCCAGGATGATGTTATACAGGGCCAAAGTTTCACGCACGCCAAAGGCGGGCCTACGGCCAGCCGCTAAGGCGCAAAGGTTTTTCTGTTTTTCTTGGCGTCTTTGCGCCTTTGCGTGGTGCTCTTTGTGTGTCTATCATCTTGTTGACCATTACAGATTCTGGTGGAAACCCTTAGGGTCTGCATTTAGCAAATCACCATTCCTTAGGGCTGTTCCAGGCCATGGGCTTCTAAAAGGGCTTGATCCGTTAGCAACTCATCCGTAGGGCCATCAGCGACGATATGTCCTTGATCCATGATCACTGTGCGGGGAAGTAATTCCTGCACTAAGCGCATATCATGGGTCGAGGCCAGCATCGTCATTGGCATCTGGCGCAGGAGTTCAATCAATGAGCGCCGCGCGCGCGGGTCTAACCCCGCTGAGGGTTCATCCAGCACTAATATCTCGGGATTCATCGCCAAAACTGTCGCGATGGCGATACGCTTCTTCTCCCCCATACTCAGATGATGTGACAGACGCTGAGCGTAGATTTGCATGCCAACCTGCTCTAAAGCACGCTCCACGCGGGCGTGCACTTCTGCTTCGGGCAAACCCATGTGCAAAGGCCCAAAGGCCACATCTTCGAAAACCGTGGGAGAGAAAAGTTGATCATCCGGGTTCTGAAATACCATGCCCACTTTGGCGCGTATCAGGGGAAGAGACGCTTTATCCATTTGCATCCCAGCAATCTGAATCTGCCCGTCCCCCAAGAAAATGCCATTCAGATGCAGCATCAACGTGCTTTTGCCAGCGCCATTAGGCCCAACCAGGGCCACCTTCTCACCAGCTTCAATATGTAAAGAGACATTGTGCAAAGCGGCATGGCCATCAGGATAGCTAAAAGATAAATTTTCAACTGCTAACAAACAACCATTCGGATGCTCAATGCAGGATGCTAGTTTATCTTGAAGATGGGTATCATGAACAATAGGCATTTGATCCTCTATATCTGGCAACTAATTGTAATTGCTCAGCTATAAAAGAAGGTTCCCGAAAAAAGGGTGTGCGTGGGGGTGCGCCCGCTTTGCGCCCACGCACACCCTTTTTTCGGGGTATCTCTCTCTTAGCCTGAGTAGTTACGACCAACTATTTGAATAATGACCAGCATTACCAGGGCAATCACCCCCAGGGCCCAATCCTTGGGCTGCATCTCATGGGGATTGAGCGTCATCAAAGTACCGCGATATCCGCGTGCCAGCATGGCATTGTAAATCCGTTCGCTGCGTTCATAGCTGCGTAAGAATAACTGTCCTGCCATGCTGCCAGCAACTCTGGCACGCCAGCGGATCGAACCACCCCGCTTTCGCTTACCTGTCAAGCTAGCGCTTCGGGCTTCTCTCGCACGTAACAATCTCACTGTCTCGTCACTAAGAACAAAGAGATAGCGATACATAAAGGAGATCGTTGCTACGATGATATCGGGAATGCGCAAGTGTCGCAGCGCGTGAACCAGATCAGGAAATGGAGTGGAAGCGGTTAGAAGGATTGCCATCTGTACCGAAATCCAGCCCCGGATTAGAATGCTAAAGAAACGGATCAAACCTGCGTCGGAGGCTGTTAAATGCCAAGAGCTGATATTAAACTCAAACACAGCTTGCCCCGGGATGGTGAAAATGGCAGTCACTGCTGCAAAGGCAAAAGGCAAAGCCACAAACGAGCGAGTGATGAGAAAACGGGGGCTGATCCTGGCGAACAGACTACAAAAAAGCAACATCCCCCAGGTTAACGCAAAGGCCAACCAGGCCCCATCCGGTAAGATGACATTGGAGAGGATGAGAAGAACCGTGACCACTACCTTGACGCGTGGGTCTAAGCGGTGGATCAAACTGTTGCGGGTCTGGTAGTGGTCAAAGGTGTTGATGTGCATTCAGGATGGTTAGTTTTCAGCTTTCAGCTTGAGCGGGGCGGCGCAGAAGCCACATTACTCCCAAGGCTAACCCGGCGACAACCACCATGCCCACAATTCCAGCCAGGATGGTAGACATCCCGGTCTCGCCCAGGAAGGGCAGCGTGTAATCCGGCAGAATCTCAAAGGGAGCGTCCAGCCCGGTGCCAATGAAACCCACATTCATGGCAACCCGTTCAAGGCCATCAGGGAAAGCCGAAGCCAAAGGGGAAATCAGTACAACAGCCAGGGAGATCAGTACCCCCCCAAAGATCCAACCACGCCCCCCTTTGGGTTCTTCTTCGGTCAACAGATCAGGCCGCGTCTGCCAGATGAATGCCAGAGCCGCCACGGTGATCAGGGCTTCACCGACTCCGATTATCACATGCACGCCCAGCATAGCTGGAAAGACCACCCTCAAAGCCGAAGTGCCGCTGAGCCAGAGTTGGAAAGCAGTCAACAAAGCGCCAGCTACCACCGAGAGCCAGGCAGCAACCCCAGCGATAGTCAAACGGGCCTTGCGGCTGCGGCCTTGTACCCCACGGTAAAGACCATAGCCAATCAGCGCAGTCAGCAGACCCATGTTAAAGATGTTGGCGCCCATGACTACCAAACCGCCATCCTGGAAGATCAGGGCCTGCACGCCGACAACGGTGGTCATCACCAGCATACCTGCCCAAGGGCCAAGCACAATGGCAGCCAACGCGCCGCCGAGCAGGTGGCCCGAAGTCCCGCCTGCCACCGGGAAATTGATCATCTGTGCCGCGAAGATGAAAGCCGCCATAACCCCCATCAACGGGATTTGACGCTCACCAAATTGTCCGCGCGTTTTGCGGACAGCCACTCCGATAAAGATCACTGTAAGAATCCAAAAGATGATGGCTACTGTCAAATTGAGAAAACCATCGGGGATATGTAGCGCATCGGGTCGAAGTAGTGGTAAAGTAGGAAGCATTTTTTATTCTCCTTTCTTACATTGAGTACAGACACCAAATATGGATATGTGCTGCAAATCAGCACTGAAACCGAACTTTTGGAGCAGCTGCTCGTTCAGAGGGGATAACATCTCATAATCTGCATCGATGACCTGGCGGCATAATTTGCAAACCAGATGCACATGGGGACCGTGCTGAAGAGTTGCATAAATCACCTTGCCGTCGCCCAGATCCGTCTGGCAGGCCAGACCTTCATCAACTAGCATCTCCAACGTTCGATATACCGTGGCAATATTGACAGCTTGTGTGCGCGTTCGAACTTGCGCAATAATCTCATCGGCCGTCATGTGGTTACCGCTATGCGCGATGGTTTCGAGGATCATCTCACGCTGCGGGGTGAGGCGATAACCTTTTTGGCGCAGGGTTTCAATAATTGTATGGCAATGAGTCATAATTGTCCTTATTGCGAATGTTCGCAACTACGAATATTATACATAAACACCAGAGAGTGTCAAGAACAAAAAACCAGGAGTGCATTGGTTGCCATCACTCCTGGTTCTTCTTCAAAAGCCGATCAAACTAATAGGGCTTACGCAGTTCGATGAAAAATATACCG
>JADHXE010000292.1 GCA_016783125.1 Anaerolineales bacterium
TCCATCGCTGTACCAGCCATTCAAATCATCTACGTGCATGGTTGGATTGGAGTCATTATCCTCAATAGTCGCCGTATGTACATCTGGCGAGCCTTTGGTAGCATTGGTTGGACTGCCCATGGTGATAACCACAGTTTCATCGCCCTCAATATCCCCATCGTCGTTGACGGTGATAGTAATATTCACCCAGGTATCTCCCGCAGAGATGGTCACCGGGCTGGCCGTGATGGAATAATCGCCCCCTTCAGTCGCTGTGCCGCCTAAAGTAAATGGTATGCTGACATCGCTGCCGGTGGCATGATTCAATTCAATCCTCGCGAGCAAACTGCCGGTATCCTCGCCATCACTCTGACTGGCCATAGCGAACGAGACAACAGGAACACTATCGTTATCCGTGATTGTAGCAGTGTGCTCATCGGGAGAGCCTTTGATGGCATTGGTGGGCGTCCCCATGGTCACGATGACAGTTTCATCTCCCTCAATATTAACATCATCTACAATTGAGATTACGATATTCGCCGTGGTGCTTCCCGCTGGAATAGTAATTGGGCTGGATGTGATGGTATAGTCATCGCCGACTCCCTGCGTGGCTGTTCCGCTGACCGTGAAGGGTACTGTTACATCGCTGGCTATAGTCGCACTCAATTGAGCAGTGATCGTAGCCGCACCAGCATTCTCGGCTGCCGACTGAACGTCAGATGTAAAACTGACAGTAGGCAACCCTCCGCCTCCTCCACCGCCGCCCCCTCCACCGGGTGCGCCTCCTTCTCCAAGATCGATATCTTTGACAATCGTACGAGAACTATCGGCGCTTATCGTAAAGCTTGTATTATTGAAAAATGGTACGATAGGCTGGTAAAGGGCTTGAATCTGTACATACACGCGATCCCGGCCGCCAACGAGGCTATCCGGATCTGGTGGAGGGCAAGTGCTGGAGATCGTCGCTCCGCCAGGCCCCTCATCATAGCTTATCGTAATCGATGATATATTTACCAGCGATCCAATGCGCGTCGCAGCCGCTTGAATTCCAGCACAATCTACATATCGAGGCGTCCCCCCTGTATCATCCACTGCAGAACCATACCTTACGGCTTCGCTGCTGGCAGTATTCACCGATGAATAAATAAACATCAAGCGCCCAAACTCAACTATCCCCATGATTAGCAGCAGCAAGATTGGCAGCACCAGGGCAAATTCCACCATGCCCTGGGCCTTACTTCCACGATTATGGTTTGGGGTAAGTCTAGCTCTTGGAGATTTACTCTTCATTTTATACTTCCTCACACCAGTCGGCGTGCCCGCCGGATCGCTAAGACGCCTTCTATACTAAAGCCTACATCGAGTACATAACACCGTCAATAGGTCTGGGGTATGGACGGGCATTACAGTTCTGTTAGGCGATTAGCAATGACAAGTATGCACAAAAAACAAGAAATTTCACCATGAAGATCACAACGCTTTGCGGGCCTACGGCCGGAACACAAAGGGAACAAAGGTTTTGGACTTTACTCTTTTCTTTGTGAGCCTCGCTCTGCGCGCCTTTGGCGTGTGTACTCGCCGCAGGCGTGCTTCTCATGTGGTTGCCAACGGCACGCAAAGCGAAAATTTTTGGTTCCGGCTTGTCCGGGTTAGGCATTTTGAGCACAAATCCAACGGATTTTTGGAAGCTTTTTTATCCGTAGTTATCAGCGTCAATCCGCGTCCTGTATTACCAACGTCACCGGGCAGTGATCCGAGCCGAGCACATCATCATGCACAATCACATCCTCGACGCGCGCCATCAGGCTTTCACTGACTAGGAAATAATCCAGGCGCCAGCCGACATTGCGTTGGCGGGCATTGGAACGATACGTCCACCAGGTATATTGCTCCCGGTCCGGATATAACTGCCGATAGGCATCCACAAAGCCATGATCGAGATACTTATCGATCCAGGCGCGTTCCTCGGGCAGGAAGCCGGTCGTATTTTGGTTCTGTTTATGATTGCGCAGGTCGATCTCTTGATGAGCGGTGTTGAAATCGCCGCAAATGATGATCTGTTCACCAGCTTTATGCATCTGGTCGCAGAGCGCTAAAAGATAAGCGTAAAAATCTAGCTTGTATCCAACCCTGCTGTGATCGCGGCCCCCATTAGGGAAATAGATATTGAACAGGGTGAAATCCTGAGACCGCGTCTGAATCACGCGGCCTTCGATGTCAAAGCGCTCATCCCCCAGGCCCTTTTCTGAAGCCAGCGGTTCAGGGATGGAAAAAGTAGCCACGCCGCTGTAGCCAGCTCGTTGGGCTGGATTCCATTCTGCGTGAACCCTCTCCAACTGAGTCAGTTGATCGGCGGTCAGTTGATCGGGGCAAGAGCGGATCTCCTGCAAGCACAACACATTGGGTCGCTCTGCGTCCCACCAATCCGCAGCCCCTTTGCGAAGCGCGGCCCGCAAGCCATTGACATTCCAGGTAGTAATGCGCAATTTATGCCTCCTTTGAACAAGATAATAAAATTTTACCGCGGAATACTCATCACAACTGATTCCTGGCCACTGGCAACAGGGCAATCGCATATGGATTGTTAGCTCCGATCTCGGCGACTGGAAGTCGCAGCAACAGTTGCGAAACCTGCCTGGCCGGAGGCCCGCAAGGCGCGCAGGTTGAATTCCAGTCGCCGAAGGGCGACTTCGCAAATGTTGGTGCAGTTCCGCCTATGGCGTGCACCCCTACGGGGCAACTGCCGCATTATCCATAAAGTGTCTAAATGCGATTGCCCTGCCACTGGCAATTGCCCACTGTTCACTGCTTACTGGCATCCCCAAACCATGGTATAACTAAACTCACCAACTACCAGACCACCAGACTACCAAACTACCAGACTACCTTCTATGCCCCAATTCGAATTCCACATCTCCCGCCAATCTCGAGACCGCTATCAATTTTCAGAGACCCTTTTTTCATTGAGCGGCAATGTGATCTTTGCCGACTTCCACGCCGCGCGCAGCTTCGCCCAGAAAATGAACGCCCAGCGGGACCTGATCCACTTCCCCGAGCAAGCTGTCAAGGCGGGCCAGATCAACGCCATGGGCCTGATCGACGAACTGCTGCACTATACGGCGCGTCAATACCGCTTGCAGACCAATCCCCAGGCGCTGGATAAAGCCCTGGTCTGGCTGGATGCCAGATTGGGCAAAGAAAAAGTCGATCACGCTCTGCGCCGCTTCACCGATGAATTCCCGCCTGTGGCCGTTTACCGCGCAGAGCGCACCATCGACGAGTATCTGTGGGGGCGCACAGACGGCCTGCTCAACCGCCAGATCGCTCTCGAAGAGCTGCTCATGTTGTGGCTGGCGAATGCCAATCCAGCCTTCGCACCCTACCAAGAACTCTTCGACGACAGCGCCCTCGAAAAGCACACCATTTATCCCAAGATCATCAACGAACTGCACGATTTCTTCGAGACACAACCCACCTTCGGGCCTGAGAACCAAACCCTGACTAAGCTGCTGAGGGCCCCTGCCCTGGCATCGCCTCACTCCCTCACCGGTCAGTTGGAATATATCCGCGAGCGCTGGGCGACCACTTTAGGCGAATTCCTGCAGCGGCTGTTAAAGAGCATCGACTTCGTCAAAGAGGAAGAGAAACCGATCTCCTTCGGTTTCGGACCCAGCCCATCCCACGTGCCGGAATATCAAGCGTCACTCGATTATCCTGAAGAGGAACGTTTCAGCCCCGACAGCGATTGGATGCCGCGCCTGGTGCTGATCGCCAAAAACGCTTACGTCTGGTTGGGCCAACTGACCAAGGAGTATCACCGCGAGGTCAAACGGCTGGATCAAGTGCCCGATGAGGAACTCGATAAGCTGGCCCGGTGGGGCTTTACTGGCTTGTGGTTGATCGGCCTGTGGGAACGCAGCCCTGCCTCCCAGCGCATCAAACAACTTTGCGGGAATCCCGACGCCGTCTCGTCGGCCTACTCGCTCTACGACTATGTCATCGCCAATGACCTCGGCGGCGAAGAAGCCTACCTGAACCTGCGCAGCCGGGCCTGGCAGCGCGGGGTGCGCCTGGCCGCCGACATGGTTCCCAACCACGTGGGCATCTATTCCAAATGGGTGGTAGAACACCCCGACTGGTTCGTCTCGCTAGATCACTCCCCCTTCCCTACCTACACCTTCGACGGGGAAAATCTCTCCCACGACGAGCGCACAGGCATCTTCCTGGAAGATCATTATTATTCACGCAACGATGCCGCCGTAGTTTTCAAACGAACCGACTACCAAACTAACCAAACCAAGTATATCTACCACGGCAACGATGGCACGGCCATGCCCTGGAATGACACCGCCCAATTAGATTATCTCAACCCCGAGGTGCGCGAGGCCGTCATCCAGACCATCCTGCACGTGGCGCGCAAATTCCCCATCATCCGCTTCGACGCCGCCATGACCCTGGCCAAGAAACACTTCCAACGCCTGTGGTTCCCAGAACCCGGCTCCGGCGGAGACATCCCCTCCCGGTCCGAATACGGCCTGACACGCGCTCAGTTCGACGAAGCCATCCCTATCGAATTCTGGCGCGAGGTCGTCGACCGCGTCGCCCAGGAAATCCCCGACACACTGCTCCTGGCCGAGGCTTTCTGGATGATGGAGGGCTATTTCGTGCGCACCCTGGGCATGCACCGCGTCTACAACAGCGCCTTCATGAATATGCTGCGCGATGAGAAGAACGCCGAATACCGCCAACTGATCAAGAATACCCTGGAGTTTGACCCCCAGATTCTCAAGCGCTATGTCAACTTCATGAACAACCCCGATGAAGAGACCGCTATCGCTCAATTCGGCAGCGACGACAAATATTTTGGGGCCTGCACCATGATGGCCACCATGCCCGGCCTGCCCATGTTCGGCCACGGGCAAACCGAGGGCTACCACGAGAAATATGGCATGGAATACCACCGCGCTTACTGGGAGGAATACCCCAACAGCCACCTGGTGGCGCGCCACGAGCGCGAAATCTTCCCCCTCTTCCACCGCCGCGGCCAGTTCGCCGAAGTTGACAGTTTCTTGCTTTATGATTTCTACACCCCCCACAGCCAGGTAGATGAGAACGTCTTCGCTTACTCCAATCGAACAGGCGCTGAAGCGTCGCTGGTGATCTATCACAACCGTTGGGCCGATACCCGTGGTTGGATCAAAACCCCCGCCGCTTTCCGAGACAAAGCCAAAGATCAGTTGCTGCAAACTAACCTTGGCGAAGGCCTGGGGCTGAAGAATCAAGAAATCACTTTCACCATCTTCCGTGACCAGATCAGCGGGTTGGAGTTCATTCGCAGCAACCGCGACATCCATGAGAACGGTCTCTATGTTGAGCTTGGGGCTTACAAATATCACGTCTTCGTCGATTTCAGAGAGGTCGATGACAACGAGTGGAGGCAGTACGCCCAACTCAATGAATACCTGAAAGGCCGCGGCGTCCCCGACATGGAAGAAGCCATGCAAGAAATCCTGTTGCAGCCCCTGCACTACCCCTTCCGTGAACTGGTCAACGCGGATATGTTCAGAATGTTACAAGATAGCAAGTCTGCAAGTTTGCAAGTCATTTTGGATGAAGTTGAACAGAAGATGATCCGCCTATTGAGCAAGATCGAGGAGATGATCGACGCTGAGGCCAAGGCCGATAAAGATATTTTAGCCGAGGAAGTCTGCCGGAAGCTGGAATCCGCTTTGGGGCTGGCTCTGCTCCCGAAGCAACTGCCTGCTTCCAAAGGAGTCAATCTGAACTCCGTTCTGGCCTGGCTCGATCCTTCCGAGGAGGATACTCTCTTTTGGGGGGCGATCTTCGGCTGGCTGTTCACCCACAACTTGGGCAAAGCTGCT
>JADHXE010000293.1 GCA_016783125.1 Anaerolineales bacterium
TTGCTGAACTCGTCTGGCATCTGTTTTGCTCCCATGTCCATTTGCGGATATGAAATGAGCATAATCGTAAAATACTTTTTTTGTCAACTGCCCCGCAGGGGCCTCATCTTCCGGGCGTAGTCTCGGACGATGCGTAGAACCTTTTCGGCCATTTTTCCTCCTTGGGAAAAATATCTCCTATCAGTCTAGCATAAACTGATGATCACTACAAGTATACTAAGTAACTGTGACGAGTTATAATTTCTTTAATGCTATCATATTTTAACGATATTTTGCGTATAGATTTGCAACTAAATACCGAAAAACCGCTAGTAATTGGGGTTTCGGGGGGTCCAGATAGCCTATTTTTGCTGGATATTATGCTCCAGCATGGTTTTTCGGTCGTTGTGGCTCATTTAGACCATGGATTGCGTCCCGAATCGGGGGACGAAGCGCGGGGGGTGGGGTTGGTCGCTGAATCCTTTGGGGTTCCCTTTGTTCTTGAAGCGCGCGACGTGGTCGCTATGGCTGATACCCAAGGGCTATCTCTGGAGGAGGCAGCCCGCATCGCTCGTTATCGCTTCTTATTCCAGCAGGCTCAGGTTCATGATGCGCAGGCTGTGGCTGTAGGCCACAATGCCAATGATCAGGTCGAAACGGTTTTGATGCACTTACTGCGCGGCGCGGGCCTGAGCGGACTCAAAGGCATGACTGCGTATAGCTTGCCCAATCCTTGGAGCGACGAGATCCCCCTGGTGCGGCCACTGTTATCGGTCTGGCGAGGTGAAATTCTGGAGCGTTGTCAACAGCGCGGTTTAGAACCAATCTTTGACTCAAGCAACCAGGATACCGACTTCTTCCGCAACCGCTTGCGTCATGACCTAATTCCATATCTCGATGAATATGTCCCCGGCGTTCAAGAGCGTCTCTGGCGCATGGCGGACATTTTAGCTGAAGATAATGCTGTATTGGAAGAAGCTGTCGCTGCCGCCAAAAATATTTGCCTGGATTCTCAAGGAGCAGGTTTTGTATCCTTCAATGCGCAGGTGTTTACTTATCAACCGGTTGCGGTACAGCGGCGCTTGATCCGCTGGGCGGTCTCAGAACTGCGCCAAGACACGCGCAAACTGGACTTCGACTCAGTGCAGCGCGCCTTGGCCCTTTTGCCACCTCTGACACCTTCGGGCCTTCTGGAACCTCCATCAGAAACCAAACAACGCGAGGTCGCCCTCGGACTCAGAGCCTTCCTCGAAGACGGTCTGCTCTACATCGCGGCCTGGGACGCGGACGCGGACCTGCCCAGCGCTCAATGGCCGCAGCTCGATACCGATGCTGTGCTCCAGATTCCTGGCGAAGTTGATCTGCCTGATGGATGGTACTTGAGGGGGGAATATGTTGAATATCTGGAATCTGCCCGGGCGCAGGCCCTTGAAAACGCCGATCCCTACCGGGCGTGGTTAGACCTTGGGGATGCCAGAACGGCAGTATCAACCCTAAACGTGCGCGTGCGCCGCCCTGGTGATCGCTTCCAACCCTTGGGGATGGGGGGGCAGTCTATGAAACTGTCTGATTTTATGATCAACCAAAAAATCCCTCGCCGGGCGCGGTCTGGCTGGCCGTTAGTTTGTTTGGGGAGTGAGATCGTCTGGGTGCCGGGTTTCCGTATCGCCCATCCATTCAGGCTGACCCCTCATACCAGGAAGACAGTTCATCTGGTGATGAGCCGTTGATTTTGTGTGACCCTCGCGCTGAGCGTGCATAGCAAGTCGAAGGGCATAAAATCGAGAAGTTCAACTTTTGCCAAAAGTTGAACTTCTTGATAACAGACAAAATATGCCATATTATGTTATACATAGTTGCGAATAGACCTTTTACATTAGTATACTTTTCAAAGTCGCTGACCACCACCACCCATAAGGGATAAAATGCTATGCCGTACCTAGACCTGTTGACCCGACAAGCCCGTACTCTCTCATTACCCATCATACTCACCCTGCTGATGGGGATATTTCCTCTACAGCCCGTCAGTGCAGACCCAATTGCCGCGCCCGGTATTAAAAACCTGCCCCCGCCAGCCGCAGGCCAAACCGCGGCACCCGCGGAACTGCTGCAATTCACGTCCGGCGGGCACGCATTAGGCTTCGAGCCGGAGGGCGTATACCTGGCAGCCAGAGACCATGTGCTGCGGGAGAACTTCGCCGGGACGGGTGGCGTCATGCCCGTTGCCGACCAGACCCCCAACGCCGATGGACAGGCCCAGCCTTTGGGCACAGTCGCCTACCCCGACCTGTGGCCGGGCATCACCCTGATATACGACAGTCCGCCCGGCGGCATCCTGCGCAGCACCTACCAGGTTGAGCCTGGCGCCGACCCCAATCAGATCGCCCTGCGCTACAACGTGCCGGTACAGATCGACGAGAGCGGCAACCTGATCTTTGAATTCGAAACCGGCCAGATGACCGCCAGCGCCCCCATCGCCTGGCAAGAAATCAACGGCCAGCGCGTGCCAGTCGATGTGGCTTTCGAAATCAACAATTATCAATTGTCAATTGACAATTCACAATTGACAATTAATTTCTCCCTCGCCTCCTACAACCCCGCCTACCCGCTCACCATCGACCCTACCCTGGCCTGGAACACCTTCCTGGGCAGCAGCTCAACTGATGAAGGCACTGCCATCGCCGTGGATGACAGCGGGAACGTTTACGTAGCGGGGACCAGCTATGACACCTGGGGAGCACCGGAGAACGCCCACTCAGGAGGACAGTGGAATGACACCTTTGCCGCCAAACTGAGCGGCAGCGGCGTTCTACTATGGAACACCTTCTTAGGCCCAGCGAGTCCTTCTTATGGCGCTTCCATCGCCGTGGATGGGGGCGGGAATGTCTATGTGGCGGGAACCAGCATTGCTGCCTGGGGAGCGCCGGTGAACGCCTACTTGGGGTCGCGTGACGCCTTTGCCGCCAAACTGAATGGCAGCAGCGGCGCGCTAATATGGAACACCTTCTTAGGCTCAGGGGACACTGATCAGGGTACTGGCATCGCTGTGGATGGCAGCGGGAACGTCTACGTGGCGGGGGGGAGCTATGCCACCTGGGGAACGCCGGTGAACCCTTTTGCGGGGGTGGGGGTAGGGGATGATGCCTTTGCCGCCAAACTGAACAGCAGCGGCGCTCTCCAATGGCATACCTTCATGGGCGCGGAGGCCGTGGATACTGGCGAAGCCATCGCCGTGGATGGCAGCGGGAATGTATACGTAGTGGGGGCCAGCGCTGCCACATGGGGAACGCCAGTGAACGCCCACACGGGAGGGTTTGAGGCCTTTGCCGCCAAACTAGACAGCAGCGGCGTTCGCCAGTGGCACACCTTCATGGGTTCGCCGGGCTCCGGGGACTGGTGGTGGTGGGATGGGGAGCGTGATTGGGGTCATGCCATTGCCGTGGATGGGAATGGTAACGTCTACGTGGCGGGAGAAAGCCAATCTACCTGGGGCAGCCCTGTGAACGCATTTTCAGGAGAAGATGGTATGAATACTGATGCCTTTGCCGCCAAGCTGAACAGCAGCGGTGTTCGTCAGTGGAACACCTTCATGGGATCGGACGGGTTCACGGATGCAGGCCATGGCATCGCCGTGGATGGGGGTGGGAATGTCTATCTGGCGGGGGAAAGCTACAACCCCTCCACGTGGGGGAATGACGCCTTTGTCGCCAAACTGGAGGGCAGCGGCGTTCTTACGTGGAACACCTTCTTGGGAGGGCCGGGGATAGATGCAGGCTATGGCATCGCCATGGATGGCGGCGGGAATATCTATGTGACGGGGAAGAGCGAAGCCACCTGGGGCACGCCGGTGAACGCCCACGCCGGGGGCAGGGATGCCTTTGCAGCTAAGATCATGCTTTCTCCCGATCTGGACGCGGTCAAACAAAACGCCGGCCTCGGCGCGGGCAACGCCGCGTTGGGCGTGCCTTTCGATTGGGAGATCGACGTTACCAATAGCGGCGATACCAATGCCAATTTTGCCGACACAAACGTCATTCTCAAAGACGACCTGCCCGCAACCGGCGCCGCCTACGGCGCGCCGACGGTCACGGGGCTGGCTGGTGTAGATTGCGCCATCGCCGGGACGACACTTACTTGCACGGCGAACGGAGCGGTGGTTATAGCGCCCGGCCAGGGGTTCAAAGTGTCTTTCGAAGTCACCCCGGATGCCGCGGGCGGCCTGACCAACCCCGATCAGGCGGGCGCCATCGGATGTAAGGTAGATCCCGATAATCATGTTGCCGAAGACGACGAAACCAATAACGACTGTACTGATACAGTCACGGTGGATGAAGCCGTCGGCGGCGATGTCGGTGGTGGTGATGGTGAAGGCGATAAAAGGACATTCAATATTGGAGCTGCGGGTGGAACCTACAAGTTTGGCCCGGTGACGGTGATCATCCCCCCCGGCGCTGTGGATGCGGACTGTCAATTGGTCGTCAAAGAGAGCGCCAGCGGCAACTTCAAGCTGGGCGATCAGGTCTATGATATCAAGTTGCTCTGCAACGGTAAGATCGTCACGCAGTTCAAGAAGGCGTCACAGGTGTGCATCAAACCCAAAGATGGGATCACGGCTGGGAAGCAGATCTTCCGCCAGGCCACTGGGACTGTCGGGTTCGACCCGCTGCCAAACAGCAGCGGTCCGGAAGGTACTGTCTGCGGAAATACGCCCGGAACTTCGCTCTTTGCCTTGGGAGAATTGCAGTTGCCCGCCACGGGGTTTGCCCCGGGAGCGGTGACCGACCTATCGGTCGTTGGAGAGCAGCCTGCTGATGCGGGAGCAGAATATTTTGATCTCGCAGGTGCGAATGTGGGGCGCACTTACCGCGAAGTGCACCCCACATTCGCACTGGAGATTCCCTCTCTGGGCTTGGAGATGCCCATCGTCGGCGTGCCGCTGACCGGGCAGGGCTGGGATGTATCCTGGCTCGGAGATTCTGCCGGCTATCTCGAAGGCACAGCCTACCCTACCTGGACGGGCAACACCGCCGTCACGGCCCATGTCTGGGATGCGGACAATAATCCCGGCCCCTTCGTGGACTTGCACACCCTCCAGCACGGCGACCAGATCGTCATCCACGCCTGGGGACAGGTCTACACCTATGAAGTGCGCACAGTCGAGCAAGTGGGCGCCGATGATTTCAGCTTCCTGCCCCATGAAGATTATGATGTGCTTACTTTGATCACTTGCAAAGATTACGATGAAGCCAGCGGGGAGTACGATTGGCGGCTGGCGGTGCGGGCTGTTCTTATATCACTAGGCAGTGAACAGTGAACAGTTATCAGTAGAAGTACACAGACCTCGGAGATCTCCCGGGTCTTTTTATATACGACAAATATTATCATAATTACTTGGGCGTTATTGCTGAAGTACTCTCTTTATCGTATACTTGCAAAAGCTCCCCTAACGCAGCCAGCCATGGAGAAGCCGCTATGCCGCACCAAAATTCACCTATTCCAGAAGCCTGTTCACAGAAGAAGACTCGCACAAAAAAAGCGCGCCAGCAGGCACTGCCGCCCCTGATTGCTCTGATCTTGCTCTGCACAACTGTGCTGGGGGCGCTGGCTGCCAGCATTACCACGAACACGGTGGACAGCACGGATGATGTTGGAAAGCACAGCTCACTGGCCCTGAACAGCAGCGGCAACCCGGTGATCAGTTATTATGATGATACCAATGGTTGGACTTTAGACAAAGATTGACAAAAAGATAGGAACTGTGGCATTCATTGAGTATGGAAAAATACAAAAAAGAATGCCAACAGTTCCGATTACAACTATACCAGAACTTTAACAAACGAGCCGATACAGCGATGGATT
>JADHXE010000294.1 GCA_016783125.1 Anaerolineales bacterium
CGCGTTGACCACGCTGGCGCTGATACGCGTGCAGGTTTGATCATCAGGCCCGTAATATGCCAGAGTCCCGATGGGGTAAACTTCTTTTGTCTCCAATATTCCTCGGAGTTGATCGGGTAATTGACCAGGTTTCGGCATATGGTTTTCCTTAACGGCATTGTAGCATTCTAGCGCCTGGGGAGTCAACGGGATGTTGTTAGATGAATCTCCGAATAAGGGGTGCAGGGGGTGCGCAGCACTCCCTGCACCCCTTATTCGGGAACTCTTCCTGACTCTTGACAGCCTTGCGATTGATGCCATAATACACATGGATGTTCGGGATTTGGCAACAATCTTGCATCTCTATCTGTGTGAAAGGCCTTGATAGATTATGAACCGACTCTGGATATCACTCATCATTATTTTGCCGCTCTTGTTCAGCGCGTGCGGGGGACAGGCTGCTCCCGCGGGAGAAGTTGTGGTTGCCACCTTCACATCGACGCCGCTTCTCGATATGGATGGTTTGGCTGAAAGAACCTATACGCCTACCTTCACGCCCACAATAACCGCTACCGCGACACCCATTCCATCAGCTACAGCAACCCTCCCGGCGGTGACAGTCACCGAGATTGCGGCGACTGCAACTGAAGTTGCCGCGGAAGCCGTGGAGACAGGGACGGCAGCGCCATCTTTTACGCCTGAGACGGCCAACGAAAATACAACAACTAACTTGATGGCGGACGTGCCTGAGGGCAGCCGATATTTTGTTATTCAGGAAGGAGTCATCGTCGGGATGCCAAATTGGGCGCATCAAGACGTCGGATGCGACTGGTTGGGTGCCGCCGGTCAGGTGTTTGATTTAGCTGGTGATCCAGTCTTAGACTTGATTGTTGAGATAGGGGGTACTTTGGAAGGGCAGCCTCTCCTGGGGCTATCTCTGACAGGCATGGCAATTGTCTACGGCCCTGGAGGGTATGAAATCCAAATCGCCGATCATGGGGTTGCTTCTCAAGGAAAAGTTTGGATTCAAATCAAAGATGATACTGGACAGACGCTCTCTGGACAAACTTTCATCGAGACTTTTGATGATTGTGATCAGAATCTGTTGTTGATCAACTTCGTCGAAGTGGAAGAGATTCCCGTATCGCTAGAGGTGTTTATCCCTTTGATTGTTAGCCAGGGCAAAGAACAGTAAGATCGATCCTAACTAGGGCTTTGGCTAACGAAGACAAGAAATCCGAAAAATAGGGGTGCATGGGGTGCGAAGCACCCCATGCACCCCTATTTTTCGGCATCTTCTCAATGTGCGGGGGGATTATTATTTATGAAAAAAGTGATAAAAATCATTCTGGTTTTGAGTTTATTGGGATATAATTGGGAACGTAACCATTCACACACCCTTTTTCCGGGGTAATCCGTTCCCATGGCTTAGCAGTTGCTGGAAAAACTTACTATTAGCTCGCGCTGATAATTATTTTAAACATATGCATTTATTACAGGTAGACATTGGTAAAACAATTCGTGTAGTCGGTTTTGATGGCGGGCGAAAACTAGAATATAAACTCCGTCAATTGGGGGTATTGCCGGGCAATTGTGCCCGTATCCTTCGCCAGGCTCCACTTGGGGGGCCGGTCATGATTGAGGTGGATGGGCGCTCGATTGCCATTGGGCGGGGGATAGCCTCGAAAATTAACGTCGAAGAAGAGGCCGCGCCATGCGATTCGCGTTAATTGGACAACCCAATTGTGGTAAGAGCACCCTCTTTAATCAGGTGTCAGGCTATAAGGCAGAGACGGGCAACTTCGCTGGCACGACGCTCACTTTCACCGAGAGTAAAGTGCGCGTGCTCAGCGAGATTGTCGATCTGGTGGATTTGCCAGGCACTTATTCGTTGGCGGGATCGAATCCTGCTGAACGAGAAGTGCTCCACTATCTGGCCTATCACCCGATTGATGTTGTCATCAATATTATCGATGCATCTCATTTAGCCCAGGGCCTAAACTTGACCCTGGAATTGATGGAGCTAGGTCGTCCGTTAATCGTTGCTCTAAACATGATGGACGAGGCCGCCCGGTTAGGTATGGAAATCGATGGGCCTAAGCTGGAAGAGCTCCTGGGCGTGGATGTGCTGCCCCTGATTGCCAGCCGGGGACGCGGTGTACGTGCGGTCTTTACCACCGCCATGCATGTCGCTCGTGAGGCCCTCCCGCCAAATCGGCCCGTTTATAGCCCCGGTCTTGAGGATGCAATCGGCTCGATCACCAACAATCTCAATGGGCAGGCCCAGGCTTCCCCGTTGGCGTCTGAGTTGATGGCGATCAAGTTGTTGGAGGGGAATGCCCAGCTCCTGGAGCGTGTTGAAGGTCACTCACCCAAGGCGCGGCCCCTCGTTGAGCAGGCTCAGAAAGATATTCTGGAGAGACAAGGACAACCGGCCATTTGGGTATTCAATGCCGAGCGGCACGAAAAGGCTGCCCAGTTGGCAGAGCAGGTCGTCATTCGGGGCGAGAAACGTCGCTCGAAGCGCGATTACCTGGACGATATATTACTGCACAGATTTTGGGGGTATGTCGCATTAGCCGCAATCCTGTGGCTCTTTTTCCAGATCGTTTACAGCGTGGGGAGCGCCCTCGAAGCGCCCTTGCTGGAAAGCTTTGATAACCTGGCCGTCTGGCTGGCTGGCCTAGTCGGCCCGGGTACTTTTGGGGCGGAAATGCTGACCGGCGTCATACAGGGCATCGCCGGTGGTGTGGCAATTGTCTTACCTTATTTACTGCCCTTCCTTTTGGGATTGAGCATCCTTGAGGACATCGGCTATCTGCCCCGCCTGGCATTCTTAGTGGATGCTTTGATGAGCCGCCTGGGGCTGCACGGTAAAGCTATCGTGCCATTTATTCTTGGATACGGCTGCAATGTCCCTGCGGTGATGTCTACCCGATTATTAGAAGAGCGACGTGACCGGTTTATCGCAGCCACCATGGCGACACTTGTCCCCTGTGCGGCGCGGCTTGCTGTGGTATTCGGGTTGGTTGCCTTTTATTTAGGTCCTCAACTGGCCCTGGGGATTTACCTGTTTAATCTCTTGGTGATTGCCCTGACTGGCCATGTCTTATCTCGATTTCTCCCTGAGAGTTCCCCTGGGCTTATCCTGGAAATCCCTGTGTATCGCTTGCCAACCTGGAGAGCAGTCGCCCATAAATCCTGGTTTCGCATACGCGAGTTTGTGGTTGATGCATGGCCCTTGCTTATTTTTGGGAGCGTGATGCTGGCGGTCTTTGAACGCCTTGATCTTGCCCGCTGGCTCAATGCCGCAGTTCGTCCGCTTACCTGGGTTTTAGATCTGCCATCTCGAGTTGGCGTTCCCTTGATATTTGGCATCTTTCGCAAAGAACTGTCACTGGTCATGCTGCGTCAGGCGCTGGGAGTGGTCGATTTCGCCGAAGCGCTAACTCCCATACAGATGGTCACCTTCACAGTTTTTGTAGTTTTCTACATCCCTTGTTTGGCTACTCTGGCCGCTTTACGCCGAGAATTAGGCACTCGCGATATGCTTATCATCAGCCTGATCACCGTAGCCATTGCCCTGGCAGCAGCCCTCCTGGCCCGCGCTGTAGCCACGGTCTTCATCTAACCTCCTGCTTTCAGCATCTAACTTCCAACCTCCAACCTCCAACTCCCTATGTTAGATCACTTTGACTTTCTGGCCCCATTCTACGAAAAATTTATCAAACCCAAAAACCCCGAAGACCTTTGGCGCCTGGCTGATTTACCAACCTCCGGTGCCCTTCTGGATGCAGGCGGCGGCACAGGACGCATAGCACAATTCATGCGTGACAAAGCCGCTGAAGTCGTTGTTGCTGATCTCTCCTTTGAGATGCTGCAACAGGCAAAAAACAAACGCGGCCTGGGCACGGTCTGCTCTCACACCGAAAAAATGCCTTTCCCTGATGGCTATTTCGATCGTGTTATCATGGTAGATGCTTTGCACCACGTCTGCGACCAGGTTCACACAGCGGATGAGTTGTGGCGTGTGCTCAAACCTGGTGGGCGATTGGTTATCGAAGAACCTGATGTCCGAACAGGCTTTATCAAGCTGCTGGCTTTAGCTGAGAAGTTAGCTTTGATGCGCTCTCATTTTTTGTCACCACCACAAATTGTGGCCTTGTTCGATGAGCGTAATGCCCACACTCAAATCTCGGTTGATGGATATATTTCTTGGGTTGTGGTTGAAAAAAGGTAACTGTTCAACCATCGAGAGAAAATTCCCGAAAAAGGGTGTGCGTGGGGATGCGCTTTGCGTCCCCACGCACACCCTTTTTCGGGGCATCTTTAGTGCGCGTGGTGTGAAAGGATTGTGAAAATGCAAATATCTACTCTCTATCCCTATCCCTATCTCTTTCCCATCTTCGGCTATCTCTCAGGCTCGCTGCCCTTCGCTTTGTGGGTCACGCGCCTGGTCAAAGGGATTGACGTCCGCGATGGCGGCTCAGGGCATGTCACCACCACAAATACCATCCGTCAGGCTGGTCTGGGCTGGGGTATCTTAGTTTTGATTCTCGATATCAGCAAGGGATTCGTACCTGCTTATTTTACGGCGCGCCTTGCTCTGCCTTACTGGGCTGTGGCTTTGACCGCGGGTTTGGCTGTTGTGGGGCACTGCTGGCCCCTCTTTGCACAGTTCCGTGGAGGAATGGGATTAGCTACAACGGGGGGTTGTTTACTGGCGATTAATCCCTTAGGGCTTGTGATTGGATTAGGGGTTTTGGTCAGCCTGATCCTCACAATCCGGCATTCTGCCCGGGCGGCCTTTTTCACGGGGCTATTGATCCCGGTAGCGTTGTGGTTGTTGGCTCAACGCGGATTGATCATATGGGTTTCGGTCGCTACGGGGATCGTTGTTGCTATCCGCTTCCTTGATGATTGGAATCGGGAATACCGAGAATTGTGGTTGGATCGAGAGCAATAATTTGCTTTGTCGTGTCATCGCGGGGGATACTTTGCATTTTCGTTAATGGAACTAGAGAGCTATTGCTATCTCCATCAGAATCGGTACACTATGGGCAGTTCCATTTATCCATTTGTTCTAAAAGGAGACGATGTAATGAAAGCTAATAAATTGACCGTTGGAATTCTTCTTGTAGTCGCTTTGCTTGTGGTTTCAGCGACGGCCGTGCTTGCTCGGCCAGAATTAGCCCAGTTCACGATTCAGAACAAAAGTGACCACACAGTTTATTTAACCATGTACGAAGCCACAGCACTCCGGCATAGCGCCCAGAATATAGAATATCCCGCCGTATCCGGTGGAGCATTTTATTATATGGCGGTTGCTCCAAAAACGACGCAAACGATCACCGTTGATCGAGCATTGTATTTCTACAACATCAATGTCTGTGGCGGCAAAACACTATCTAGCCCCATTGATCTGGTAAATGGTGGGAAAATTGTGGTCCCCTCCGCATGCCTGACCTACTATCCTACATATGAAGAAAAACTGACCTTGGACGGCGTCATGGAAGAAAATACGCTGGTTGCATTTTCTGTCCAAAACATGACGGATGCTCCATTGTTCGTCGCAATGACCGGCCCGCAGACGCTCAGCTTTTTACTTGATGCTCACGGGGCCCGCTCTTTCACTGCAACAGAAGGCGCCTACAGCTATTCATACCAATGCAAAGGCGCAACGCAGTATAGAGCGGAAACAGGCACGTATACGCTGCGCTTCCACGATACATTGGAACTAGGCTGCGATTAGCTTGTTTTTAGGTTCATGAATGGAAAACGCACATCTTGCAAGAGATGTGCGTTTTTTGTTTATATTGACAGGACTTACGCAG
>JADHXE010000295.1 GCA_016783125.1 Anaerolineales bacterium
GGGTGTACACCCCGCCCGCACACCCCAATTTCTGATTTCCTCGCTAAGTTGACATAGTCAAAGTAGTTACAATTTATATTTTCAAAGAACCGAATATTTACGCACTTCACGAATCTGTTCTTGTGTTACCGGCTTTTCAAAGGAACGAAAACCGCTAAGTTTGAAGCCATGTTTCTTGGCAATTTGCGTGATTTCGGCGACACGCTGATGAGTGATGTCTTTGCCGACAGTGTAGTCTTCAAAGCGGCCTTCTAACGCCAGGGCCATGGTCTCTGCCATACAGGCATACGCTTTGCCAGGCGGGAAACCGAAATCAAAGTTGAAATCTACTGAGCCAGGAACCTCCACAACACCGCCATCAATCACGAGTACATCTTTGCGGATTTCAGCTACTTTTGCCGAGACATCCCTGGGGCGGGCGACATCGCAAATCACGCTGCCTGGGCTAAGATATTCTGGCTGGATGATTGGCTTAGCCGCACTCGAGACAGATAAAATCAGTTGGGCGTGTTTTACATCCTTTACATCGGCGCTAACAATCAACTCGGCGCGGGACTGATCTTGCAACCGTCCCCGGAGATGATCTAACTTCTCAGGGGTCTTGCCTATCAGATAAAGTTTAGCCACGTCAGCAGATAATAGCTCTGCGCATACTTGACCAATCGCTCCAGTGGCCCCAACCACGGCAGCTGCAGCATGCTCGATTTCAATATCCAATACACGGGCTGCCTCGCACACGGCCTGCACTGCGACCGAGACCGTATACGCATCGCCTGTCGTCACAGGTACATCCAGAGATTTCGCGACGGTAATACCGCCATCGCCTACCACGGACGTAAATGCTCCCAGGCCCAAAATCTTCGCTCCCAGACGCTCAGCCAGGCGACCGGTTTGGATGATTTTGTAATAGGCTATCTTTTCAGGTAATTCTAACATACGCTCAGCCGTCAAGGGACATGCAATCAGCCAACCCTTTATTTGTTTGCCCGTGGCAGCAGAGTTAACCCCCTGGATTTCAGATAAGTACACTGGCGGGAAAAATGTGCACAGAAAATTTATCTGGCCAGTATTGAATAGGCTCCCCAAGAATGGAAATTTACGACTGACATCCCGCTTTGGGTCAATCGGGTGAATAATGAAAGCAAATGTATCCACAGGCTACCAGGTTTCATGTTCTTTTTCGCCAGGGCGCGGGTAGAGGCGTTTGTGCAATTCGGCAAAACCGAAGCGATGGTGATCGCTATCTTCATAACGCAAATCCTTCGCGATTACGCGGCGATCTGGCGAGGCCACCAAAACCACATCTGATTCGATTGTCCGCGCAGGGAAGAATATCATCCCCGAACCCAGACGGCAGTTATGGCCCACACAGCCTCCCAACACAGGGCGATTAGCGTCCAGCAATTCTCCCTCGGCATCCAACGCTTTCAAGGGTGCGGGGATCAGATTGAAATCGGTGAAGGTTGACCCAGCGCCAATGAATGTATTGCGCCCGATCACACACATCTGCAAACAAGTGTTTTGAGCAACCATGCTATTGTCCATAAAAGTTGTCATGAACATCGAAGCCCGAAAAGGCAAAAACGCGCCATCCCCAACAACCGATAACATCACCTGACACCCCTGCGACACATTGACATAATCCCCAATGATGCAATTTTCGATCACAGCGCCAGCGCCGATGGTTACATTATCACCGATGGTGGCCGGCCCGTGGATAATAGCCGATGGATCAATAACGCAGTTGCGTCCAATTTTCACAATGGCTGAGGATTCAAGCACCTGTACCCCTTCGTACATGGCATTGGCGAGGATTCCCAATTTGAAGAGTGGGTCACGCTCAAGGCGGTCTTCGAAACGAGCGCCTCGGGCAAACAGCCCAAAGACCACGTCGGCGATAAAAATATGCGTCCACGAATCAATAGCGATGATACTGCGCAGCGGAACATGGAAGGTAAGATCGCCTGATTCGGTAGCCATATAAGTTGGCACATGGTAATACCCCACATCGCGTGGAAGCAAATCGATTACCAAGGGTTGCACATTTTCTGATAGGCCATCTGGGTAATACCATAAATCCGTCAGGTACAAATCCCCTTGCTTTTGATAAGAGTGCGATAAAGGCAGAGCATGTTCACGAAATGCCAGATCATTCTCCGAGAGAGCTGCCCTGGAAGGGTGGTCATTTTTTTGGGCTTCACCTAAAAATGCTTCGATAAATGCGGAATCAAAGAATAGATTTTCCTTGTAAACGATTGTCGAACCTGTGAAGTTGGGCAAGGGTTCTTCAGGTAAAAGCTCGCGTTCCCTTTTTGTGTAGGGAGCCAGAACATCACGGTGGATCAGCCAGAGCGGCTTGTTTTGAATGCGCAAGTCTCGGGCTGGCTCATTGAATGGGTGTATATTCTTAGGGGCAGGAAGAATGATTTTTTGCATGAATCAGCTCAGAGGTAGTTTGTGGATCTCAATCGTACATACTGGATCCCCCTGAGCAATACAGGCCGTTTCTTCAATTTGAAAACTTTTTCCACCACTCATCCAATAGAGGGCTTCCTGTAGAATTCCTACAGCCAGGTGGCAAGTGGGGTGCTCCGTTTTTCGCTGCCAGCAGATTGGGCATCTCTCGATATGCCATAAGATTTTATCATCTGTCTCTTCGAGGCGTACTTCCTGGTCTGAAAATTTATTAAACACTTCGGCAAAAATCTCAGAACCCTTTTTCAACTTTGTATATAAAGGTAGTAATCGAAAGGCCATGTCGCTGACGCCTGACATAGGGCCGTATTCGCGTAAGCCATACTTGAAGCAAGCTCTTCCAGATATCAACGCCAACCCCCGGCCAGCACGTGGGCCGAAATAGCTTTCAGTACATGCCATGATCCGGCTCAACCGATCAAAGCTGAATTGACGATCAAAATTGACAGGGGGCGGGTTTTCAATAACATCTGATGAACCAGCTAAGTTCAGAATAGTATTCAGTCCGCTGTGCCCAATAACATCTTCCATGGCCTGCAAAATGATCCGCCCCATATTATTTGGATAGTAGTATTGTTTCGTCTGAGTTTTCACAATTCTTCATTACACAACAAAGTAACCTCGGATGGGATTGCCCCGAAAAAGGGTGTGCTCAGGGTTGCCGCTTTGCGCCTGAGCACACCCTTTTTCGGGAACTCTCTCGTATGGGTTAGCAATTACCTTCATCTAAGAAATTCCTAAGAGTGCCCATGAATCTTTCAGGCTCATCTAACATAATAAAGTGGCCCGCATTTTTAAATCGCTCTACACGATTGTGCTTAACACCCGCTTGGATGAGCTGCCATTGTTTGGGGTCAACAATTACATCCTTATCGCCGTACATACCCATTGTGGGTATTTCGATCTGACTCAAGAACGGCCGCAAATCCGTTTTGTGTAAGGAGTCGATACTGAGCAAAAACGACTCCAAAGTGGTTCTAGAGAGATCGCGCGTGATCATCTCGTAGAATTTCGGGTTACTTGAAATAACAGGAGCACTCATGCGCAATCCAAATCGCAGTGCCCACATCGCATTAAAAACCATCATCGCGATCCAGCGATGGCCGGCCAACTTGAGGGTGAATGCCAACGACGATCCAACGATGGGGGAACCAATAACCGTGACCTTACTTACTCGATCAGGGTGGTTGATAGCCGTAGATAAACTAACCGTCCCCCCCATACTATGACCGACCAGCGGAGCTCTTTCAATACCTAGTCGATCCATGAATTGATCGACCATGCTTACAAAATCTTGAACTGCAAAGGTAGGAACTTTTTTCCCCGATTCCCCAAATCCCCAAAAATCGAGCGCATAGGTGCGATAGTGCTGACCTAAATACTTCATGGTTTGCTGCCATAATCCCCAAGACCCAAGCCAACCATGCAGCAACAATACCGGTCGACCGCGCCCGTATACTTCGTAATGCAGGATACCTTGATCGGTCGTTATTGATGACACGATATCCGAATATCAAATCTAGCTATACTCTCCAGCTTCCATTTCGGTCAGAATGCTGTAGAGCAGTTCTAATAACACACTTTTAACGGATTCTTTATCCAATGCCACACAGGGAAGAAACTTGATCTTTGGATCTAGTCGTAAGGCAATCCGCATATCATCAACCGACCAGGCATCTTCAATATCTTGTTTATTGGCGGCCACCACATAGGGTGTCGGCGCATATGCGCGGAAGGTTTCCAAAATACTCCTGGCTTCCCGGAAGGTTTCGGGGCGCGTACTGTCAACCATAACAATGAAGCCCAACATCCCTTCCGATAGTATCTCCCACATGAAATCGAAGCGTTTCTGTCCTGGTGTACCAAACAGGTAAAGCACCAAATTATCATCCACAGTGATACGACCGAAATCCATAGCAACTGTGGTAGTTTCCTTGATCCTTTCGGCCTCGGAAGATATTTTTCTCTCAGTTGCGACAACGTCGATCTCGCTGACCGTCTGGATGAACTCAGTCTTTCCTGAACTGAAGGGGCCTGTGACTACCATTTTTACTGTTTGCATAGTTGCTTGCCTCAAAATCTAGGAGAACTAAAGGCGTTAGCTCTCTTTCAAAAGATTATAGTGAACGAATCCGTTTGATAATCTTGTTGACTAATGATTTTTGTTCCTCCGCATCCGCAACGGGGAAGGAAGGTTTCTTCCGTTCAACCACCATTCCCTCTGGCCTGACAAGTTCTACCAAACCTGCCTGCAACAATCCATACACAACTCGCCGAATCTCAAGATCGTTCATTTTCGTTGTGCTGCCAATTTGCTTGATGGTGTTCTTTGGGTCAATATATGAAACGACTCGCCACTCTTCTACACTTAGATTGACACTTCTCAAATCCGCTCCGGGGCGATCAGTGAACTTCAGCGCAATATCCATGCTGGGAAGTTCGTCTTGAAGCTGCTCCCATTCGCGAAGGCGGCGCGAGCCTTCTATGATGATATTCTCTAATCCAATTTGAAGGGTGATCTTGCCATCCGAAGGCATTACACCGTCTTCAAAGCGGAACATTCCTTCTACCCATGTGAATAAGCGATGCAAAACACCAATAAACTCGGAGCGCAAGCTGGCCAGGATATCTTCTTGAGAAATATAGTTGGCGTTTATAAGCAACAGCCCTAACTCTTTGTCGCTCATATTCGCGGAGCGCGCTTTGATGGTATTGTAATGAGATCTGGAGAGTTTCTTGGAGCGATGGAGAATGGCAGATAAATTATCCTCATCTGCACCCATCTTGGAATAGGCTAATTTCCCCTCTCGGAAAGACACCCAGGCAGAATCACCAGGACCTTCTACAACTAAGGTGCCAGTCTTTCTAGCCAAGTGGATCAGATTAAGGAGCTGATTGATCGAGAAATCACGAAGATTGCCCTTTAAGGCCATGAATAATGTCCGCTGCTTTGACTCAGAGATTTAGTAACCATTCAACTAGACCGGGAAAAAATCCGCTCCAAAATATATTTCACAATAACAGAGCGATTATACTGCCTCGCTAAAAATGCGTCAAATCGCACAAACCTATGGTTGTGCCCCAATAACAATGGTAGATTTTTTTGTACACGGACGCCACAGGCGCGCCTCGGGCGGCACGGATTTTACGGATAAAGGGAGAAATCCGGGATGCCGTAGGCACGCAAAGCGAAGCGATCCGTGAAATCCGTGATTGGGGTCTACACCCCGTACTCAAGGAGTAAAATAATCCTAAAAGAGTACTGGAGGTGTGCCCATGAAAGCGAGAACGTCCGCCGATCGGCTTCAAGAGAAGACTCCGAAGAAGTTGGTGAC
>JADHXE010000038.1 GCA_016783125.1 Anaerolineales bacterium
GCCCAAAACCAAAAAATCAATCTCCGCTTGATATCCAATATCGAGTGCTACAGACTGCCATGCTAACCTTGTTTGGTATTGTTGGCATTGCCATTTAGATCGACAAAAAGTTGTCGATATTGGCGCCCTAAGCGCCTAAACCGGATATTCGAAAACTGGGTTCCGGATTACGCGTGCGCGCACACCGGATTACTCATTTACGCCATTCCGGGCAATAACCTCGCTGTACCAACGCGCACTTTGCTTGGGGGTACGGGTACCCGTCTCATAATCCACGTTTACGAGACCAAAGCGCGGCCTGTAACCCATTGACCACTCGAAATTGTCTAGCAGGCTCCATACGTAGTAGCCATGCAAGTTGGCGCCGGCCTGGAGTGCATCATGTGCGGCGCGAAAGTGAGCGCGCAGGAAGTTCACACGGCCCCAATCGGTCACAAAGCCATTCTCGTCGGGCGCGTCTTCGAGGGCGCAGCCGTTCTCGGTCACGTACATTGTTGGGTTGTCATAGTTGTCCTTTATGTTGAGCAGCACGGACGTCAGGCCAGGCGGGTTGATGCCCCAGCCCATCTCGGTTTGACCCCACCCTGGTGCAGAGACAGGAGCCGAATCCACCTTGAGCAAACCATCAAGCAGGGAGTAAGAGACTGTATTGGTATGGTAGTAATTCACGCCCAGAAAGTCTATCGGCTGGTTGATCAAGGCCATGTCGCCCGCCTCCACGCGCGGTGCATGGGATCCGATCCAGTCGAAGAGCATCTCCGGGTAGCAGCCTTTGAAGAGGGGATCCAGGAACAGCGCCACGTTCTCTTCATAGGCGCGCTGGCAGGCGTCGCGGTCAGCTTCGCTTTCACTGGCAGGTATAAAATGACCCAGATTCAAAACCGCGCCAATCTGACCCTTGTAACCACCATGGCGGAAAAGCTGCACCGTCTTACCATGAGAAAGCAGCAGGTGATGCACCGTCTGGTAGGCCTGGGAATAATCGCAGATGCCGGGGGCCAGGCTGCCCCAGGCGTAGCCAACGAAGGCAATCACCCATGGCTCGTTGTGGGGGCACCACAACGCCACCCGGTCACCCAACCGGTCAAATATCACGCAGGCATAATCTGTAAACCAGTCAACGCTGTCGCGGTTGGACCAGCCGCCGGCGTCTTGCAGCGCCTGGGGGTAATCCCAGTGATTGAGAGTAGCATTGGGGATGATATCGTCCGCCAGTAAGTTATCCACCAGCCGGTCGTAAAAGTCCAACCCCTGTCCATTGATGGCGCCGCGACCCTGCGGTAAAACGCGCGGCCAAGAGATAGAGAAACGGTAGGTTTGCAGCCCCAGTTCTTTCATCAACGCCACATCCTGGGGCATACGGTGATAATGGTCACAGGCCATATCACCAGTGTCACCGTTCAGGATATTGTACGGGCGGTGGGCAAAACGGTCCCAAATACTTTCCCCTTTACCATCATCGTTCCATGCGCCTTCGATCTGATAAGCAGACGTTGCCGCTCCCCAGAGAAATCCTTCGGGAAATTGTCGGGTGTCCATTAAGCTCCTTATTGGCAAAACGATCCAGGAAAATTTGATAGAAAATAGCGTCTTGACGGTACGGTCATAATCTCTCCTGATGATAGCTGTGGAGGCTCAGGATTCCCCAACGTTCCCACTCGGCCCGGATTTCAGCCTGCCGCCGTGCCAGATCATCAGGGGGGCCAGCGCGGACGGCGGTGATAGGCGAGCCTGGCGAGATCGGGCGCAAGACGCGGGTGGCGATCTCGAAGGGGGCCTGGATTTCACGGGTATTCTCTGAGCCATCGGGGGCGATCAACGCCCACCCAGCCACAAAACGGGCGGCGCGTTTTCCTGGCGGAACGTCGCGCATACGCTCCAGCAAGTATTCCAGCCAGGTTTGGTCATCTACATCATCGGGAAAGTGCCCGCCCCAGCGGCGGGCCTGGAGACCCGGTTCGTCGCCCAGGGCCTCGATCTCCAGGCCTGCGTCGTCGCCAAAAACCCACGGGTGATCTACGGAATGGTAGAAACGAGCTTTCGCCAGGGCATTATCAATGGCGGTGACCCCCAGTTCGGCGGGTGGTTTCCCATTGGGGGAAATGTCGTTCAAGGTCAACGTATCGAAGCCGTAGTGCTGGAATACAGGTGTGAAGAGGCGGGCTTTCCAGGGGTTGCGGGTGGCGAGAAGAATGTGAGGCATAATTTCGAAGTTGCGGGTAAAATTGTCCAGCCAGACAAGCCAACCGAGATTTTAACACAGTTCATCCAAAATGATAAAAATACTTACACGCCGAGATTCCCTCAGCCCAATGCTGCGGGGATCACTTTTCTACCTGGGCTTTTTTAGCAGCGCAGCCATATTTGTCCCCTTTCTGAATGTCTACTATATCGAACTTGGTGTAACAGGTAGTCAGATTGGCCTGTTAGCCGCGTTATCTCCCTTGATGACGCTCATGTTCGCCACGCCGTTATCGGCGCTGGCCGACCGCCGCCGCTGGCGTGTACGCATCCTCCAGGGGTCTCTCGCCGGGGTTTCGCTGGTCATCTTTCTACTGAGATTCCCGCGCACCTTTATGACCATAGCGCCGTTGAACATGTTGTTTGCTGTTTTCCTAAGCCCTATTCTCTCCATTGCCGACAGTCTCATCGCTCGCATGGCCAATCGCCGCGCACTGAACTACGGCAGCATGCGCTTGTGGGGATCAGTGGGATTTGCCACCAGCGCAATCATCTTCGGGGCACTTTGGCAACACTTTGGATTTGCTCCTATGTTCGTAGTAGGCAGCCTGGCATTCATCCCCATGATTTGGGTGGCCGGATTGCAGGAAGAAGGTCCCGTGACAGAGCAACGCTCCCGCCCACCGATTTCAGCCCTGGGGCGTGATTTGGGATTGGTGGTGATACTGGTGGCTACTTTCTTGGTGGGCATATCCACCAGTCTGGCTTTCGCGTTCGAAGGCATCTACATGCGTTACCTGGGCGGCGGACAATTGTTGATTGGTGCCTTCATCAGCGCTTCAGCCTTCAGCGAAATACTAACCATGCGCTATGGAACCCGGATCGCTGAACGATTGCGAGGGCCCAGAGCGCTTCTGCTGGCCTACGGACTAATGGGAATAGCCTTCTTGGGCTATGTTTTGGTTCGCACACCCTGGATGCTGCTGCTCCTGGCTGGATTCAAGGGGTTGGGATTTGGATTATTTTTTACCAACACCGTACACACGATCAACCAGCGCGCCCCGGTCGAGTGGGCGTCAACAGCGCAATCGCTGATGACGGTGGGCATGTTTGGCCTGGCTCCGTTGATCGCCGGGCCGTTGGGGGGAGTGATTCATGATACGGTGGGGCCTCCAGCCATCTTCGTCGTTGGTTGTATTGCCGTGGGGTTAGCTGCGTTCGTGCTTATTTTTGCCAATCGCAGAGGAGTGTTGGATTGAGTACCTACCCCCCTCTAGCTCCCCCCTCACAGGGGGGAGAATCCGGCTTTTCCTCTTATGAGGGGGGAATTGATTTGTGTCCTTCGTGGATTCCAGAAAATCATCTTTGGTTCTGGCTTGTACAGGTTAGTCCGTTAGCAATGAAATCCTTGCACAAAAAGCAAGAAAATTTAACCACGAAGATCACGAAGAAACACAAAGGGAAAAAGTCTTCGGGCTTTTCTTTGTGAACCTTTGTGCCCTTTGTGGTAAAAGCTTTTTGGTTCCGGCTTGTCCGGGTAATGCTCGCAGAATTTCGAGAAAATCAAACGTAACAACTCATTACGATCATTGGAGAAGAAACAATGTCCCAACACACTAACGCAAATACATTCGATGCAAACGAATCAAATCTGAATAGCGCCACCTGGCAGGTGACCGAACCGGCCTTCGACCCCCTCCGCCAGCACCATAGCGAAACTATTCTCACCCTGGGAAACGGATACCTGAGTACGCGCGGCACTTTCGAGGAACGTTATCCCAACGACCGCCAGGCCACCCTGGTGCACGGTATGTGGGACGATGTGCCCATAGCTTTCACCGAACTGGCTAATACACCCGACTGGACTGCCCTTGAAATCTGGGTGGATGGGCATCGTTTCGACATGCAGGAGGGCCAGATTACAAATTATGCTCGCTGCCTGGATCTGCGCACGGGCAGGCTCCAGCGGCGTCTGCGCTGGACACCAGCAGAAGACATCGCCGTCGAACTGTCTTTCGAGCGCTTTGCCAGCTTAGACGACGAACACCTGCTGGCCGTAAGCGTACGGGTGACGCCCCTCTCTAAGCCCGCCGAGATCAAAGTACGGGCCATGCTCGACAGCCGCGTCGAAAACGATGGCCTGCTGCACTGGCAACAGGTATCCCAGCACAGCGATGCCGGGCAGGCCGATCTGGTGGTGCGCACGCGGCACACGGGCAAAACCCTGGCGATGAGCACCCGCCTGGGGGTTAGCGGGGGTGAGGCACACCTGGCGGCAAGTGACTGCCCCGGCTGCCCCGGGATCGTTGCCACCGCGCAGGCAGAAGCCGGGCAGCCACTGGTCATCGTTAAATCAGTCGCCATTTACACATCCCGCGATAGCAGCGATCCGTTGGCTGCCGCGCAGGCCAAAGTGCAGACAGCCGCCACCGCAGGCTATGCCGCCCTGCGGGAGGCCAATAAGTCAGCCTGGGCCGATTTCTGGGAGGCCAGCGATGTGATCATCGAGGGCGACGACGAGGCGCAGTTGGCCGTGCGCCATGCTCTATTCCAGGTGCGCATTGCCGCTCCCACCCACGACGAACGCGCCAGCATCCCGGCCAAAACTCTCAGCGGGTTTGGCTACCGCGGGCACGTTTTCTGGGATAACGAGATTTTCGTACTGCCGTTTTTTACCTTCACCCAGCCCAACCTGGCCCGCAATATGCTCATGTACCGCTATCACACCCTGCCCGGGGCGCGGCGCAAAGCGGCGGCCAATAGTTTTTCCGGGGCGCAGTACGCCTGGGAATCGGCAGAAACAGGCGACGAGGTGACCCCCACCTGGGGTTTGGATTTCGACGATCCCACCAAGCTGGTGCGCATCTGGACAGGCGACATCCAAATCCACATCAGCGCCGATATTGCCTATGCCATGCACCAATACTGGCGCGTGACCGGAGACGACGATTTCTGGCAGGATGTAGGCGCCCCCGTTGTGCTGGAGACGGCTGTCTTTTGGGGGGATCGCGCCGAAGCGGAGGGGGATCGATTCGCCATTCGGGACATCATCGGCCCGGACGAGTATCACGATCACGTAGACAACAACGCCTACACCAACCACATGGTCAGATGGCACCTGAAAACGGCGCAGGATGCGTTAGAGTGGCTGTGGGAGCATGATCCTGGGGGGGCGGGGACACTGGTCGAGAAGCTTGATCTTACCCCCGAACGGTTGACACACTGGCGCAAGGTGATCGACGGACTGATCCTTGCGCATGATCCCGAAACCGGGCTGATCGAGCAGTTCGAGGGCTTTTTCGACCTCGAAGATGTGGATTGGCCCGCCTACGAGGGACGCACGAAATCCATGCAAGAGTTGTTAGACATCGAAGAGAGCAACCACTACAAAGTACTCAAACAGGCCGACGTGATCGCCCTTCTGTGCTTATTCGATGATGCCTTCGACCAAAAGACCTGGCAAGCCAATTGGGATTATTACGTCCCCATCACCGATCACGCTTATGGCTCGTCACTGGGGCCGGCGATGCACGCCTGGGCCGCCTGCCGGATGGGTCAGCCCGATCTGGCCTACGAGCACTTCATGCGCGCCGCGCGGGCCGATTTATCGGACGTGCGCGGCAACGCCTGGGACGGGATTCACGCGGCCTCCGCGGGAGGGTTGTGGGAAGCGGTGGTTTTTGGATTTGCGGGCTTGCGCCTCACCGAGAATGGCCCTACCTTCAAGCCCCAACTCCCCACTCATTGGCGGCGTGTGGTTTTCAACATCATCTACCGCGGTGAGCGCAGGCGCATTGAGTTATCCCGATAGTGCGTAGGCGAGCAACTCGTCGAGTGTACAAGTTGCCAGCCCAATCACATGATCGCCACCCCCATAATAAACATAGACAACCCCGTCCACGACCAAGTTAGCATTGGAAAATACAACATTGGGGACATCACCGCGAATTTCCCATAGCTCCTCGGGCCAAAAGATCGCTGCGCCAGGTCTGCTAATAACCTTGGTAGGGTCATCCAAATCAAGCATACAAACACCGATATGGTAGATATGGTCTCCACCATATCCATGATAAAAAACCAACCAGCCATGTTCGGTCTCGATTGGCACACCATTTCCACCGATACTCTTGGAATCCCAATCATTGTCGGCGCGCGGACTTAAAATCGTCCCCATATCCGCTTTGTCCCAATGAAGAAGGTCATCGCTGTATGCTATCCAAATATCAGGCCAGCGGCGATGGAGTACCGCATAACGCTCTCCGATTCTTTGAGGAAAGAGTACGTGGTCTTTGTTGTCCTCTCCACGCACGATCGGACCCAGGCGTTCCCAGGTAATCAGGTTATCGCTGCAAGCGATCATCGGCAGGATTCCCCCACCTTCGTGAGTGGGTTCACCTTCCACTTTAGAACCATAGGCGGTGTAGCACATATAGAAACGGTTATCTATTTTGGTTACGCGGGGGTCTTCTACACCACGAGATTCGCTGCCACCAACAGGTTCCAAAACCGGATAGCGCATACGATTCCAATGGTTCCCGTCAGAACTGACAGCATATCCAATACGGCTTACCCAATCAAACCCCTGGGCTCTGTAGTGCATATGAAATAAGCCATTATGATAAATGACAGATGGGTTGAAAACATTATAAGTTTCCCAGTCGGAGGTAGGATCTGGAAGCAGGATTGGATTGGATGGGTGACGTTGCAGTTTCATTTTTGGTTCTCCCTTATATCATCTCAGGTTTCTGGGATTTCGCGTGGTAATCATCATAATTCGGTACTATCTGGCAACTTGTTATCCGCAGAACGAAGGTATATCTCTCGCACAATCGCCTCGATCTCAGGCTCCTCGACACCGATATCCTTCACCCGGTATTTTGGAGCCAGCCTGGTAATGAGTTCGCTGGCAGAAACCTTTTGCCGATTGAAGCGGAAGCGGGCCCGCTGACCTTCGCGTTTTAGCAGTTCCGCCTGATCAATCTCGACCTTGCCAATGCCGTCAGCAAAATCCACTACGAGTACCCTGTATGGTGTAAATCGTTCCTTCATTCCCGCAACCTGGCCATCGTAGATGATAGTACCCTCATCAATGATCATCATCCGGGCGCAGACCTTCTCAATATCCGACATATCGTGGGTGGTTAGAATAATGGTGGTTTGTCGTTCCTGATTCAAATTCCGGATGAAAGTACGAAAGCGATCCTTGGCCACCACATCCACACCAATGGTCGGTTCGTCGAGAAAGAGGATTTCAGGGTTGTGCAGAAGCGCAGCGACCAAATCCGACCGCATGCGCTGCCCCAGGCTGAGTTGGCGCACCGGTGTGTTTTGGAACTTGTGAAGATCGAGTAGATCGTTGAAAAGTTCTATATTGGCTTTGTATATGTTCGCTGGTATTTTATAAATCTCTTTCAGCAGTCGCAGGCTCTCGATTACGGGCACATCCCACCAAAGTTGCGATTTCTGCCCGAACACCACACCTATGCGGTGAGCAAGACGCATCCGGTCGCGATGTGGCACCAAACCATTGACCACTACTTCCCCCGCGCTAGGCACGAGGATGCCAGTCAACATCTTTATAGTCGTGGACTTGCCTGCTCCGTTCGGACCAACGTAGCCCACCATCTCCCCTCGATCGATGTTGAAGGAAATACCATCAACTGCCACCTTCAGCGTATGTTCGCGGGCAAACAGGTTCCGCACGGCTGCCAGGCGACCCTCCTTACGGACAGGAATCTTGAAATGCTTGCGCAGGTCTCGAACTTGAATGATTGTCATACTCAACTCCCGGAGCTGCTATACACCATTAGCCCTCGTCGCCAGACCAATGCTCCCAATGCAAACAAGAGACCGGCGGCAAGGGGTGACAGAAAACCCAATTCGGGGACACCCAGCGCATTGGGTTTGCCGAGCAATACCGTGAGAGGATAGTAGTTCATGAAGGCAACGGGGAGAAAGCTTGTTAAGAAAACACGAAACCACTTCCCAAAGATATCCATAGGATACTGCTGGGTGAGCATATTGAAGTTCATCGAGACCCAAAATAACGCCCGCGAGCGTCCGGTCCAGAAGGACAGCGCCCCCATGATCCAGGCAATGCTGGTTTCGATCACCAGGCCCGAGGTGAGCGCTACCCCAAGGAAGGCCCACTGCCCGACGCCCCAATCGAGGCCGAGGTTGCGGTACGCCAAGCCGAAGGCGGCTGTAGCGAAGACCACGTCGCCCACGCCCATATAGTTGACCTCGCGCCCTAAAAACTGTAGCAGCGGGCTGCACGGGCGGACGAGGTACTGGTCGAAGCGACCGTGCAGGATGTCTTCTTCCAACGTACTCAGGTGCCAGAAGAACACTGCGTAGACGCTGTGACTCAGCAACCACATGGCGTAAAGCATAACGATCTCCCAATACACCCAGCTTCCCAGGGAGCGGAAGCGATCAACCAAAACCCAGACGAGGGAGAGATTCGTAAAGTTGAGAAGGAGCACGCCAGCGACTCCGAACAAGAAGTCGGAGCGGTATTCCATGCGCGACCGGATCGCGATCCTAATAAACTTGAAGTAGAGGCGCAGGGCCTGCCTTGCGTCATGTCCGGTGTTGCCCGCCCATTTGCGCGAGCGAAGTCGAGGAGCCTGCCCTAAGCCTGTCGAAGGAGATTCCATTGCCTACCCTCCCTGCACCGTGATGCGCCGCTGCACGCGCATCCAGATCAGCCGGGCTGCCAGGAATAACCCGGATGCCCAGGCGACCTGAGAGAGCAGGGGTCCCATGAGGCTGCCCTCGTAAACGCCGATGTAGATGGCCATAGGAGTAAAATAGACATCCTTGAAGGGCAGGGCTGCGACGAGGGCGCCCAGCGCCGGGGGAAACATCCACAAAGGCACCATCTGGCCAGATGCGAAGCGGGTCAACGACCAAAAAACCCAACCGTAACTGCGGATGTCGAGAGTGACGATGGCCAGCATGCCCATGAGAAGATTGATCCCAAAGAAGACCAGGTAGCCCAGGGCCAGGCTGAGTAGAAAAGCCAGCCCGGCCACCAGGCTCACAGGAGGTATGAACCCCAAGAAAAAATAACCAAAGAGTATGCCGGGCACACCGCGCATCAACAATTCCACACAAAACTCTCCCAGGTTTCGACAGAACATGTGAAAGATGAAATCCACCGGCTTCATCAGGTCGAGTTCCAGCAATCCCATGCGTACCTGCTCGGCAATGTAGTACGCAATATCTCTGGCGGTACCCATGATGGGCCAGAGCAGCATGCCTAACATCCCGTAGGTCGTCATGCGTTCCAAATCCATTCCAAAGGCGTTGGGGCTCTGCCGGTAGAGGATCGACCAGAGGGAGAAGCTAGCGAACATCATGATGAAGACCGAAGCATGATACACCCAGAAGTCGAGCCGGTAGATGTAGGCATTGTGGAAAGCAGCGCGGATGAACGCAAAGATGATTTTCATAATTCGAAGATCACAACCCTGTGCAAAAATATCACTTGTAACGTATTAAAACCAACCCCTCATTCGGTCCTAATACCAGATTACTCAAGTCTACAACTCCGGATCGCTGCATATCAGTGGCAACGGCAATGGTTGCCTGTGAAGCAATCTGACTCAGATCAAGAGTATGGGATTGCTCCCCAAAGTTGAGCACGATCAAAAATGAATCAACCCCAGCAGCGCTTCGCTGATAAGCGAAAACGTTCGCCGCGTTTGTGCCCACACTGACATAATCCCCTACCGCAAGGGCAGGCTCAGAGCGTCGCAAACCCGTCAACGCCCGGTACAGACCAAGCATAGAGGTGGGTTCCTTTTCCTGCTGCTCCACGTTGCGGTCTTGATAGTCGGCAGCAAGCGGCAACCAGGGAACGATAGATTCTTCAGTGAAGCCGGCATTGGAAGAATTGTTCCATTGCATTGGCGTCCGTATTGGATCTCGCCCCACAATGTGGGCGATTTCGGGTTGATTGACAGCAGGAGGATCTTGAACAAACTCTAGCGGAATGGAAACGTTCTCCATGCCTATCTCTTCCCCGTAATAAGTTGTGGGGGTTCCGCGCAACGTCAATATGAGCATATTAGCCACCCGCGCCTGGGCTTGCCCTATGCGAGTAGCCACGCGATGCTTGTCATGATTACCCAACACCCAGTTCGGCCAAGCGCCTTCCGGCAGAACTGCCTCATAAGCATCCACTGCATCCTGCACAGTCTGGGCGTCCCACTCCATTTGGAGCAATTGGAAGTTGAAGGGTAGATGACATTCGTCGAAACTGCCATCCGCTCGTCTTGCCCCATAATACTTCACCAAATCCTGATTGGGCAGATAGATCTCTCCGACCATCATGCGGTCATTGTATTCGTCCAACACCGCCCGCATTTGTTTTATCAGATCGTGAACACCGGACAGGTTTTGCGTGTGAATATGCTGTAAGCTTTCGAAAGGCTTTACCCCACCCCAACCCGGGTTAGGCGGCTCGTTCCGTAAGAGTTCATCTTTCAACATCAACCAGATCACATCCACCCTGAAACCATCCACACCTTTGCCCAGCCAGAAGCGCATGTTATCCAACATGGCCGGCAGTACGTCGGGATGGCGATAATTTAGCTCTGGCTGCTGTGTGACGAACTGGTGCAAGTAATACTGACCTGTATGCTCGTCATACGTCCAGGCCGGGCCGCCGAAGAAGCTGAGCCAATTATTTGGTGGCCCGCCATCAAGCCCAGGATCGCGCCAGATGTACCAGTCCCGTTTGGGGTTGTCCCGGCTGCTGCGGCTTTCGACAAACCAAGGGTGCTCGTTCGATGAGTGGTTGGGAACCAAATCGAGGATCAGCTTGAGCCCGCGCGCGTGAATATCTTCTTGTAGCGCGTCAAAGTCGTCCATGCTGCCGAAAATCGGGTTGATGTCGCAGTAGTCAGCCACATCGTAACCAAAATCGTGCATCGGTGACGGGTATATTGGGGATAGCCAGATAGCATCTACATTCAGACTTTGGATATAATCCAATCGTTGATGGATACCAGCCAAATCCCCAATCCCATCCCCATTGCTGTCCTGATACGAACGGGGATAGACCTGGTAAATAATTCCTTTTTGCCACCAAGAAAATCGTTCCATAACTAGAACCCTACCTTTCATTATTTTTCGGTTTTAAGCATTTGGTGCACGTTTTTTCAGCAGAGTCGCTACCGTCCGCGCTGGGCCTGACTCCTGGCGATAGCATCATAAGGATACGGTAACGGTTGTTCGCTAGCCTGGTTGAGCCTTGCCAGTAGCTCATCATCCAACGCCCAACCAGCTGCACCCAAGTTGTCCTCCAGGTGCTCCATCGTCCGCACACCGATGATGGGCGCGGTGACACCAGGACGGTTTATGACCCAATTCAGGGCGACCTGAGCCGGTGTTTTTTCGGCCTCCTCTGCAACGGCAAAGAGTGTATCAATCACGTTCCAAGTATGTTCATTGTCGTAGATATCCCAGGCTTCACTCCAGCCGTGTTTGCTAGCTGCTTCCACCCGGCTACCTTTCGGGGGGGCGCTCATCCCGCGGCGATATTGTCCACTCAACCAGCCACCCCGCAACGGGCTCCAGGGAATTACGCCCACCCCTTCGTTCTCGCAGACGGGCAGTAACTCCCACTCGATGGAACGGTCGAGCAGGTTGTACAGAGACTGCAAGCAAGTGAACGGTTCCCAGCCCATCCGGTGACTCAGGTCAATCGCCTTCTGCAACTGCCATCCGCTAACGTTGCTAGCCCCAATGTAGCGTACCACCCCTCTCTGCACCAGGCTGTTGAGCGCGCTCATCGTCTCTTCCAATTCTGTGCCAGGATCCCAACCGTGGATTTGGTAGATATCAATGTAATCCGTGCCCAGTCGTCTCAGACTACTCTCCACACCTGCCAGGATGTGTTTGCGGCTCAACCCGACCTGGTTGGGGCCGTCCCCCATTGGCCAGCGCACTTTAGTGGCGATGACAAAATCTTCCCGGTTCTTGTCCTTCAGCCAGCGTCCGAGAATCTCCTCCGAGATACCGTTGGTGTACACATCGGCGGTATCAATAAAGTTTCCGCCAGCGTCAAGAAAACGATCCAATATCTGATTACTGGTTTCTTCATCCGTCTCGCGGCCATACGTCATCGCGCCCAAACAAAGCTCGCTGACCTTCATACCGGTTTTTCCTAAATAGCGGTAGTTCATGATTCTTTCTCCTCTCGATCATCTCTAACCCTCTCCCAATTAGGCAGCTGCACTCAGCTGGGCTATCTGATCTTCGCTCAGTATTAGGTTCAGGGCAGCCAGGTTTTCTTTCATTTGCTCCGGAGTGCTCGCTGCCACCAATGGAATGATAGGTGGATCACCCTGCACCATCCAGGCCAGCACAATCTGATTGGGGGTGGCTCCGGTTTCGACTGCCACCGACCGTAAGGCAGCCAGCCGCGCTTCACTGTCTGGGCCGAGGTATTGCTCCGGGATGGGGCGGTCGGAGCGTGTGTAAGCGCCCGGTCAATGATGGCGTAGGAATCCTCTGGGGTGGTTTTGGCACCGAACATCATGCAGCCCAGACAGAGGGATGTCACTTCGACGCCTGTACGCCCTAAATTTCGGTATTCCATTAGGTATCTCCGTTCAATATTTACTTTCACTTAACGCGCAAAAGCCCGGAAAGGGTTTTCACAAGTTAGCTGTTGGATGGTCGCGTCATCAACACCATTTGCTCGCAGTTTCGGGAGAAACGTTTCGCTAAGATAGGTGAATGGCTGGGGTGTGCCGCCTCCGGGCAGCGCCGGGTCGTACCAGCCTCGGTCGTGACTGAGCAGCAGCTTGTGCCCAAATCCGGCATCCAGCAGGCGCAGAATACGATCAACATAAAAATCGTCACTGAATTCTTCGTTACCTATCGCATCGTATTCAAGCCAGGCGCCGCGCCGGGCCATTTCCAGGTGCAGTTCAAAATCCGGCTCGGCCTGGGTGTGAATCCAAATGAAGCGTTCTGGGGTATATCCAACTTGCTCGATGATGTCAAGCTGCTCGCGCACCACTCGCCCTCGGATGGTGTGGCTGCCAATAATCGTATATGTGGCCAATCCGGCAGCGGCCGCGGCGCGCAGCACCTTTGTCTCACATGCGGTCAGACCATCATCTCCCGCGCTGAGCTTGATCCACCCAGCCTGTATGGCGCTCGATTCAATTTCGCCCTGCAGTTCAGTAATCATCCACTCGCGCAGTTCTGCTTCGCTAGCATTATGCGCCCAACCCGGGATCCACGGTTCGCGATAGATGCCAGTGGGCACAATAATTGGAAAACCAGTGGCTTCGGAGACGGCTTTGTCGATATCGGCGCGCCGTCCCACACCAACTGTACTGCACTCCACAATTGCCGTGACCCCTGCCGCCCGCGCCTGGGCGATTTCCGGCTCCATCAAAGAGATCACGTCCACAGGGTCAGCCTGAGCATAACCGGGCTGGTCCCAGGTACGCAGGTCGACAAAGACGTGCTCGTGGGGTAAGATCATCCCTAACTCATCAGCATTTTTGGCTCCTAAGGCTGTGATTAGTTGTGTCATAGATTACCTCGCATCTTTGAACTGTTCAGACAGACAAGAAAAATCCCGAAAAAAGGGTGTCGCAGGGGGCGCAGCCCCTTGCGACACCCTTTTTTCGAGCAAATCCGTTCCATGGCTGAATCATACCCTCATCGACCACCCCGGTCAAATTTATTGTGAGCGACGGATGATTGTTTCGTGAACGATAATCATCATACTAGCTGCCACGATGATGACCGGACCGACTACCTCCAGACTAATATTATTAGCCAGGATTCCGGTTATGCCCGGCAAGAGCGCCAACCCCAAGGAGGCAGAGCCGATCTGGTAACTGATGGCGTTTTCAGCATGATGTTGTCCTACGCGTTCAGGTGTCTTGAGCACGAGTAACGGGAAAACAGGCGCCAATGCGAACCCGATGAGTATCAACCCCAGGAAGTTCACCAAACTAGAAAAATTCAACCAAATCAGGAGCCCACCGACTCCTACGATAAACATATTTACGCGCAACACTTGCCGCAGATTCAACCGGTTGATAACCAAACCAAACAGGACACGACTCACGGTAAAGCTCCCCCAATAGACGGACACCCACAACCCAGCAACTTTGAGCGGTACACCACGTGCTTCATGTAATAAACTAAAAGCCCAGCTCCCCACAGTAGCTTCCGTGCCCGAGGTTGTAAAAAACAAGAGCATACCCAACCAGACAACAGGAAATTTCAAAGTGTGCAAACCAAGCGCATTGGCACTCGAAGCGATGCGATCCGGCGTGGCTCTTTCAGACTGCCCTAACCGCCAGCCTTGCCGGATCAAGATGTAACTGGCGGTCACAATCAACTGCAAGATAAGCGCAACCACGTAACCCCACCTCCATAAACCCCCCGCATCTAGCACCACTGTCATCACCACTGGGCCAATGGTTATACCCACACCAAAGCTGGCATGGAGCCAATTCATCAACCGCGGGCTATGGTTTTTCGCAAAATAGGCATTAATCCCAACAACCATCATTCCACCCCCAATCCCCGATAGGAATGCACTCACATTCAATATCTGCCAACTCGGTGCCACAACATAACCAATCAGGCTTATATCGAGCAAGAGGCTGCCAAACAGAAGAACTCGTCCCAGCCCAACACGGTTGATCAACTGTCCACTTACGAAGCTCATTATCGTGCGCCCGATAGCGGCCGTCAACAAAAGCGCACCCAAGGCATCCAGGGAAACTTGAAAAGTGTCCCGCATTGCCGGCCAGGCCACACCGAGCATACCGCCCGGAAGGCTCATGACGATAAATGAAATGAAAGCAATTATAACGACCAGAATCACCCCCTTATTCTCCCCAAATCGAACGCAGTGGCCAGAGATCGTCAACACAGTAACCCGACCAGCAGCCGCCAGCGTCAGCTGCCCCCGGGGTTAGGGCCAGCGCAATAGGCTGATGCTGCCAGTGAACGAGATCCCGGCTGATGGCGTGTCCCCAGTGCATCACACCCCAGTTGGGCGCACAGGGATTATGCTGATAGAAGAGGTGGTAAGTCCCCTCCCATTGAATGACACCGTTGGGGTCGTTCAGCCAGTTTGCCGAGGGCAAGAAGTGATACTGGGGTCGGCGTGGGTCCTCAGTTTGCCTGTGGGGTGACTTGTTCATAAAACGTCAACAAGTACCTTTAGAGCCCCCTGGCGGCTATCCGCTGTAGCAAACGCCTGGCCAGCCCGGCTCAAGGGGAAGCGGTGCGTAATCAGAGGCTCAACCCGCACCCTGTCATCCTGTAACAGTTCCAGGGCTGTAGGGAAAGCGTCATTAACGTACATCAGCGGACCCACTAGCTCCAGTTCCCGATCTTGCACTAGGCCCAGATTCACCGATACCTCTCGCTCGAACACTCCGGCGAGCACGATACGGGTTCCCTTACGAGCAACACGGATAGCATCGCGGGCTGTTTCGGCGACACCCACACATTCTACAATATTGTCGGCACGCCAGACTCCAAACGCCCCCTCCAGTGCTATATTCAGATCTGTCGTCCCAGGATTGACGATTTCAGCTGCACCCAAATCCAGCGCTAAATCCAAGCGGTCTTGCACCAAGTCTGATATCATCACGCGATCGGCTCCCATAGCCAAGGCTACCTGCAAGGTCATGAGACCGATTGTGCCTGCCCCCAGGATAAGCAGTTGTGCCCCTGGCTGGAGTTGGGCCACACGAAGGGCGTGAACAGCGACAGCAAGAGGTTCCACCATGGCGGCTTGGTCCCAAGTCACGTTCTCCGGCAATGGTAAGGCTTTAGCGGCGGGGACAGCCAGGTATTCACTCATCGCGCCGGGGGATTGGCAGCCAATGACTTTGAGTTGCTCACAGATGTTGTAGCGACCGTGGGTGCAGTTGTAGCATTGTCTACAAACCAATGATGGCTCGACGGTCACGCGCTGGCCGGGGATAAAGTTGCGCACGTTTTCCCCCACCTCGACGACTGTTCCGCCAAACTCGTGTCCCGGAACAATGGGCAACTGGATAAAGGGATGTCGCCCGTGATAGGCGTGGAGATCGGAGCCACAAATGCCGACACTGGCAACCGCAATCAAGAGTTCATCCGGTCCCGGATCGGGACGCGGCGAGTCGATCAGGCGAATATCCTCAGGGGCAGATAGTAAGGCTTGCTTCATAGTATTCTCCAACAACTTATCTGTGCACACCTACAAATCGTACACCATGCCATCACTGGCGAGTAAGACAACGTCGCCAAGGATTTCCCTTGCCTTCTTTAGTTCACCATCTGGATCTGCGAGTATAGCTAGGCCATGATGCGTGAACACAAGTCTGCCAAAAGATTTGGAGGGGCCCTTTAAATAGTGGCAAACATCTTCAACCTGATGATGCCCAGTTTCCATCAACAGTAGATCGCAACCACTTTCTACAAGCGAGTCTATCTCATTGACGCTCAGAAGATCCCCAGAATAAACTATGCTTCGATCATCGGTTTCAATACGATACGAAAAAGATTTCCAGGCTTCACCATCTCTCGGTATGCCCATGTGCCGGTTATGATATGCGATTACTCTGAAACCACTCTCCTCAAAAACCACACCATCATGAATAAGGATCGGTTCAAGGTGGAAATCAATCCGATAGCTATCCTGTGTACATCTCAGCACTTGCATGATGCTATTCCAAACATCCAAATCTGGAATCGCAACGTGGATGACTTTTCCCGATAGACTGCAGGAACCAGGGCGAGCGATTACTGTCAACTTCTTGATAGTCCATAAGAGATTAGGCAGCCCACCAATGTGATCCATATGCGTGTGTGTGATGAAAACAGCCTATGTAGATAAAAAATCGATGCCTAACAAATAAGCTGAATATGAACAACTTTCACCAGCATCGAACCAGAAAACCGATTCATTGTGCTCGATAACGAAAGAGCTGTGTCGGTAGTCTGGGTATGGTTCTGTGCCACTACACGTACCAAGAAATGTAATCTTCATGTAGTTGTAGGTGCTTTAATTGTATGCATCCAGCGGGGTTCTTGTACCCACCAACGCATAGCAACGAACGCGCACAGGTTGACACCGGCGCTGATAGCGAAGAGCCAACTGTAGTTGATGTATGCCAACCAGGCACCTAATAATGGTGCCACAACGCCGGCCAGCCCTATACTTGTATTGGTCAAACCAGCGTAGGTCGGTCGGCGCTGTGGCTCACAGAATTCCATGATTACCAATATGCCTGACACGATAATCGCTCCCAAGGCAATCCCCGAGAGGCCAAACACAAAATAGTACCACCCCGCTGAGGGCGCCAGCCAGGCCAACGCAAAGGCAAGAAAGGAGGCCAGCGCGCCCAGCTCCAGGGATAGTTTATGCCCAAACCGATCAGCCAACCACCCAAAGACCAGGTTGCCTAATGTTTGGCCCAGTAATAATGCCGCTGTGTACGCGCCCACCGTGCTATCCGGCACCTGCCAATGCTTCACTGCCGCTACAGTGATGAATCCCACTCCCATACGCCCTAGAGCCAACAGCAGCCGCGACAATAAGAAACGACGGAAATTGTGGTCACGCCGTAGAATTTCTGGCAATGAGGCCCAATACTGACGGTGGCTTTTCCGAATCGCTTTGACGGGTTGCACCGGTTCGCGAGTCATGGCGAGAAAAACCCAACTTAGTGTGATACCGGTGGCAGCGACAGCAAAGGTATACACGAAATTTGTCGGGAAGGGAAAAGTTGTTAAAAACCAAGCGCTGAGAGCCGCCCCTAGTGTTCCAGCACCTGTGCCTAAAAACATTGTCGTGCCCATAAAGCGGCCACGCCGCTCAACCGGAAAACAGCGCGCAATCAGATCTTGCCAGGCTGTCGCTATCACGCCAGCTCCCAGGTTGAACCAGGCAAGACCCAACAAGAATAACACCAGCGCCAACACTGGAGTACGTACAGCTATCATCGCAGTAATCACCAATATCCACATCGGCAGACGCTCCGAGAAGAAACCCAGATTGACAACAACTGGTTTTTTGCGGGCAAGCCGCTCCACACTATTGGCCGTGAAGAGCTGGGGTAAGAACCAGCCACTCTGAGCGATGACTGCCACCAGACCAATAGGCAAAGGGCTATCTGTCAATTTGCTGATAAAGAGGGGGATGATCGTGCTGGATGAAGCGAAACTAATGCCAAACATAAAACTGGCGCCATCCAATAAATTGACGGCGTAATTCCAGCGATAGTTGCGCTCCACCTCGGCAGCGATTTCATCATCACCCCGCGGTTCTACAGGTATATCTACTTGCAATAGCCAACGCAGAGATCTATTCACAAGGCCCGCTTTTCTCAAGAACATGGGTTATAAATGCTTTCTTGCCCTACAACCGGAATGCCTCAACACCCGCCCAACCTGCTTCCTGCTAGGCGTGCTGGCTGCGAATAAGGTGAAATCAGCTTCTTCACACCCGTTTTTCGGGGTAATCCGTTCCATGGCTGAGCAATAACATGCTTTCTTTTTATTGACGCACGAACTTTTGGATCCGTCCATCCAGGCCGACCTCGCCCACGTAGAGATCACCGTGCGAGTCCATCCAGATGCCGTGCGGGTACGCCAGGAATTCACCTGGCCTGTCGCTTTCCCGCCCACCGCCCCAGCGGGTGATCAATTCCCCTCCGAGCGTGTAGATGCTCACCTGGCGTTCCATTTCGGCAATGTAGACCACGTCTTCATTCGGATCGAAGAAAATCGTGTCGGGATGCCGCAAGCCGGGCCATTCAGTTAGAAAGTTGCCACCAGTGTCGAAAATCTGGATGCGGTCATTTTCGCGGTCGCAAACCCAGACGCGGTCGTATTTGTCCACCCGAACGCAGTGCGGCAGCGCAAATTGCCCCAGGCCATCACCGCTTTCGCCCCACGAGAGCAGCAATTCCCCCTCAGGCGAGAACTTATGCACTCGCTTATTACCGTAGCCATCAGAGACAAAAAATTCGCCAGTTGAGGCAATTGCCAAGTCGGTCGGCAGGTTGAAAGGATCGCTGTCCCGTTCGGCGGGTACCCCGGGCGTGCCTAAAGTCATGACCAGCTCGCCGTGCCGATTGAATTTGTACACGCAATGGGTGCTGTGTTCCGTGCAGAAGACATTGTCCTCAGCGTCAATATAAATCCCGTGCGCGTCCCGCAAAATATCCGCCCCCCATTCTTCAAGGAAGTTGCCATCGCGGTCGAAGATGACGAGCCCGTGGTCGCTGCGCGAGTAGACATAGACGCGGTTCTGCGAGTCGCAGGCCACCGCTGGTATCCAGCCCCATTGCCAGCCTGCGGGCAATTTACCCCAGACTTCTGCAACTTTGTAGGTGAATTTGCCTGAACCCAATATCATGATACCTCTTTTAGGTGATGGCTCTTTAGGATTTTGAGGACCGCGCAAATCTTCTAGCGTTTTTTTTCTTCGTTTTTCGGTTCAATTCCATGTAGCGCGCAACTTCATAGTCTGATCGATATTTCCAGTAGGTCATACAGGCAACACAGCGGCGCGAATACCACGGTGCAGTGGGATGTTTTCAAGGTATGTACGGCGGAAATTACTATCTTCTGGGATGAAATCATGCTTACGCATCATTTCATCATAAGCGCGTTGAAGATATTCGGCAGCTTGCTCCTGTCGCCCGTTTGCTGCCAATGTCTGGCTGTGGCGGAAGAATATCTCTTCGCTGACGCATTCGATTATGTGGACGAAGCCAAACGACTGATAGATATCCAGCGCGGTTTGGGACGATTCCAGTGCCCGACGCAGGTGCGTCTGGCTTTCATCGTCAGCGGTACATTTCGCCAGCGACAGGTGAGCCACGGACGCCTTGCAGGCCGCGGCCATTTCGTATTGCCGGGTCAGGGGTACCTCAGCAGCCAGTTGGCGGGTTTGGGCGGTGTGTTCGAGCGATTGCTGCCAGTTGGCCTCTCCGCTCAGGACATTGTAGAGAATGGCAGAGACAAGATGAAAACCAGCCTGACCGAGTTCTCGCGGATGTTGGCTAATAATACGGTCCGCGCGTTCAAGGGCATCCCGCGCACTATCGAGTTTTTCTTGCATGATTTGTGCCTGAGCAATGCGCAGTTGAACGAAGGCTTCCGGTGGTGTGCCTCTCCAAATTTGCAGACTTTCGTCAAGCAACGCTAATCCACCTTCGTAGTCACCCAAGAAAGTAGCCGAAATCTGCCCGCAGTACATCAGGGTGGAGGCCTCGAGGGGGCGATGGTTGATTTCACGGCTGATGTGCAATCGTTTCTGCTGAACTTCGGTTAGAAAGCCGTAATAATCGCCGTTTCGCTCGAACTTGAGTCCGATTAGCCCGATAAGCCTTGTCTCAGCGATCCTATCGCCCAAGGCTTGACTGATGGATAGGGCTGCCTCCAGATAGGGCGTTCCTCGATCTGGTTGATCACTCATGACATATACCTGTCCCATTCGCGTTAGAATCCCAACCTCGTAAGATTGGTCTCCGAGCTCGCGGGCCAGGGCAAGGACGCGTTCCGATAATTCCCATCCGGTGGGATCGTTGACCCACAGGCGTTGATTAGCAATCGCAACCAGACTATGCATCTCACGGCGGCGGTCACCCACTTGTTGAGCCAGTGAAAAAGCTTCCTCTGCCAACGGGATGCCCGCGCTCAGTTCCTCTTTGTTTACCCATCCCGCCACGCCAGGCTGTTTGAGCAGCGCATCGATCAACCAGACCGGATCATTTTCCATCTGGCGTGCCAGTGAGAGCAAGACGCGAGCTTCAACCTGACCCTTCTCGAAATGCCCCATCCGAAAGAGCGCCTCGCGCCGGCCATCCAGGGCTTCGAATTGTTGTGTGCGAAGCACATGAAGCCGGGTATCGTCCGTGGTCTGGGCATTCATTTCATCGAGCAGCTTGAGCGCACGAGTGTATAGTTTAAGAGCCTCAGTATTAGCACAAAGAATCTTAGCCTGATCAGCAGCTAGAAGAGTATAGAACAATTCTTTGTTTTGTATACCCGCGTGACGATAGTGATAAGCTAAGAATGCAAAATACTGGGTAAGGGTCTTCTCGAAGAGTCCTTCGATATATTCGGCTACATGACGATGATAAATCGCTCGCTGTGCCATGAGGAGACTCTCGTAAGCAACATCACAGATGAGTTTGGACTCGAAAGTGTATTCCCTTCCCAAATCGGGGACGCGCCCTCGCTCACTAATCACCTGAGTGCGCTGCAACGCTGTCAGATGTCTCTTCAAATCTACTTCATCCCCGGCCAGTTGAACCAGTGCATTCGACCAAAACACGCGCCCGATAACGGATGCTAATTGAAGCACATGCCGCTCTTCGGCTGACAGCCGGTCAATGCGCGCCAAAAACACGCTTTGCAAGCTGTCTGGTAAATCGAGCGAGTCCACTACCAGCGTGGTGTGCCATGTTCCTGTTTCGGCATCCCGCGCAAGTGTCCCCTGAGAAATTAGAGAGTGGATTAATTCCAGAATGAAATAAGGATTGCCCTCGGCTTTATCGAGGATGAGATTCAGTGTCTCTTTTGGTAATACCTCAGGCCCGATCATTCGCTCAATCAGTTCTATGCTGTGTGACTCGTCCAGCGGTTGCAGTGTCAGAGCAGTCAACCGGTGGGGGTACTCTGTCTCGACGAAGTGACTGAACTCCCACACCGGCGATGTGCGCTCCGGGCGGAATACGATCAACCATAATATTGCTTCCTGGTCACAGAGAGGCAGGCAGTACTTGAGCAGCTCTAAGGATGTGTTGTCTGCCCACTGCACATCCCCAAAATCCAAAACCAATGGCCCGCGTTGGGCCATTGCTTGCAGCCAATTGCGCACGGCTTGGAAGAATCGCTGACGAGGTTCTTCGGCGTTCAGGGTTTCGATGCTTTGCGAAAATGCCTCTTCGAGCATAGAAGGAAACTCGATCAGGATTGGATCGTCATCAGCCAGGTGCTGTCCCCAAAGTGCTTCGGTTTGGCGGCGGAGGCGACCGCTTATTTCTTCGTCGGGCTGCCCCGGACGGATTCCCAGCCAGCTGCGGATCAAGTCAAGCCACATCGAGTAGGGCCACGATTGGTAGTACGATCGGCAGCGGCTATGTAGCCAGGTCAGGGAGACTGGCGCTGTAAGATCGCTGTCGTGTGCCTTAGCTAACAGCGCGTCCTGGCGGGCCAGGTATTGACGCACCTGGGCTACTAAGAGAGACTTGCCCAATCCTTTATCTCCCGTCAGCATAACGATCCCGCCGCGTTCGTCGTGCAGATCTTGAATACAGCCTTTGAGGCTTTCGAATTCGGCATCGAGTCCAACCAACGGCGTGGACAGGTCAAGGGATTGCAAGCGTAGTAATTGCTCGGACTCAGCCTGGGGAGCCAATGGGCGGTAAACTGCTACGGGTTGGGTTATACCCCTGACGGTGACCTCCCCCAGTGGTTCCCAATCAAACTGCGACTCCACCAAACGGTAGGTATTTTCGCTGACTAGAATCGTGCCTGGCTCGGCGGCGCTCTCCATCCTAGCGGCCAGGGCGATGGCGCCACCCATGGCGGTGTCTTCACTGTGCTGGCGGCGGTCGCCGATGCTGGCGGCGATCACTTTCCCTGTGCTGACCCCCACCCGGATCAACAACTCGATATTCTTGCTCTCAGCTATATCAGCGGCCCAGGGTTCGAGTGACCGCTGCATTGCCAGAGCTGCCAGCACCGCCCGTTCGGGATCATCTTCATGGGCCGACTTTGCGCCGAAGAAGGCCACCAACCCATCCCCCCGGAATTGATCCACTTCGCCGCCAAAGCGGTTGACCTCGGCGGCCAATATCTGCAAGACGCGGTTCATCACCTCCACCCAGGCCTCGGTGCCGATCTGCTCCATCAGGTCGGTGGAGCTTTTTACGTCTGCGATGACAATGGTGGCCTGCCGGTGTTCACCTATTAAGGGCGACGGGGTTGGCTGGATGATCGACTGCGGCGATACTTCTTCGGGGAGAGGATGAGGAGCTTCACCCGAAGGAGCCGCCTCATCTGGAATTAGAGTGGGGTGAGGCGACAACCGGGTTGCCTGCGCCGGGAGGTCTTCTCCCGATAACGACGTGCCGCACTGGCCGCAGAAGCGGTAATCGAGCGGCATAGCCTGGCCACAATTCAGGCAAGCCTGTGCTACGCGCGTGCCGCACATGCCGCAATAGATCATATCGGGGGGGCTATCGAAACCGCAGTTTGGGCATTTCAGCATAGTGCAAACCTGGATGCTATTTTACAAAACAGACTCGACACGCTCGCGTTGTATCCGTTTTAACGAGCGCGTCCAAGTATGGCCGCAAAATTCACACTCATACTGGTCAGTGACCTGTTCTTCCGTAATGCGCACTGGCTTCAAGCCTTTGCGATCGATGTGCCTTTTCAGTCGCACCGTCTTTGTATCAACGATGATGCCCGCAGCCTTGCGTCGGCATTTTGGGCATTCACGTAACCTCCGGTCAACGTATTGCAGCCAAACGACAGCAATAACGAAGCTAATTACCAGAATAATACCAAACAGGAAACATGCCACAAGTATTGGATAAACGATTGCCAAATAATCCATAATTTAACTCTCTTGTAGAAGTGGCTCTTTGGGACTTGGCGTGGCGATGCCCAGATTTGGGGGTGAGCGGGGTGTTTCAC
>JADHXE010000296.1 GCA_016783125.1 Anaerolineales bacterium
TTCGTGGTTGACATTGTCAAAGTATTCAGCGTTGGATATTAGGAAGAGAGTAAATGGTATGACCCAACAATCTAGAAAGACGGATCAACCAGTCGTCACTGTAAAAAACCTGGGCCTTGCTTACGAAACCCGCAAAGGAGATATTCATGCGGTTCGAGATATCTCCTTCGAGCTCTACCGTGGCGAAACACTTGGCCTTGTAGGCGAATCGGGATGCGGCAAGAGCACTGTGGCTTATGGTTTAGTTAACTATATGGGCAAGAATGGCAAAATCGTCAAGGGCGATATCGTTTTTCAAGGCCAATCTTTGATCGGTCGCAGCGAGGAAGAACTCCGTCGTTTGCGCGGCGATCAGATATCGATGGTTTACCAGGACCCGATGACCTCCCTGAATCCTGTACTTCGGGTTGGTGATCAGATGACCGAGGTGTTAACTGTGCATCGGGGCATTTCCGAAGAAGAGGCGCGTGAGCAATGTGTTGAGATGCTGCGGCGTGTGTATATGCCTGATCCTGAGAAGGTTTTGCATCGTTACCCACATCAGATATCTGGCGGTCAGCAGCAGCGCGTGATCATCGCTATGGCGATGCTTAACAATCCCGCTTTGTTGATCATGGATGAACCGACCACTGCGCTTGACGTGACCGTCGAAGCGGCTGCGTTAGACTTGGTCGCCGACTTGCGCAGAGACTTCGATACTGCTATCCTGATCATCAGCCACAATCTGGGGGTGATTGCCCGGGTGAGTGACCGAGTTGGGGTGATGTACGCCGGTGAAATGGTGGAGATGGCATCCGTAGAAGATATCTATGCCAATCCCCTACATCCCTACACCCAGGGGTTAATACGGTGCCTTCCTAAACTGGGGCGAGATAAAGCCAGCAGCATCCTGTACCCGATCCGCGGACGCGTACCTTCACCAGACAATCTGCCACCAGGTTGTACGTTTGGACCGCGCTGTGATTACGCCCGCGCTGCCTGTCGCCAGAAACGAATAGAGTTGCGCCCAATTTATGAGGGACATATGGCCCGCTGCCTCTTCTCCGAGGAGATCAATGCTTCGCAATGGCAGCCCATTGAAGATTTGATCATCCCCGATCTGGACGAGGTGACTGCGGCTAAAGGGGATGGTGAACTACTTCTAAAAGTAGATGATCTAAAAACCTACTACCGTCATCCAAGTTCTTCCGCACTCAGCATGATTGGACTGGGGAAGAAGGAGTACGTCAAGGCCGTTGATGGGGTTACTTTTGATCTGGCACACGGAAAAACGCTCGGCGTTGTGGGAGAGTCTGGCTGCGGAAAGAGCACCCTTATCAAAGCCATCATCGGCTTGGAAGAGATTACTGCCGGTGAGGCCGACTTTATGGGGTTTGAGGTCAAAGGGGAGGTTCGCCAAAGAGATCTCTCGATGATCCGTGAATTACAGATGGTCTTTCAGAACCCGGATTCGACCATGAATCCCACCTATTCCGTCGGCCAACAAATCGAACGTCCTTTGCGTCGTTTCAAAGTGGTACCGAAGGATCAAATTCGTGAAGAGGTAGTACGCTTATTGCGTGCTGTCAAGTTGGATGAGTATTATTATGATCGCCTGCCGCGTCAACTGAGCGGGGGCGAAAAGCAGCGCGTTGGTATCGCTCGCGCCCTGGCCGGTCGCCCAGACCTGGTGCTTTGCGACGAGCCTGTGTCAGCGCTGGATGTCTCTGTACAGGCCGCAGTATTGAACTTGTTACTTGAGATTCAAGCTCAGTTTGGTACAACGATGATATTTATCGCGCACGATCTCAGCGTGGTGCGCTTCTTCTCGGACTATATTGCCGTGATGTACCTGGGGCGTTTCATGGAGATCGGGGCTGCTGAAGCAATTTATGCCCCCCCCTATCATCCATATACAGAATCGTTGCTGGCTGCTGTGCCTGTCCCCGACCCAAGTGTGCGCCAGGAACATATCCGATTGGAAGGCAACGTACCCAGCCCGCTCAATCCACCAAGTGGCTGTCCGTTCCAAACTCGCTGTCCGCGGCGGTCGATGTTGCCTGATGGGGGGTTGATCTGTGAAACAGAAATGCCATCATATCAGGATGCTGGCGATGGACACCGTATCTTCTGTCACATTCCTTTAGAGCAATTGCGCCAATTTGACCCGGTGATCCACGCACCGGCATAGGAGGAGTATCGTATGTTTGTAAAAGATTATATGACCCGACATCCTATTATGATCGAGCCGGACAAGCGTGTCACTGAAGCTCAAAAGCTGATGGGAGAGAGCAATATCCGCCATCTACCGGTCGTTGGTGATGGAAAGCGTTTGCTAGGATTAATTACTCGAGAACAACTTCAAATTGCCCCAGAAAAATTGGGTAGCCTCAACGTTTGGGAGATCACGCGATACCTGGCTGACCTGACGGTCAAAAAAGTGATGATCAAAAGGGCTGATCTGTACACAATAAGCCCGGATGCAACGGTAGAAGATGCCGCAGCCCTGATGAGCCAATATAAGATCGGCAGCCTTCCGGTAGTTGAAGACGAGATCGTTGTGGGTGTAATCACCGAGACCGATCTTTTGATTGAACTGCAGAATCTCTTAGGGGCAAACGAAAAGGGCTGGCGGGTTACTATGCGGGTACCAGATCGGATTGGGGAGTTTTCGAGGCTTTCCAGTGCTATTAACGCAAAGGGCTGGGGAATCATGGCCATGGGCAGCGTCCGAGCGCCGAAAACCCCTGATTATTGGGATATCATCATCAAAGTCCGCCGTTGCACCGAGGAAGCATTGATCAAGACGCTTGAAGCAATTGAAGGCTTGCAGATCATCGATGTGCGCGAAACCGATATCACCACCAATTAAGCAGATCGAGCAGATTTTACATCAAAGGTAGTCATTGGGGCCGCTGGCGGAGTGGTAAGTTGCCCCATTATATATTTGATATAAATCAAGTACAATTTCAAACCACTGCGTAACATATAGGAGAGCTTGGTTTATGTTAATCGAAATCGGTGCCCCATCTGTATTGCCTTTTGGGTTGGTTCGACTTGAAAACAAAACCTGTTTGTTGGGAATTACTGTACAACATCCGCCAGTACATCTATCTACAAAAGCTTATACCGGATTTAAAATAACAGGAGCACGGGGAGATGTAGGATATGAATATGCCACCAAATTTTTGGATTACCATCAACTAAAGCATCAGGCTGAAGTCGAAATTGAATTGGCGATCCCGGCCTTTGTCGGTCTGGGTTCTGAGGCAATTCTAGGCCTGAGTATTGCCCAGACCTTATCTCAACTGAATGGTTTGACGAGTGAAAAGAATGATCCATCCGCCTTAGCCAAAGCTATTGACCTGAAACCGCAAAATGCCCTAGAGCTATGGGGATTTGATCAGGGGGGACTGTTGCTAGTGGAGTCTGATTCTCCAGCGGGGGAGGTACCTGGTATCATCCGACGACAAGAAATCCAACATGATGATAAGGAGGCTTGGGCTTTTGTGCTCCATTTTCCAAGAATTCCCGGGGACACACCAAAGACTCTAGAAGCGCAGCGTCTGGAAAATTTGTTGCAGGCAGCACCACATTTGAGCAACGAGAGTGGGGAACTGGTAGAAAATCTTTGGTCAGCAGTGGACGATGATAATTTGGAGAACTTCGCGCACGCATTGAGAGAATTGTCAAAGTTGAACGATGAGGCATTAGCTTCGGCTGGGATTTCTGCACCGCTTTCTCAGGAAGAACAGGCGATCTTGAACGTGATGCTTGAGAATGGCGCGTTAACTTGTGGACGGAGTGTTACCGGCTTAGCTCTTTATGCGTTGGTCAAAGGCTCTTCGGCTACAGTTTCCTTACGTCATGCTCTTCGCGACCATGTTGGGCATCATGGCGGTACTGCTATGGCGACGATTACTGACAATCATGGTGCCCGGGTGGTGATCAAGGATTAAAAAATATGTCAGATCGTGTTGAGATGCGTTTTCGGGCGATAATTGATGCGGTACGAGTACAAATTCGAACGAAGGTCGCATGTGGCGGTGAAGTTGTCAATATGCTCACCCAGATTGAAATTGCCTTAGGTTGCATAAATGATGTGGTACGCAACCCTCTTCCTAAAAGACTCTCTGCATGTCGACATCTGCCAGAAGTTTTTTCCCTTGCTAAAAATACAAATATGGCTCCCATCGCTTCTGCGTTTGAGAAGATCGAGCCTTATTTAAAGTGGGTACAAAACCCGAACTACAGTGATGATCGCTTGGGTCCTGGCTATATGGAAAACTATGCCTATTGTGATTTTATTGGGCCACGCGGGTTGGCAGGTGGAAATGAGATTGCAGCGGGTTTCTTGCTACTTGGCCCAAATCGGTTATATCCTGACCACTGTCATACTGCATCGGAAATATATTGTGTGATTGCTGGTACAGCTGATTGGCGCACAGATGGGGGTAATTGGAGAGCGGAGCCGCCTGGCAAAATCATCTTTCATTCCCCATGGACCGTACATGCAACCCGCAGTAGGCAGCAGCCTTTGCTTGCGCTCTATTTCTGGCTTGGAGACGTGACGCAGGCTGCGGATTTATCTTAGAGTGCATACCATAAAACGATAAAGAGCAAAGGAGATAATGAAATAAATGAAATCGATTTCCACAACCCTCATTACGCCTCGCCTACAGGTGCTCACGGAAGACCAAAAGGAATCCCTTTTCTTGGGTGCGCTGGAGATATTGGAACGCACTGGGGTGCGTGTTGATCATGCTGAAGGGCTTGATTTATTGAGTAGTGCTGGCGCAAAAGTGGGGGAAAAACAGCGAGTTCAAATTCCATCTTATCTAGTTGAAGATGCTCTGGCGAGTGCCCCGCGCCATATCGCAATCTATGATCGGCTCGGCAATCGGAAAGTGGTATTGGAGAATAGAAGCTCATATTTTGCCAGCCAGGTGGATTCTACGTTTTTCTTCGATCCCTTTGACCGCAGTAGACGCGAGTGTGTGCGCGCCGATGCTAAATTTGGTGCAGTGCTTTGTGACGCTTTGACGAATATCGATCTGGTTTCCTTTTCGTCCCTCTATCGTGACGTTCCAGGCGAAATCGCCATTCGTGTTGGGCACAAGGATACAGTAGCGAACTGTACTAAACCTCTAATGCATGGCACTGGCGATTTTGCCAGCCTAGAAGCGGTCGCTGAAATGGCTGCGCTGGTTGTCGGCGGATGGGATGAACTTGCCAGGCGACCTTATTATGTTCACTATGCTGAGCCACTCTCACCCCTGAGACACACCGATGAAGGAATTGCCAAATTGCTTTACTGTGTTGAGCGCGGCATTCCAGTTATCTACACGCCGATGACTGCGGGTGGTAGCAATGCGCCAGTGACAGCTGCCGGTAATCTAGCCGCTTTATTAGCTGAAACCCTTAGCGGTTTAGTGATGGCGCAACTCAAACAGCAAGGCGCACCGGTAATCATCGGCGGCGTACCGACTGTTCTAGATATGTCCAGCACATTAGTGTCCTATGGCGCGCCGGAAATGAGCCTTTGGTCAGCGGCATTGGCTGAGATGGCCCAATATCTCAAAATACCGGTTTTCAGCACTGCCGGGTGTACAGATGCCGTAGAATTCGATCAGCAAGCCGCGGGGGAAGCAGCTATCTCTTGTCTGATGGCAGCCCTAAGTGGAGCGAATCTGGTTCATGATGTTGGCTTCGCTGAAGCGGCCAATTCTGCTTCGTTGGAACTCATCGTGGCCACGGATGAATTCATCGGTATGATCCGCCGTATTTTAGGAGGGATTGAGATCACA
>JADHXE010000039.1 GCA_016783125.1 Anaerolineales bacterium
ATCCATTCCATGACTTAATAGTTACGGGAGACCAAACTATGATTACAATCGGCGACAGCGCTTCAATGACGAAAACTTTCAGCGATGAAGATGTGCGTACTTTTGCAGAGATTTCCGGCGATAACAACCCGATCCATCTGGATGACGAATACGCCGCGGGAACCCGCTTCGGCCAGCGGCTGGTGCATGGCATCCTGACCTCTGGGATGATCTCGGCGGTGTTGGGAACCCAACTCCCTGGGCCAGGCAGCGTTTATATCAAGCAGACAATCAACTTTCGCGCTCCGGTGTATATTGACGATACCATTACCGCCACGGTAACTGCCACTAAAATTCGGGATGATAAACCCATCGCCACCTTCGAGACCGTCTGCAAGAAAGCGGATGGCACGGTTGTCATTGATGGCGAGGCGGTTTTGCTGCTTCCGTCTGCGTAGGTCAGAATGATATTCTGACCGCCAGTTATACTCACAACGGGCATAGGGGTAACATTTTTTCGGACACGGACGCCGTAGGCGCGCCTCTGGCGACACGGATTTTACGGATTTTCTTTTATGAATTCCATCCGTGTGTGTCCGTGAAATCCGTGTACTATTTTCAGAAGCCGAATTGTTATTCTCTAACCGTGTGCTGCATACCAATCTGGCCTACGTTAGTCCGGGTGATTTCCATAGAAACGCTCGATCAGCCTGACGTCATTTTTCCGGATGGCCCTCCAAGGCTCGGACATGTGCATGAAATAATCCCGGATGAGCGCGCCCGGCAACAGACTCACCAGGAAACGCTGCAGGGGCGAAACTTTCTGCTGTACAAAGTCATAGTAATCCTGCAGAGTCTTGCGCCGAAAACCCAGCAGGCCATCTAGCTCATCCCCATCGACATAATCACCAGAATGAAAGTTTCGCGTGGCAAAGGCGAGTTCAGGAATAGCAGATGATGCAACTCCATAGAACGGCAGCATTTTGCGGATAAAGTCACGTGCGCTTACGCGGCATTGTTTTCCGCCGCCTAAGTTGAAGATGCGGCCAAATATCCTATCGCACTCGATAGCTTCGGCCAGCGCGTAACCGGCATCGGAACTGTGGCACCACTCCAACGCGGTATCTAAAGGCATATGGAACATCAAGGGCTGGATTTTCAGTCGAGAGGTCAAAATGCCGCACAGCCGCAAGATGCTCCACTTCAAGCCCGATCGCTGGATCAGCCCCTCGGCCTCGATCTTGGTTTTGGCGTACTCATCCCCAAGGCTGGCCCGCAGGGGGTCGTCCACGCGGATTTCGGGATTCGCCACACGGTCACCATAGACTGAGATGGAGGAAGTGTAAACAAGCCTGGGAACAGGATCCTGCTCTTTTATGGCAGCCAACACATTTTGAGTCCCGCCCACGTTGACCTCCCAGGCCAACTCCGGGTGATGATCCGCACCAGGGGGAATTACCGCCGCCACATGAATAACTGCATCCGTCCCATCGACAGCCTTCTTCACATCCCCCGGGTTGCGCAGATCGCCCCAGACAATATCGACCTGATCCTTATAAGGCTTGAACATCTTTTTTTCGACTTTGCGATCCAGGCTGAGGATGCGGACATCGTAACGCTCCCGTCTCCTGAGCAATTCTTTGAATGTCTCAAAGCCAACTTCGCCCGAAGCGCCAGTTAATAAAACGGTTTGTTTCGGCATCTTTTATTCACGTTTTGTAACGATCAATAGAAGGTTGAACATCTGGTTTTTATAAGGAAACCAGGAATCCATGAATTCGCATTCAGCGTTCCTGATTTCCTGGTTTCCTCATAGATCATCGTTTCGTTTTCCTTGGTGACCTTCGTGAACTCCGTGGTTTTGGTTTATGTACATACACGAGATCCACAGACACCTGCCAAATATACGCTGGATCAACTTCTCATCGTAGATGCCGCCCGCCACCAACGAGATGACACAAGTCAAAATCGAGCATGACGCGCGTCATGGGTCATCCTCCAGGGTTTGATTTCTGTGGTGAAGCGCAAATGGCTGTGATATGATCAACCGTATGAATAAGAGAGGCATCGAGCCTGGGCTGTTACGCATATTCCGCTACTTCACCGGCATCGCTATGATTTATTACGCCGCCCTGGCGGGTTATACGGCTATCCAAACCGGCCAAGGCGATACGATCCCCCAAATTCAATCGTACGTAATTTTCGGCATCAACCTGATCCTGCTGGGATACCTCTTTTGGGGTTGGATGGAACGCAGATTAAAGAAATACTATCTGCCCCTGGCGCTGCTCGCTGCAACGGTGGTGCCAATTTTCAGCAACCTGATTTACCTGGCCGAATCCCAGGAAAACGCCCGTGAGCTGGGCGTGACCATTATGCGAAGCTGGCTGCTATTCCCAATCATGGTTGTGCCCCTGGTTTTGATCGCCTGGCAATATCGTTTCCGCTATGTGGTGATCTTCATCCTATTCGCCACAGTCGTGGAGTATTCAGTGCTCTTGCCCACGGTGGGGCCGATACACTTCGAAACCGCGCCCATCCTGGGCGTGCCGATGATCCGCGCTTTCGCCTTTGGCACCGTTGGGCATATTGTCACCCGGCTAATCGACACGCAGCGCGCCCAGCAGGTGGAACTGATCCGCGCCAACGTTCAACTCAGCCAGTACGCCAATACTTTAGAGCAACTGGCTACCAGCCGCGAGCGCAACCGCCTGGCCCGCGAGCTGCACGACACCCTGGCCCACACCCTCAGCGGCCTGGCCGTCAATCTCGAAGCGATCAAAATCATCCTGGGCGGGGATCAGCACGAAGTACGCGGCATGCTCGATCATGCCTTACACAATACCCGCTACGGCCTGACGGAAACCCGGCGCGCCCTGAAAGACCTGCGCGCCAAGCAGCTTGAAGAACTCGGCCTTGGTATCGCCATTCGCAATCTGGCCCACGATGCTGCCTCGCGGGCGGGCTTCACGCTCAAACTCAATATCAGCGGCAGCCTGGCTGATCTGACGCCCGATGTCGAACAATGCTATTACCGTATTGCCCAGGAGTCCTTGCAGAATATCGTCAAACACGCCCGCGCAAAATATGCCAGCATCAAGCTCGTTGAAGATAAGGGCGCTTTGATTATGGTAATCGCCGATGATGGGGTCGGATTTAATTTCGCAAATTTTGCGGATATGAACTTGGAGGAAGAACTAGGCCTCAAGGGGATGCGCGAACGTGCTTCGATGGTGGGTGCCGATCTAGAAGTTTCCAGTCAGCCCGAGGGGGGTACAACGATACAACTCTCGATGGAGCTAGCCTATGGTCAAGGTTTTGATATGTGACGATCAGGTCATCGTCTGCGAGGGGCTGCAAACCATCCTGAACGCCTCTCCCAAGATCGAGGTTGTCGGCACCGCCCATGACGGCTCCGAAGCGCTGGCCCTGATCCCCGGGGCGCATCCCGATGTGGTGCTGATGGACCTGAAAATGCCGGTGATGAACGGCATCATCGCCACGCGCAAAATCCGCCAGAAGTATCCTGATATTCGAGTATTGGTGCTGACCACCTATGATGACGATGAATGGCTCTTCGATGCCGTCCGCAGCGGCGCATCGGGATACCTGCTCAAAGATACCCCGCCCGAGGACCTGATCGAAGCCATCTTAGGCACGGCCGCTGGAAAGACTTATGTTGACCCCAACATCGCTGGCAAGCTGTTATCCAGCTACAGCCAAAAGGCCCCCGCCCAGGCATTGCCGACCAATTTCCAACTCAGCGAGCGCGAAACTGACATTTTGGAGCTATTGGCCAAAGGCCTCTCCAACGCCGACATCGCCCAACAGCTCTATCTCACCGAGGGCACGGTCAGGAATTATACGAGTGAAATATTCAAGAAGTTGGGAGTATCAGATCGCACGCAGGCCGCGGTGCTGGCGTTGAGATATGGATTAGTTGACTTAGAGTGAATACAGAACGGATTTATCCGAAAAAAGGGTGTGCGGGGGTGCGTGCGCACCCCCGCACACCCTTTTTTCGGGGATTTTAAGTTACTCAGCTATCCCCGTCATCAGGGCACTGATCTCCCACAGACGTTTCCAGGCCCCCTCGTCATAAGTTGCCGGGTCAGACTTGATCTCTCTTTCCTGATAGAAATACTTCCCCGTCACCCCCTCGACATCTGGTGAACTGGCCAGATAGACAACCGTCCGGGCTCCCTCTTCTACAGGGATACCCCTCCGCTTTAGGTATAGCGGCTGTAAGAGCTTGGCGATAAGGCCGTTATTCTTCCCCATATTCGTAATCACCAAACCGGGGTGCAACACATTGGCGGTGACGCCCCAGCCTTCCACCCTGCGCGCCAGTTCATAGGTGAAGATAATATTGGCAAATTTGGAGCGCCCGTAGACTTTCCGAATTCCATACCCTTTCTCGTTTTCTAAATCGTCGAAATCCAAAGGGCTATTACGATGAGATTTCGAGGCAACACTGACAATCCTCGAAGGCGCGCTGGCTTTTAGGGTATCCAATAACAGATTGGTCAACAAAAAATAATTGAGATGATTTAATGCGAAAGTCATCTCTATGCCATCCACGCTGGTTTGGCGTCGCACAAAGATTCCCCCGGCATTATTCACCAGCACATCCAGGCGCGCATACCGACTCCGAAACTCCTCAGCTAAACCACGGATCTGCTCTTGGGAAGATAGATCAGCAACCATCAAATCAACATCCGCAGTGGGCACTTCGCAGCAAATTTCTTCCGATGTTTCCATACACCTTTCATGACTACGTCCAACCAGAATCAGCGTAGCCCCCAGGCGGGCTAATTCCAGTGCGGCCTGCTTGCCGATGCCATTTGTAGCACCGGTCACCATACACACTTTCGAGAGCATCGTTTCCTCAATGGTCGTCGCCATGCAGTTCTCCTCCTCAAAAATAACCTAACCCGGACGAGCCGCTCTTTGCGGGCCTTGCTATGCACGCCTGGCCGGAGGCCCGCAAAGCGTGGCGCGGCCACCAAACAGGCTTTTTTGAACCGCGAAGCACGCACGCCAACGGCGCGCAGAGCGAGATCGCAAAGAAAGCCATATATAAAATCTTCGCGCCCTTTGCGTCTTCGCGGTGAGATTTTTGTTTTTTGCGCAAGGATTTCATTGCTAACTTACTAATAGTATACCCAACATCGCGATATAATTCAGTCCGTTATGCATATGCGTAAGCACTTCCGACGCTCCATCGCCTTCACCAACGAACATGGCTCTTGGGTCTTCCTGCTTAGTCCTTTGCTGATTGGGTTGTTCGCAGGCAAAAGCTGGTCAACCCCGGCAATTTACCTGCTCGTGGCTGCGCTGTGCGCCTTTCTCATCCGCCATCCCATCACCATCGCCGTGAAAGCCTACAGCGGCAGACGATCCAGTCGAGACCTGCCCGCGGTTCGCTTCTGGATCACCATCTATGCCGGGCTTGGTCTCTTGATGGTCATCGGGCTGATCCTGCGCGGCTTTGGTTTTCTACTCTATCTGGCTCTGCCAGGGTTGCTGGTTTTCGCCTGGTATCTCTACCTGGTCAGCAAACGCTCCGAGCGCCGTCAAATAGGTGTAGAAATCATCGCCAGCGGCGTACTGGCCCTGGCCGCCCCAGCCGGGTTCTGGATCGGTGTTGGCAATCCTGATCCGACGGGTTGGTGGCTGTGGGGCCTGACCTGGCTGCAATCGGCCGCATCCATCGTTCATGCCTATCTGCGATTGGAACAACGCAATTGGACGGAAATACCGACCCTGGGGGCACGCTTCAAGAGAGGCTGGCGCGCCCTCCTTTACACAGGTTTCAATCTGACTTTGGTGGTGATCCTGGCCGTTTTGGGAATCCTGTCTCCATGGCTGTTTATCCCATTTCTCTTCCAATGGCTGGAAACCCTTTGGGGCGCGATCAACCCCGCCGTAGGGGTCAAGCCAACCTCCATCGGCTTTCGCCAATTAGCGGTCAGCACCATCTTCACCATCGCCTTTATCCTCACCTGGAATTAATCACAACGAACACGGTTCCTTAATAATAGCGCGGCTTCGCTGATCCCAAAAAGGAACCATGTTAGCAAATAGGCGTAACCCGCGCATAATTCTGGGGTTATCAAACTTGATTGCCTATACAAGTTTGTTGGATTATTGTACAATCCAGCCAATGCATCTTGAATGAAAAATCGTGTACAATTGTATGTGGAGGATACCAATATGACTGAACAACCCATCAACCCCGATATCACCAGTGACGACAAGCTTTGGGCCGCCCTGGGATACCCTATTCCTTTGATTTCCATCATCGCCCTTTTGATGGAAGAGAAGAAAGACCGCCCCTTCGTCAAATTCCATGCGGTGCAATCCATCGTTTTAAACGTCGCCATTTGGGCCATCATTCTCGTTTTGAGTGTTGTAACCCTGGGCATTGGCGCCGTTTGCGCACCAGTGTTCTGGCTTATAACCCTATGGCCTGCATTCGACTCCTACAACGGCAAATACACCGAGATCCCGGGAGTCACCAACCTGATTAAAGGTCAAGGCTGGGTCGACTAAAAATGTAAAAAATAAAAAAAGGTTGGGTGCACCTGCCAGGTGCACCCCACCTTTTTTTATTCCAGCCCCGTTTGACTTTGGGATCAATTCTGATAAAATGTTCATTGCTGGGATACTTTTCTAATAAACATATCGAAAATAATTCTCATTCGTACACCCTAATTTCAGGACTCTTCTAACTGGTAAGGAGGTGATTCACGCTAAAACTCTGCTGCAATCGCAGGCGTCATCCGCTCGTTGGGCTGGCCCCCCCTGATAGTATTATCAAGCGACGCCCTATTTTTCCGACCACATTCTATTTATCGTGTAATCGAGGAGTCAAAACCATGAAAAGTTTTAAGATTTTTGCCCTTCTGATGATAGCCGTCTTTTTGTTAGGAGCATGCGGACCTGCTGCTCCTGAAACCATTAAAATCGGCATCAATGCGCCAATCACCGGCGATATCCCCAAAGTAGGCGAAGGCTCAAAATATGCCGCCGAAATGTGGCTTGCCGATATCGAAGCCGCGGGCGGCCTCGAAGTTGGCGGCAAGACATATAATGTCGAGCTGGTCATCGAAGACAATGAGTCTAAAGCAGAATCGGCCACCAAGGTAAATACCAAGATGATCACCCAGGACGAAGTGCTGGTCATCGTTGGGCCTCAATCCTCCAAGCAGGCAGTGCCTGCGGGCGAGGTAGCCAACAACTACTCAACCCCCATGGTCAGCCCCTGGTCCACGAACCCCAACACCACGTTGGACCGCCCCTGGGTATTCCGAGGCTGCTTCCTGGATCCCTTCCAGGGGCCCGTTGTGGCGAATTTTGTCTCGGATGAGTTTGGCTTCACCAAAGCTGCGGTGCTCTACGACGTAGCCAGCGACTACCCGAAAGGGTTGGCTGAAAACTTCAAGGCTGCCTGGGAAGAACTGCACGGCGAGGGTTCTGTAGTTGCTTACGAGAGCTTCACCACCAAAGACACCGACTTCAGCGCGCAATTGACCTCCATCGCCAACTCTGGCGCTGAATTCTTCTTCGCTCCCCAGTACTACAATGAAGTAGCCTTGATCGTACAGCAGGCTCACGAACTGGGCTGGGATGCCCCCATTGTCGGCAGTGACAGTTGGGGTTCAGCCGAGACAGTTGAACTCTGCGGCGAAGATTGCTACGGCCTCTTCTTCAGCACCCACTATGCCGCCGCTGGCGCTACCGGCGCAACCAAAGAATTCATCGACCGCTACGAGGCCGAACACGGCTACGTGCCCGATGATGTTGGCGCTCTGACCTGGGACACGCTACACCTCGTCCAACAGGCTATCGTAGACTGTGGTGAGATCACCGGCGACATCGCCGTAGACCGCCAATGTGTCCGCGATGCGCTGGCAAGTATCACGGACTTCAACGGCATCACCGGCGATATGACCTTCACCGAAGAAGGCGATCCCATCAAGTGTGCTGTCATCGTCCGCATCAGCGACGCTGGGGAGTACGAGTTCTACAAATCTGCCTGTCCATAGAATCAGGAAAGATGGTCAGACCTGATAGGCTGAAATAGCCTATCAGGTCTGTTTCGGCTCATCAAGATTAGGAGTAAACAAAAATGACATCTTTTCTACAAAATATTGTCAACGCCTTGCAATGGGGCAGCTTCTATGCCCTGATTGCGCTGGGCTATTCCATGGTCTACGGCGTCTTGATGCTCTTCAACTTTGCCCACGGCGACATCTTCATGGTTGGAGCTTATATAGGCTTCTTCGTATCCACTGGACTTGTGGCGCTTTCGGCATTGGGCGCATTGACTTTGCCCAGTTGGCTGATCTTGACCTTGACGATCATCGTAGCTATGTTCCTGACCTCTTTTGTGGGGATGCTCGTCGAGAGGATTGGGTATCGCCCCTTGCGGGGGGCGCCGCGCGCCTCAGCAGCGATTACAGGCCTGATGATTGGTATCATCCTGGAAACTGGCAACCTGGCCCTGCTGGGCGCTCAACGGGTAAGCTTTCCAGCGTTGATCGAATCAGTCACCTACAACATAGGCGGCGTATTCGTAACCAATAAGAAGGTTCTGATCGTGGTTGTCTCTCTGCTGCTCATGTTTGCTTTGCATCAGTTCGTACAGCGCACCAAATGGGGCATGGCTATGCGGGCCATGGCTGTCGATTTTGTGGTTGTGCCATTGATGGGCGTGCCGCTAAACACCATTGCAGCCCTGACCTTTGCACTAGGATCAGGTTTGGCCGCTGCCGCCGGAATCCTTTTTGGTGTCGCCTATCCTGTGCTGGACCCCTATATGGGCATTCTGTTCGGTTGGAAGGCATTCGTAGCCGCCATACTGGGAGGTCGAGGTTCCATTTTGGGCGCAGCGCTGGCGGGTTTCTTATTGGGATTTATCGAGATTTTCGTGGCAGCAATTTTCCCATCAACGCTGCGCGATCTGATTGCCTACTCCATCATCCTGCTCATCCTGACCTTTAGGCCCCACGGTTTCTTCGGCGAGGCCTATAGCGCAAAGCTGAGACTCTAACTGAGAAACAAGGAATTGACATGGCAGAATCAACTAACAATTCATCGGCTGGCAGGAAAGGGCTGAGTGTGCGATTGGGCAAGGCCTGGGAGCCATTTACTAAGGTGCCCCTGCTAGGCTGGCTTTTAGGCATTTTGGTCGCAGTGGCGCTCGAACAGCTTGTGGGGACGCCGCTTGCCCATTTAGTGGGTTTGTCCAAGATACCTGTTCTTTTTGGTTTCGTTATCGTGCTAAAGCAGCCTGTATTACTGCCAGGCACACTCCTTTACATACTACTTATCTACCTTTTACCTGTAGGTCTTGTAGCGCGCTTGGGCGCTGCCCTTACAAACAAGCTAGCAGCCCGATTGCTCCAATCACCGCTATGGGTGTCTGCAATTGTCCATGTCGGTTTGCTGTATGCTTCGCTTCATATGTGGGCTGACATAAGTGATTACCGGGACCTGGTACTCAGGCTTACGCTGATTGCCATCATACTCACTTTAAGCTTGAATATTGTCAATGGCTATATGGGAGAATTCTCTTGTTCACACCCGGGTTTTATGGCGTTGGGCGCATATGCAGCCTCAGCTTTTACTGTCATCTTTTTTGTCGAAGATAAAGTCTTCGGCTCTCCCCTGCTGCCTCCTGCACTGGGGCCGTTCCTTTTCCCCCTCGCCCTCATTTTTGGTGGAGTCATCTCTGCACTGGGAGCTTTGCTCGTAGCGATCCCCTCCTTCAGAACCCGAGGAGATTATTTAGCGATTATTTCTCTGGCTTTCTTGTTCATTGTAAAAAGTTTGATCGAGAACCTGGAAATCCTGGGAGGGCCGCGCGGCTTCATGAGTCAACCCGATTGGGCTAATCTTCCCACGGTTTTCATTTGGTGTATGGGCAGCATATGGATCATCAACAATTTTGTGAGCTCCACGCTGGGAAAATCGCTCAATGCTGTGCGCGATGAGGAAACCGCAGCCAATGCCATGACGGTCAATACCCGGCGCACAAAAATGGTGGGCTTCCAGTTTGCAGCTTTCTGGGCGGGCGTGGCCGGCGGTCTTTTTGCTCATGTGATGCGCTATGTCAACCCGGGCTCCTTTGGCATTCAGAAGCTTGCCGAAATGCTGGCAATGGTTTATTTTGGCGGGCTGAACTCCGTGGTTGGATCCATTGTGGGCGCTGTGGGATTCAATCTCCTCAGTGAAGCCTTGAGACCCCTGGAGCTATTCAAGTGGATTATCATTCCTCTCTTGCTCATTTTGGTGATGCTCTACCGGCCAACAGGTCTGATCGCTTTCCGAGAATTCGATATTGCCAATCTCCTCAAGCCAAAACGTAAATCAGAAGAAGAGGTGGAACATGCCATTGCTACAGATTGACCAAATGACCCATTACTTCGGTGGTTTGAGAGCTGTCCATGACTACAATCTAGAAATCGAGCCAGGGCAGATCAGAGGTTTGATTGGACCGAATGGAGCAGGAAAAACCACCATCTTTAACCTCATCACTGGCATCTATTCCCCCACCGAAGGAGATATCCGACTGGAGGGCAAAGACATTTTCGGGCTTCAACCCTATCAAATCGCTTCGCTGGGTTTGGGTAGAACCTTTCAGAACCTTCGTCTATGGCGACATATGACGGTTCTTGAACACGTAATGCAAGCCCGTTACTCAAAACTCACCTATGGTCTCCTAGGCGCATTCTTTGGGACGCCCAAACGGCAGCGCGAGGAAGCCGAGAGCAGAAAAATGTCTAACGAACTCCTGGAGCTTATCGGTGTGCGCCACCTTGCCGACCAGATTGTCGTCAATCTTCCTTATGGCGCACAAAGACGGGTGGAGATGGCCAGAGCACTGGCTACGGAACCAAAAATACTTTTTTTGGATGAACCTACTGCAGGCATGAATACTGAAGAGCTGGCGCAGATGATGGCGACCATCCGGCAGGTTCATAAAGAACTGGGGTTAGCGATTTTCCTCATCGAGCACAGGATGAAATTCGTTATGGAGCTCTGCGATATCATTCAAACGCTGGTCTTTGGAGAGGTCATCGCTGAGGGCACCCCGGCTGAGATCCAAAACAATCCCGCTGTGATCGAAGCCTATCTAGGCAAGGAGATAGAGACCTGATGTTGTTATCAGTAGAAAACTTGCATGTTTCTTACGGTCAAATCAAGGCCCTTCACGGCATCAATTTTCATATTGATGAGGGCGAAATCGTTTGCATCATCGGAGCAAATGGCGCTGGTAAAAGCACCACCCTGCGTGCGATTTCCCGTCTGGTGCCCGTTGAAAAAAATTCTCGAATGACCTACACGGGACTAAATTTGCTGGATTATTCTGCCGATAAGGTCGTCAGCGAATTAGGCATCTCACATGTTCCTGAAGGCAGACGACTTTTCGGCAACTTGACTGTCATGGAGAACCTCAAGCTGGCCACTTTTGCCAGAAAGGATAACGCTCAAATTGCACAAGACCTCGTGCGGGTGTTCGCTATCTTTCCTCGACTAAAGGAGCGGATGACCCAGAAAGCTGGAACCTTGAGCGGCGGCGAACAGCAAATGCTGGCCGTCGGCAGGGCCTTCATGAGCGGCAGAAAGGTTATGCTGCTGGATGAACCTTCCATGGGATTAGCCCCGCTGCTGATGATGGATGTGTTCAACGCCCTCAAGGAAATCAACGCCGAAGGCACTACGATCCTGCTGGTGGAGCAGAATGCCCGTTTAGCGCTTCAATTTGCACAACGGGGCTATGTACTCGAGACAGGCAGCGTAGTCTTAGAGGGGAATTCCGACGATTTGCTGACCAACCCCGAGGTGAAGAAAGCTTATTTAGGCGGCTGACGTATCATCTGCGAACCACAAAGAACACGAAGAACGCAAAGAAAAGCATCACAAAAAATCTTTGCGTTCTTCGCGCCTTTGCGGTGAATAAGTTTTTCAGACGTAACTGTTAAGCCATGGTTTGGCAGTTACTTTGTCAATACAAACGTGGGACTCTGGGGCCAATTGCACAAGTGACCTCGTAATTGATGGTCCCCCAGGATGCAGCAACCTCTTCGGCGCTAAGCTGCTCTTCCCCCTGCCCTCCAATCAGCACGACTTCATCGCCTGCTTTGGCCTCCGGAACAGCATCCAACTGAACCACGATCTGATCCATGCAGACCCGCCCTACGACAGGGGCGCGTTTTCCTCCGACCAATACCTGAAGGCCCGGCAGGCGTCGAAACCCATCCGCATAGCCCACCGGAATGGTGCCAACCCGTTCAGTCTCTAGTGTGGTATATACGTGCCCGTAACTCACGCCGCGGCCAGGGGGCAAGGTTTTTACCTGGCTCAGCACGGCTTTCCAGGTCAACGCCGGTCGAAAAGCCTCAGGCAAAGGGCATTCAAATGAAGGATGCAGCCCATACATGGCGATCCCAAATCGCAACAAATTGAAATGCGCGCTGGGGTGTGTTAAACTGGCTGCTGAATTCGAGGCATGAACAAGCGGGGGGCGGATTTTTGCCGCGTCCAATTTCCGCAGCAGTTTGACGAAAAGCCTTTCCTGAGCATCTGTGGGAGCTGGATCAGCTTCGTCGGCGCGGGCAAAGTGAGTGAATATCCCTTCGAGGCGAATAGTCGGCAGGTGGGCTATTCTTTGGGCCAGGTCGAATGCTCCCTCGGCCTGAACCCCCAAACGGCTCATCCCGGTATCCACTTTGAGATGCAGACAGGCTTTCTGACCAATCCCCTCTGCAATTTCAGAAATCGTCTGCGCCTGATCTGCATCCCAAACAGTTATCGAAACCCGGTTGGCAATCATCTCTTCGGCACGAGCTATCGGTGTATATCCCAACAGTAAAATTGGGCAATCCAAACCAGCCCGGCGTAATTCCAGGGCCTCGCTCGCTCTGGCAACACCGCACCAGGAGGCCCCGGCCTCCAGCGCGGCCCGGGCAACCGGTACGGCCCCGTGTCCATAAGCATTGGCCTTGACAATTGCCATCACCGGGGTGTTGGTGTGCTCAAGGGCAAATCGAATATTGGCCTGGATGGCTTCCAAATCTACGGTCACCCAAGTGGAGTATATGCTTTGGGGATGTTTCATTTCAGTTGGAATGCTCCAATCACCCTCCCGCAGGTTGTCAAATGGGGCAGCATAGAGCGATTATTTTGCTGTAAATAGGTGCGGTTTGTGCACCTCGGTAAAACCTGCGGGAGGGTTTTCATCTCATTTGAAATGCGCCATATGCTTTCGGGTTTCATCCTGCGATATATCGGTTGTGAAATTCAATCCAGCGCGGCAGTACTTCTTCCAACAAAGACTTTGGCGGCAAAAAGGCGATACGCAGATGATTGGTGCCTTCCTTCTGCCCAAACCCAGAGCCATTCACCGTGCATAAACCTGTTTCCTCCAGGAGAGCCATGCAATAGTCGAAATCGGTCGTCCCTTCAGGGAGTTTGTTCAACCTGGGGAACAGGTACATAGCCCCAGTCTCGCCGAAACATTCCACTCCGTCCATTTGGGTGAACGCTTCCCGGATCATGGTCGCTTTATCCCGCAAATCGCTCAGGGTCTGTCGCTTCTCCTGGATGAACCTTGCGTATGATTGACTGCCTTGCGCAGGAGGGTTGACCATTAAATAAGTCAGCACCTGGCCAGCCGTGTTGGAGCACAAACTGACCGAGGCTTGCTTGAGCAATAAATCCACAAAATCTAAATCACTGCCTTGCACTTTGGGTGGATTCCTCACTTCAAGATACCCGCCGCGATGTCCACATTCCCCGTAAAACCCCTTGGAAATACTATGTAAACTACATAGAGGGACTTTTTGATCGCCCAGCGTCTTTGCAAAAGAAGTAAATTGGCCGGTATAGATATTCTCCTGATAGACCTCGTCGGCGATGATCACTAGCTGATTTTCCTTTGCGAATTGGATCACCTCGTCGATGCTCTGTTCGCTTAGCACCGCGCCGGTGGGATTGCCAGGATTGATGACAACGATGCCTTTCACATTGACGCCCTGTTCCCTGGCTTTGATCAACGCATCGTCAAGTATCGCGCGGCTAAATGCCCAGCCGTTGTCCTCATCGGGATAGTAATTCACCTGCACGCCGCCGGCTTTTTTGATTGATGCCGAATAGAGCGGGTATTGAGGAATTGGGATCATAATGCCATCATTCTTCTCGGCGATGAGCAGATCAAGCACAAACTTGACTCCCTCGCTAGCGCCGCCGGTCAGGAAGATCTTCTCCGGGTCCGCCCTGACGCTCCCAGAACGCTCATAGTCATCCCTGTTATCGATAAGTTCAGCGATTGCCTCTCGAATGAAACGAACCCCCTTGCTTTCGGTATAAGCGCCCATCCCCGTTTTCATCATGCCGATGATATTTTCGCTAACGGCCAGAATATCATCATCAATAAAATCTTCCCCCTTCAAATCACTGAACGGGGTCTCTTCGAACAAATCCTTCAACTGCCGTTCGCGTTGGATTTTAGAGGGGTCTTCAACCAGGCTGAGCACCTGACGGTAATAGGTCATGGGCGGCTGACCCAGAGCCTGAGGGTTTCCGATATTGCAAAAGATAATTGATTTATCTTGTTGTTGCAGTTCAGCCGCTCTTAGGGGAATCGGTCCCCTGACCGCATATTCCATCTCTAAAATATTTCGATTGACATCGATGGTTGGTTCTAGATAACTTATCACACTAACCTCCTCATAAAATTCTGGATAGCAAATTCCACGGCGCAACCTAGAAAAGTATAACGTAGATTCCAGAAATAATGCCCTCCAAATGGCTTATATTATTAGGGCGTGTTTCATTTCGGTTGGAGATGCTCCAATCACCCTCCCGCAGGTTGTCAGATGGGATAGCGTAAAGCGATTACCCTGCTGTAAATGAGTGCGGTTTGCACACCTCGCTAAAACCTGCGGGAGGGTTTTCAACTCATTTGAAACGCACCCATATTGTTTTCAAAAATGATCAATATCACACCGGTTCGACATTTTGCTTGACTTTTCACGCTCAGCAATCTAAAATTAGTCAGTCAACAACTAAATAGCCGAATGCCGGGGAGAGACCCAAAGTAATTTCTTCATCAGGGCACCGAAGGGGCAAACTCCGAGCGAAGACGAGGAGTGAAACTCTCAGGTAAAAAGGACCCTGCATTCGTATACCCTCTGGAAAGCCGCATACTTAGTGTGCGACACCGACGGGGCAAATCCTACTCGCTGTAGGGTGAATCTCTCAGGTCTACGACAGAGCGCACGCTGCCATTTTACGCGTGCGCTCTTTTCGTCTCAATTCATTTTTGTAGAACCCCAGGAGGCATATATGAATTTTCCCAAAGAACTTAAGTACACCAAGAATGACGAATGGGTGCGCGTCGAAGGCGACGATGGCACCATCGGCATCACCGACTACGCTCAAGACCAGCTCTCCGACATCGTCTTCGTTGAGTATCTCGTCGATGTTGGCGAATCTATCGACAAGGGCGAAGCTTTCGCCACCGTCGAATCCGTCAAAGCCGCGGCCGACGTGTACATGCCGGTAACCGGTGAAGTCATCGCCATCAACGAAGATCTTCCCGACGCCCCCGAGAGCATCAACAGCGATCCTTACGGCGAGGCCTGGCTGATCAAAATCAAGATCAGCGACCCCGCCGAGCTGGACGACCTGCTCGATGCCGACGCTATCGAAAACCTGGAGCGGGACCATTAGGAATTGGTAGGTTGGTGATTGGTACATTGGTTTCTGTTTACCTACTACCAATTTACCAATCTACCAATTTACCTACTACCAATTCACTGAACCAAAGGAGCACCTATGTTCTTACCCCATACCGACGCGGATCGGGAGGCTATGCTGCGCACGATTGGCGTAGAAAAGATCGCAGACCTTTTCAAGAGTCTTCCCGGCGAGCACCTGTTTCCAGAATTAGACCTTCCCCCAGGGGTTACCGAGATAGAAGCGCTGGAAGAACTCCAACACATCGCTGACGCCAACGAGACCACCGGAGAATTAATTTCATTCCTTGGCGCGGGCGCATATAACCACTACTCCCCGGCTGTTGTCGATTCTATCCTGCGCAGAGGCGAGTTCTACACCGCTTATACCCCTTATCAGCCCGAGATTTCCCAGGGCACCCTGCAGGCCATCTTCGAATATCAAAGCATGATCGTGGGCCTGACCGGGATGGACGTATCCAATGCCTCGCATTACGATGGCGCCACCGCGGTTGCCGAGGCTGTCAATATGGCCTATCACAACTTCCGCGGCAAACGGGCGAAGATCGTGCTTTCCCCAGGGCTTCATCCCCACTACCGGGAAACAGTCCACACCTACACCGTAGATTCGGACATCCTGCTCGAAGGCGAGCATACCCCCCTCGACGCCGGGCCGCAGGCCCTGATCCCGCTCATCGACGAAAACACAGCCCTGGTGGCCGTCCAATATCCCGATTTCTTTGGGCGCGTGCATGACTTCTCCAAGCTAATCGAAGCCGCTCACGAGGCCAAGGCCCTGGTCGCTGTCCACGTCAACCCCCTGGCGCTGGGATTACTGAAACCCCCGGGCGACTTCGGCGCTGATATCGTCACCGGTGAAGGTCAATCCCTGGGCATCCCGCTGTCATTCGGCGGGCCTTACCTGGGCATCTTCGCCGCCCGCAACAAATATGTGCGCAAGATGGCCGGACGCATCGTCGGCGAAACCCAGGACACGCGCGGCCAGCGCGGCTACGTGCTCACCCTGAGCACCCGCGAGCAGCACATCCGCCGCGAACGCGCTACATCCAATATCTGCACCAACCAGGGGCTGGTGGCCTTGGCCGCGGCTGTCTACATGAGCCTGTTGGGCAAGAACGGCCTGCAGCAGTTGGCGGAACTCAATTACCACAAAGCCCATTACGCCGCCGAGCAAATTGCTTCCATCGAAGGCTTCGAGCTTGCCTATGCTGAACCGTTCTTCAACGAGTTCACCGTGCGCTGCCCCAAACCGGTGGCTGAACTTAATGCCAAATTGCTCCACTTCGACATCCTGGGCGGTTACGACCTCGGCGAGGCCTATGCGAATGCAGGCCTGGAAGAACACATGCTAATTGCTGTCACCGAGATGATCAGCCGAGAAGAAATCGATCACTTTGTAGAAGCCCTCACGGAGGTAACCAATGCCTGAGCCAACTGTATTTGAACTATCTTCTCCCGGTCGGCAGGGCGCTTACTTCCCCGAGCCGGATGTGCCCCGCGCCGATATTCCAAAATCCATTATGCGGGACGATTTACCCCTCCCGGAGATTGCCGAGGTTGATGTGGTGCGGCACTTCACGCGTCTATCACAGTTGAATCACGGTGTGGACACCGGGTTCTACCCCCTGGGGTCCTGCACCATGAAATACAACCCCAAGATCAATGAAGAGACGGTACGTTTGGCTGGCTTCGCTAATATCCATCCTCTGCAGCCTATCGAGACCGTCCAAGGCGCGATTGGCCTGATGTATGAACTTCAGGAATGGCTCAAGGAGCTAAGCGGCTTCGATGAAGTCAGCTTGCAGCCCGCGGCCGGCGCGCACGGTGAGTTGACGGGTGTGCTGATCATGCGAGCTTATCATCAGGCGCGCAAAGATCATAAGCGCGTCAAGATGTTGATCCCCGACTCGGCCCATGGCACCAACCCGGCCTCCTCGGCGATGAGCGGGCTGAAGATCGTCCAACTTCCTTCCGACGCCCGCGGCAATATCGATATGGAGGCCCTGTGCGCCGAATGCGACGATACCCTGGCGGGAATCATGATCACCAACCCGAGCACGCTGGGCTTATTCGACGAACACCTCCAAGAAGTCTGTGATTGCGTACATGAAGCTGGTGGCCTGGTCTACGGCGATGGCGCTAACTTCAATGCCATCATGGGCATCTCCCGTCCTGCAGACTGCGGCGCCGATGTGCTGCACTTCAACCTGCACAAGACCTTCGCCACCCCCCACGGCGGCGGCGGGCCGGGTTCTGGCCCTGTCGGTGTGACGGCTGAATTAGCCCCGTTTTTACCAGGTCCCATCGCAGCGGTCATCGATGAGGGCAGCGAGGAAGAACCGCCCCTCTACAGCCTGGTCAACCCCAAAAAGAGCATCGGGCGCGTTAAAGCTTTCCACGGGCACTTCGGCATCATGGTGCGGGCCTTCACCTATATGATGATGCTGGGCGGCGAGGGACTGCGCGCCGCATCCGAACATGCCGTGCTCAACGCCAATTATATCCAGGCGCGCCTGCGCGACACCTACACCATCCCTTACGATCGCATTTGCATGCACGAGTTTGTCGCCGAGGGCCATTGGGAGGATGCGCCCGGCATCCATGCCCTGGACATCTCCAAGCGACTGATGGATTTCGGTATCCACCCCCCCACCAACTACTTCCCGCTCATCGTCCCCGAGGCGTTGATGATCGAACCCACCGAGACAGAGAGTAAAGAAACCCTGGATGTCTTCGCAGACACGATGATCAAGATTGCGGAGGAGGCCCTCACCAACCCTGAGCTATTACAGACTGCGCCTCACAACACCCCCTTTGGACGTTTAGATGAAGTCAAGGCAGCGCGTGAGTTAGTGTTGTGCTGCTGGTTGCCTGAGAATAAAGAAGAGTAGTTCTCCAACGAACCATAAAAACTGTCATTCCATTGTCAGTATAATTAGTTCTCGGTGCGTATCACCCTCAGCTACCGCGCCATCATGCCGCGCCTCAGGATCGTCATGCACGGCATGGTGGTGGTCTGGTTGACTTCGGCTTGCAGGGCGACCGTCTTGGGGTATACTTCAATACAGAAAGGAGTCTAAAATGGAACTAAGCGTAAGCGAAGAAAAAACCAAATTCATTCTCAAGGAAGTGTTCAGCGAACTTCTCGAAGAAAAGCGCTACCTTTTCACCGAGATCATGATGGACGCTATCGAGGAAATCGGCCTGGCGAATGCGATCCAGGAAGGACGGCAGAATGAATTCGTCAGCGAAGACCAGATTCTTTCCATTTTGAGGGGCCAGGCGTGAAAGTCGTCTTCGAAGCCAGTTTTGCCCGCGATTTATAAAAGATCCGAGAAAGACCGATCCTGGCACGGGTGGAGCAGGCCATTACCGATGTAAAAAACGCAGATACGGTACAAGACATCAAAGCCTTTGGCAAATTGAGCGGATATGATACCTACTATCGCATCCGGGTGGGGGATTACAGGATCGGCATCGAAGTCAGTGGGGATGAAATCATCTTTGTGCGGATACTACATCGAAAAGATATTTACCGTTACTTCCCGTAATTCACTGACCACTAATTACTGTCCACTGTTCACTGATCCCCCCTTCACTCAAACCGCAGGGTGAACACCCCCGCCATCATGCCGCGCGTTTTCACCTATATGATAATGCTGGGCGGCGAGGGCTTGCGGGCCGCTTCTGAGCACGCTGTGCTCAACGCCAATTATATCCAGGCGCGCCTGCGCGACACTTACACCATCCCTTACGACCGCATTTGCATGCACGAGTTTGTCGCCGAGGGCCATTGGGAAGACGCTTCCGGCATTCACGCTCTGGACATCTCCAAGCGGCTGATGGATTTCGGCATCCACCCGCCCACCAACTACTTCCCGCTAATCGTCCCCGAAGCATTGATGATCGAACCCACCGAGACAGAGAGCAAAGAAACCCTGGATGTCTTCGCCGACACGATGATCAAGATTGCGGAGGAGGCCCGCACCAATCCTGAGCTATTACAGACTGCGCCCCACAACACCCCCTTTGGACGCTTAGATGAAGTCAAAGCCGCGCGTGAGTTAGTGCTGTGCTGCTGGCTGCCAGAAGAACAAGAAGGGTAAATACCTTCAGACTGAGTTAATATAAAATAGCCCCGGCACAGAAAATCATTGTGCTGGGGCTTTACTTTCCATGATCAATCTCAGGACTCCTATATTACAATTGGCCTTACACTATAACTACTGAAGCTAAACAAGAGTTGTGCGGCAAAAAGTAGGTTATTTCCGTCGACGAAAAATGTGTCAACTAATCTCTGTCTCGCTATATTTATTTCAATTATAATTAAATGCAAATGATAAGTGATACCAAGGGCTCTTTTTCAAGGAGAATGATATGAAACACCATCCGTTAACTCCAATATTGTATTTTGTTGCTCTGGTTTTGATAATCGGCTTAGCCTGTTCGGTGCCTACCGGCCAACCAAATGATCCACCTGATCAATCATCAGATAATTTGGGAGGCGATGTTATTCAACCCCCGGAAGAACCAAACCAACCCCCACCCGATTTGCCAACCGCGCCCACCGGAATGGTTCCCGTCCCATCGGGTAATTTTCAAATGGGTTGCGATACCAACAATTACGATAATTGTTACGGTGATGAGTTACCCCTACACACCGTTTATCTAGATGGTTACTACATCGATATCCACGAAATCACCAACAGCCAATATGCGCAGTGTGTGGCCGCGGGAGCCTGTGATCCGCCAGTGTCACACGAATACGAAGGCCAGCTCATTTACAACGACAACCATTACAATGACCCGCAGTATACGAACTACCCGGTGACACTTATCTCCTGGTACGATGCGGATAATTATTGCACCTGGGTAGGGAAAAGCTTGCCAACCGAAGCCCAATGGGAAAAAGCTGCCCGGGGAAACAGTGACACGCGTATATGGCCTTGGGGCAACACATTTCCCGACTGTACCCTGCTAAATTTTCGTGATGAGGGTGGTGTAGACTTCTGTGGTGAAAACGTGAATGGGGTTGTTACAGCTGCGGTTGGCAGCCACCCAGGAGGTGCCAGCCCCTACGGTGTGATGGACATGGCAGGCAACGTTCAAGAGTGGGTGCAGGATGGTCCGGGCGGCGATTTTTACAGTACCTATGAACCTGACGCCTGGCCTCCAAATCCAATCGCGGGAGAAGGAGTCAATGATACTGATAAGGTAATTCGAGGGGGTGGTTGGTCTTCGAATGGTTATTCTGTGCGTGTGTCCGTCCGCAGCTATTCAGGAATGGGTCCAGCGAATACTATTGGATTTCGGTGTGTAAGTTTGCCATAATCAATTTCAATCGGTGTTGAAAAAGGAGTTCTAAAAACAGTGAGTCAATGAAACGGGCATATAATGGGAGTAGTAAATGCCGCCCACCGACGGGCTCGTTCAAGGATAGTGTTTTGGGGTAACACGAACACGGTTCATTAACGGATAAATAATTCAGTACTTCACGATTCAGGCGCGGAAGCCTACCTTCGGTATCGGTCGACCCGGGGACGGGTCTCAGAGCGTAAAGGAGATAAAGCATGACTTCAGATGAAAGAATCGAGAAACTAGTAGATGAAGAAGTCACCTACACATTGTATAAGGACGAGAAGTTCTACATTATCGAAAATGTGCCTGCGCGCGTCGATGCAGAAACAGGTGATCAGTATTTTTCTCCGAAAACAGTTGAGAATTTACATCAGATTATTTTGGGGCAGAGAAAACCTGTTCGTACAATCCAGACCCCTGTTTTCGATTTTGTGTAGATTCTTACAAAAAGTGCGCACTACCCCATTACAGACCACGCCTCACAACACCCCCTTCGGAAGGTTGGATGAAGTCAAAGCCGCGCTTGAGTTAGTGCTGTGCTGCTGGTTACCAAAAGAGCAGGATTAGTAGTCTATTAGCACAGAACGCGTTACCACAAAAGTCACCCGTGTTTCATTCCGAGGAACTGAGAGACGAGGAATCCCTGATACGCGACTCAACTTATTGCCTGCGTAGGCGTTGGCTCACGATCTACCCAGGGATTCCTCGCTCCGCTGCTGCTTAGAAACTTAACAAAAAAATGTTTACCCGGCAGGAATAGGTTCCAGGCGCATGCCGAGTTTGGCAGCCCGGCGTTGTAAGTTCCGGATGACTCGCTGCTTGTATTGTTGGTCATAAGAAGCTGCCCCTGGGTCTCGATAAGGTTCCTTTCGTTTCAGCATGAAATAGATAATGCGAGCAAGCTTGTGAGCTGTGGCAGTGATGGCCACCGGAGCCCCATGTTTAGCCCGTATCCGACGGTAAAAGGCTCCCAGGGCGCTATCGCTACGGGCCAGACTTTGAGCCCCGAGCCTGAGGGCAGTATTGGCCCGGTTCTGCGTGGGTAGGGTGCCGCGTTGCTTGACTTTGCCGCCTGTGACCTTGTTGTTAGGAGCCAGCCGCAACCAGGAAGCGAAATGCTTGACGGTTGGCCACTTACTCATGTCAGTGCCAATTTCACTCAGGATGTTTTGCACCGTCAGGGCATTTAGGCCATCAACCTGGGTCAGGTCAACACCAGTTAGGCGATACAAGGCCTGGGATAAATCGAAGTGCGGTTGGTTTTTACGACGTTTAGTCTTTTGGGGTGCAGGCGGCGGTGTTCCTGATTGGGTAGGCGGTTCAAATTCCTGGTACAGCTTTTCCAATTCTTCATCGCAAGCACAAATCTGCTGCCCATAGAAATCGTACATTTCCACGGCTTGTTGCAGCGCAAACAGGTGCTCGCGCTTGTAGTGGCCTTCCAGTGATTTGATAATATCCGCCTCACTCTTTTTGCAACGTCGATCTCGAAATTGCGCCAAGACGACCGGGTTGCGCTCTCCAGCCACAATCGCCCGGATAATCTGTAAACCGGTCTTCCCGGTGATGTCACTGAGGACATTCGTCAACTTCAGGTTCATCAATTGGAGCGCTTTTTGCATATGCTGAATGTGATTGGCGCGATATTTGACCAACATCTCCCGGTGGCGCACCAGACTGCGGAGCGCACAGATATCTTCCGGCGGACGGAAAGAAGCCTGGAGTAAGCCATAGGTGTGTAATTGTTGCAACCACTGACAGTCCAACACATCGCTCTTGCGACCACTCACATTTTTGACGTGCCGGGCATTGACTAGATAGACTTCAAACCCACGGCTCTCCAGAATTTCGAAGAGCGGAATCCAGTACACACCAGTGGATTCCAGGGCGACCGTCTCAATGCCACAGGCTGCCAACCAATCCGCACAATTTCTCAGATCTGCTGTGAAGGTCGCAAAGCAGCGCACACTGTTCTCGTCGCGTCCCTGCGGAATGGCAACGTAGATTTCTTCTGCTCCAATGTCAATCCCGGCCGCATTTAGATTGATTTGCTCCAAGGCATCCAGGCTGGCCACTTTTTTCTTTTGCTTGTTCTTTTTCATGCGATTCATCTCCGATTCCTTGTTGGATTCACCTGCGTTCAGACCCGATTATCCGTTGAATAAGTATGCTGCTTTACGGGGTCCTGTTGGCCACCAATGTCGAAACCACTGATAATCGGAACCACACTACTAAACGGGTTCTTTGACACCATTGAGCTGCCAGTCTTAGCTGTCTGAACGATGCCCGATTTTACCTCGGAGATCTGCTGTTTCTTTTACCCCGGAACGGCTTACCGCCGCCGTGGGGTCACTACTAAGAAAACAATGTAAACGAATGTCCAAGCGTGCTGAGCGGAGGGCGAGCAATATCCGTCCGTCCTCCGCTCAGGAAGCTGGTTTTCTTTCGGTTTGAGCCCCGCTGTTCGCTGCAGGGTGAGTTTACTCGGAATGACAATAAAAATGTTCGTGCGGCGTTTGCCACGGCGAATTCCAAAGTTGGAAAGCCGTTTTCGCTTGATAATCATACCTTATTTTTGCGCAAATTCAGCGCATTTCTATTCGTTAGTGCAAACACAGGCCATTTCTATTCAGATTTAGCGGCCTGAACAGTACCTTTCCAAACAAAGCGCCAGATCTTTCGCGAAATGCTTTAGACTTAGCAACTCTACTCGGATCACCCTGTCATCG
>JADHXE010000297.1 GCA_016783125.1 Anaerolineales bacterium
CATCGGGAGCCTCCTAAGTCTAAAGCTTTTTCCCGATGATACCGGATTTTGGACCTTTGCTATCGTTTTGGCGATTAGAATGGCTTTGTTTTTGCACTAACGAATAGAAACCTGTCGTTTTTGCGCAAAATCAAGGTGTGAGTTTCGGAGATATTTCAACCAATAATAGAAATGCCGCGCGCAAACTCATAAGCGGCAATTTGATCTTCAAAGGAACGGATATACCCCAACTGGTCAACCCCCTCCAGCAAGCATTTGTGCGCAAAAGCATCGATAGGGAATTCCACCATAGACCCATCCGGCAGTCTCAGAGAGCGAGTTTTTAATTCGATGGTGACTTCCGCCTGGGGGGATTCTTCCGTCAAATCGAATAACGATTGCAGGGTACCTTCGTCAACAATCACCGGCAGCAAGCCATTCTTTAGGGCATTGTTGCGGAAGATATCCGCGAAAGAAGTCGATATCACCGCCCGGATTCCCCAGCCGACTAATGCCCAGGGAGCATGTTCGCGGGATGATCCGCAGCCGAAATTATCGCCCGCTAACAGGATGCTCGCGCCCTGGAATTGGGGCTGGTTCAACACAAAATTGGGATTCGCTGTTCCCTGGGCATCATACCGCCAATCATGGAAAAGCCCCTCGGCCAACCCGGCCTTGTCTGTGACTTTGAGATAGCGCGCCGGGATGATCTGATCGGTGTCGATGTTGCGATGGGGTAAAGGAATGAGTTTGGATGTGAGTGTAGTAAATGGTTTCATAAGTGTTGGGTATACAGGTAAACAAGTAGACAGGTATCAGGTAAACAGGGTATACATACCTTGTCTACTTTGTATACTTGTTTACCTTTATACATATTTCCTCGGATCCGTCACCCTGCCCGCAATCGCCGACGCTGCCGCGGTCAATGGGCTGGCTAAAAAGGTTCTGCCTCCCTTACCCTGGCGGCCTTCAAAGTTGCGGTTGCTGGTGCTGACGGCGTATTGCCCGGGTTGCAGTTGGTCGCCGTTCATGGCAATGCACATGCTGCACCCGGCGAAACGCCATTCCCCTCCCGCCTGGCGAACAATCTGATCAATTCCTTCAGCTTCAGCCTGTGCGCGTACTTTTTCCGAACCAGGCACAACCAGCAGGCGTACACCATCGGCGACCTTTCGGCCTATCAGCACGGAAGCAGCCTGGCGCAAATCAGATATGCGGCCATTGGTGCAGCTTCCCACAAAGATCACATCGACCTTTTGGCCTGCCAGAGATTTCCCTGGGGTCAGGTCCATATAGCGCAGAGCGCCTTCGAGGGCTTCGCGTTGTCCAAGATCAGAGACACGCGCAGGATCAGGAATGGCGATCCCAACGGGGACACCCATGCCCGGGTTGGTGCCATAGGTCAGCATGGGTTCTAAAGTCGACACATCGATGCTGATCTCTTTGTCATAGCCAGCGCCAGGATCGGAGGGCAAACTTTCCCAATTTGCGAGGGCTACATCCCAATCTTCTCCCTGGGGAGCGTGTGGGCGGCCTTTGAGATATTCGAAGGCGATCTCATCAGGGGCGATCATCCCAGCGCGGGCGCCCGCCTCAATGGACATATTGCACAGGGTCATGCGGGCTTCCATATCGAGGGAGCGCACCGCCGATCCGGCATATTCAAAGACATAGCCAGTGCCGCCGCCAATCCCAATCTCAGCGATCAAGGCCAGGATCATATCCTTGGCAGTCACGCCGGGTTGAAGCTCCCCCTCGAAGTTGACCAAACAGGTCTTGGGGCGATATTGCAGCAGACACTGGGTAGCCAAAACATGCTCGACCTCGCTGGTGCCGATGCCAAAGGCCAGCGCGCCAAAAGCGCCATGCGTTGAAGTATGGCTGTCACCGCAGACGATAGTCATCCCAGGTTGGGTGAAGCCCTGCTCCGGGCCAACCACATGGACGATGCCGCGTTCATCGCTATCGAGATCATATAGCGGCACACCGAAATCCTGACAGTTGGTTTGGAACTGGCGGATTTGCTGGGCGGCCATATCGTCAACCAGGGAAAGACTCAATCCCTTTGTTGGTGTCGAGTGGTCAATGGTGGCAACGGTACGCTCCGGACGCCGGACTGTGAGGTCTCTCTGGCGCAAACCGCTAAAGGCCTGGGGCGACGTGACTTCATGCACCAGGTGCAGGTCGATATACAGCACAACAGGAGAGTCCGGCGCTTGGGCCACAACATGGCTCTGCCAGACTTTATCGAAGATGGTTTTTGGCATAGTTGGTTATTTGGCGAGTTAGCTCTTGTCGTCGAAATGCCAACCTTTTGGAAATGTGCGCGGCTGGGGGAAAGGCTCAGGCTTCCATTCGTCGGCTTCTTCCTTGGCAGCACTTTTTTCACTGGCGGCCATCAGCCCGGACATATACCACTCCGAGGGGAACGTGCGCGGCTCAGGGAATTTTTCGGGCTTCCAGTCTTTCTTCTCTTCTGGGGTCATGGTTTTTCTCCTTAGTAGTAAAAGGGGTAAATTTTTGCTATCTGATACTTTGAACTTTTTTAATCACGAATGGGCACGAATTTTTCGAATGCCACGAATAAAATTTTTATATTTTTTGTATTAGTCAAGATGATGGCACACACTCTCCCGCAAAAAAACGTGCTCAGGATAAGTGCGATATACCGGAAATACAGGAGAAAAATTTTCAAAATGCGAGATTTTGAATTTTCAGCGAATGTTCACCATCCTGTTGACTAATACAAAATTTTTACATTTTTCATTACAAGACATTCGTGCCATCACCGAAGGTGTGCTGCGCATGTGTCATTCGTTGATATTCGTGATAAATATTTGTCAGTTGGTTTGCATATGATCAACAAACATTGTAACGTTTCACGTTTGAACGTTGAACGCTTATGAAACCGGCTCAGCCATAGCAACCTCGGTAACTTTTTCAGGACGTCCATAACGACCGCTGGCGGCCAAGAGCTTATTGATGGCGGATAGATACGCCCTTGCGCAGGCGACGATCGTATCTGTATCAGCACCGTGACCGCCGAAGGTTAGTCGATGTGCCCGTCCACTCTGAGGAGATGTCCTTCTGGGGATAGAACCATTTTCAGCTTTTATACGCACAGTCACTTCACCCAGGGCATCGATGCCTTCAGTGATCGCCCGAATAGAGAACTCCAACAAAGTATTCGGCGCTTTAACGATCTCATCAATGGCCTTATAAGTAGCATCGACAGGGCCTGTGCCTATCGCTGCCTGAACGTGCAATTCGCTGTCCGGGCCGATCAGACGCACGGCCGCCGTAGGCATACCGATGGTGCCGCAGGTTACTTGCAAACCGTCAAGGCTGAAGATCTCCCGCGGCTGATAGATCTCATCCGAGACCAGGGCTTCCAAGTCAGCATCGGTGATGGCCTTCTTCTTATCGGCCAAATCTTTAAACCGAGAAAATGTTTGGGCCAGTTCTTCATCGTCTAATTCATAGCCCAATTCGGCCAAGCGGACTTTGAGGGCATGACGGCCAGAGTGTTTGCCCATTACCAATCGGGAGTGACTCAACCCAACGGTCTCAGGGCGCATTATTTCGTATGTGGACTGGTTCTTTAGCTGCCCATCCTGGTGAATGCCGGCCTCATGGGCAAAAGCGTTGGCTCCGACAATGGCTTTATTGGGTTGCACGGCGATGCCGGTATAGTTCGAGACCATGCGGCTGACGCGGGAAATCTGCGTTGTATCGATGCCGGTCTCCAAACCAAAGACCGCTCGCCGGGTATGCAAGGTCATGGCGACTTCTTCGAGAGAAGTATTGCCCGCGCGCTCGCCAATGCCATTGATGGTCACTTCAGCCTGTCGAGCCCCAGCTTGGATGCCAGCTAAAGCGTTGGCCGTCGCCAGGCCCAGGTCATCGTGACAGTGCACCGCGACGATGGTGTTCTCGATCCCAGGTGTATTAGCGATAATGCATTCGATCAACTTGCCAAATTCGTCCGGCGTGGTGTAGCCTACCGTATCAGGGATATTGAGCGTCGTCGCTCCGGCTTTGATGGCTTCCCCTAGAACCAGGTACAGGAATTCTGGATCGCTGCGGCCAGCATCTTCCGGCGAAAACTGGACATCATCACAATACGACCTAGCATATGCGACCATCTCTCGGGCGCGCTCGACAACTTCTTCAGGTTCCATTTTGAGCTTATAGCGCATATGAATGGGCGAGGTGGCCAAGAATGTATGGATGCGCGGCCGCTCGGCATGTTGAACCGCCTCCCAGGCGGCGTCGATATCCGATTTGATAGCGCGCGCCAACCCGCAGATGATCGGCGGCTGACGCGAACGCGATAGCGCAGACTCACCCTCAGCGGGATTACCCACCTCAACAGCAATCCTGCGCACGGCTTTCAAATCATCAGGTGAGGCTGCCGGGAACCCGGCTTCGATCACATCCACACCCAATCGTGCCAGCCCGTGAGCGATCTCTAATTTTTCCGCAGAGGTCAGCGTGGCGCCGGGCGATTGCTCACCATCTCGCAGGGTGGTGTCGAATATGCGTACATAATTTGGATTGATGGTTTTTGCGCTCATAAGTATTCCGAATTCCCGTGCAGCGGGGAGCGTGGAGAGTAGAGCGTTTCTCTCGCTCCACGCTTCACGCTCTAACCGCTCCACGAATCACGCTACTTCTTCCAATTCTCTGGCCGCAATGACCTGACCGCGGCACCAGCCTGCCACATCTCGGATTCGCGCATCTCTTTTAGTTCAACACCCAGCTTCTCTCGATAATCGGTAGCGCTGTTAGATTCGAGAACAATGCGCGTTTCTTCGCCAGTTACAACACTCTTGTAGAGCTTGTCGAACACTGGCTCGACAGCTTCACGGAAGGGGTGACGCCAATCCAGAGCGCCTCGCTGTGCAGTGGTGCTGCAATTGGCATACATCCAATCCATGCCGTTTTGCCCAACCAGGCGGATGAGACTTTGGGTGAGTTCCTCCACGGTTTCGTTAAAAGCTTCACTGGGAGAGTGCCCATGCTGACGGAGTACGTTGTATTGGGCCTCCATAACACCAGCCAGCGCGCCCATCAGCACGCCGCGCTCACCGGTCAGGTCGCTGTAGACTTCTTTCTCGAAGGTGGTGTGGAACAGGTAGCCGGAACCCACAGCGATACCCAGTGCCAGGGTACGTTCCCGGGCGCGGCCCGTGTAATCTTGTTCCACCGCGAAGCTGCTGTTGATTCCGCTGCCATCGAGGAAATTAGCCCGCACGCTGGTTCCTGACCCCTTGGGCGCGACTAAAATCACATCAATGTTCTCGGGAGGAATAACACCGGTTTGATCACTGTACACAATCGAAAAGCCATGTGAGAAATACAATGCATCGCCATCATTCAAATAGGGCTTAATCTTGGGCCACATAGCCATCTGCCCGGCATCTGAGATCAAATACTGAATAACTGTACCGCGCTCCGCAGCTTCTTCAAGGGAAAACAAAGTTTTACCCGGCTCCCAGCCGTCCTTCAGCGCTTTGTCCCAATAGAATTTGTCTTCCGGTGCCTGGCCCACAATCACGTTAATGCCATTCTCTTTCATATTGAGCGCCTGGGCTGGCCCTTGGACACCATACCCCAAAACCGCCACGGTCTCCTGCGCCAGGGTTTGACGCGCTTTCTCCAAGGTGAACTCATCCCGGGTGATAACTTCTTCTTCTACACCACCAAATTTCATCTTAGCCATTTTTGCTCCTTTGTCAGCTTAGCAATGTCACATTACAGACAAGAAACCCGAAAT
>JADHXE010000298.1 GCA_016783125.1 Anaerolineales bacterium
CGCACTTGGGCCTCGAAATGTAGTATTCCATCTGGGTGCTGGAGATAGGCGTAAATGCGCCGATGCCAGGCATCCGGAATGTGAATTGGCGCTAAAAGGTCCTCGACGATGGCCATGATCACTTTTTCTTGCAGGGTGTGATGGCGATCTGCCCATGTTTGTATATCGAGGTTTTGGTTGACCTGCAACGCCGTTCGTTCCAGCGCAGCCTGGGGGGAAGACTTGGATTTCCGCGTACGCCGCATAGCGCGATCCTGTCGGGCGCCGCAGCGGTAAAGGGCATAGCTATTGCGCCCCCCCGTGGAGCCGCGTAACCCGACGACTTCTCCCAGTGTCACCCAGCATTCCCAACACTTGCCGACGCCTTTCAAGGGATAGATGCGCCTCTTGCGTGTGGTATTGCCCGGGCTGGATCTGCGCGCTTTTCTGCGCTCCTGGTTCTGAAGGAAAAGATCATCGGAAATGATGGCATTATGCTGGCCGTCATGAATGGCTTTGGGGACGCGTTTGTTGATCGGTTTCACCATACTACACATCCATATCCAGCGGCGGACTTTCATACTGAGGCGTCAGTCCCAGGTAGCTGGGGTTGGTGACGATGCGCCGGATGCTGTCGCGGCTAAATCGGCCGGGTGGTTTGTGACCGGGAGTGCCTTGGGTGCGGAATTGGACTGTCTCTCCATCCTGTAAGTCGAACGTGTGGCCGTTGATGTACTCGGCGATTTCCTTGTAACTCAAGCCCTGGCGATACAGATTGTGGATCAGCTGGATGACGTTCTGGTCGATGGGATGCTTGATGGGCACTCGGCCCTCCCCAAGATCATCCTTCCCAAAGTGGGGACAGTAGCCTTCGCCGTTGGGGTGGGTGCACTCAGAGCAGTTGCCCTTGCAGTATCCCAGGGGCAGGCGGCCGTTGAGCAAGCCTTTCTGGGCACGTGCAGCTTTCATGCGCCGGACGCGTTGGCTGGTCTGGCGCACCAGCATCTCGGCCAGGGCGCCCAAGACTTGCAGCACGAGCATTCCCCAGGGAGTGCTCGTGTCGATTTGCTCGGTGACCGAGACCAGGCGCACATCGTGTTCGATCAAGAGCTGGATGAAGCCGAGTAGACCCGTCAGGTTGCGGTACAAACGGTCGATGCGGTGGATCACGACAACGTCGACGTTCCCGGCTTTGATGTCCTTCTTCAGGCGTTTCAATTCCACCCGTTTGCTGTTGCGCCCGGATTTATCAGGATCAGCATAGATGTCGTGAATGATCCAACCCTGACGTTGGGCATGAGATTCTGCGTCATCCGACTGAAATTCCATCGAGTAATCTTGTTGTCCGGGCATGAGGCGTGATTTGCGGGTATAAACCGCTGCGATGATAGGACGATCCGTTGCCAGGTCAGGATTAACATCGGCTTCAGATTGCAGCGATTGGATAAAAGAGCGCACGTCATCGGGCGTGCGCGGCTGCCATGGGGAATTAGATATTCTTTTGGTCATTTTGTGGAGTTCTCCTTGTCTTTGGATAGGGGATTTGCCTTGATTGCATCTGGTAAATTGATATCCTTTTCATCTTGTGTTTCACTGAAAATGCGCTTGAGCGCTAAGGCCAGCTCGCGGCTGAACTCATCGATACGTTCGCGAGTAGCCGCGGAAATTTCACCTTCGTTGTTTTGATCTGCGATGTTCACATGCCTCTCCTTGTATTACCTGATAAATAAATAGGGACCAAACAGATCATCCGCCAGGGAAGTATCGTCTTCATCAATTTCCCATTCACCCACTTCAGGCCAAAGTTCAAGTTGACGCCCACCGCCGATCACCAGGCTGGTAAGATCGCGCTCGGTCATACCTAAAGGTTGCAGCACTTGATAGACGGAGCGGATCAGCAATTCTCGATAGCGGGCTTTGTCGATCTGGCTCCACTTGGGCGACTCGGGCAGGCCCCAGGCATAGACGCCCGGTTTCTCCCCTTTGACATAGATCATGGGGATGCGCTGACCAACCCGTACGTCAATCCCGGCGGTGCGAAGCTGGCGCGCTGCTTTGGCCGGATCCGATTTGCCCTTATACTCATCCGGCTCGCGGGAGAGCCTCTTGCGGGTGACGAGATCTTCCAAGAGCACCTGCTCAGCATAGAGATCAGCCGCGGCCTGGTAGATGATCGCCAGCGCGGCGGGGATGTGCTCTTCAAGATGCTCTGTTTTTGTTTCGCCTGCCAGTTCGGCCATGATTGCACGCTCGGCATCCGTGATCCATTGGGGCGTGTCAGCTCTGCGCTGGGCCATGCCGCGCACTTTGAGACCGCCGTCGTAGAATTTGCCGAAGTATCGGTTGGATGCGCCGATACGCGGGTTCATTTTGGAAGGCAGAAAGGCCAGCCACTGGAAGATGCCTTCCAGTTCAATGGTCAACCCGGTGCGCTGGTTGATCTCGTTGATCAAGTCTTGAAAATCTTCGGGCTGCGAAACCCCATCTTTGTGAATGAAGACCGAATCGGTATTACCTGCAAGCACGTCAAACCCGAAATCCTGTGACGCTTCAATCGCGCGCACCAGCATCTCACGCCCAATGGCGCAAATAGCCTCATGGGCCAGGATGCGCCCGAATAAATTGTGAGCATGGCCCTGATATCCAAAGGAGACATAGCCCAACCATTTCAGGCCGTCAACAGAGCCTTGCAATAGCTCCCGATGCGAGTCGTCGCTCTTCATTGCCCGCAGCATAGCCTTGGCCAACCGGCGTTTTTCCAGCAGGGGCTTCAGGATGGTGGCAACCAGGCCTGGCACATCCTGGTTTATGGGCATGCCGCTGCGGGGCGTGTTACGCACAGAAATGCCTTTCTCCCCGGCAGTTTCCCCACTGATATTCCAGGTGGCCATGATCGATGGATACATCGAGAAGAAATCCAACTCGGCCACATCTTTATGCAAACCGACGATGGGATGGTAGACCAGCCCGCCGCCGTCAGAGTCGTTGAGTGCCATCAACGGACGGAAGGGTTCGGTCTGGCGTTTCTTGATCGGAACCAGCGCATCCCAGCGCAGCGCCTGACGGACTTGCATGGCGGTGAAACCCGCGCCAGGGCTGTTGCGGGCGGCGATTTGCACATCCACACCGCTGACTCGTGCCATCTCGATGGCGGCATGCAGGCTGAAACCGCTGGTCATGGCAGCGTTGCCTGGATCGACGTGCCAGCGCCCGAAGAGCAGGGTTTGCGCGGCGCGGTAGTGTACCTGGCCGTAGCTGTGATATGTGAGTTCATCCTTGATGAGTGCCTTCTTGTTCCGATCCCGATTGGGATTGAAGTCGATCTGGTGCTTCTCGGCGATACGCGCTAATAGGGGGAATAGCCAGCTATCCCCGTGGGTGGCCAGGACCACATCGGGGTCGTATTTTCCCAGAATGTCGATGAAGGCCAGTAATAATTCGCGTTCATCTTTGGTTTCGAGTTCCCAGGACGAGTCGCCACCTTGTAGGGTTAAACGAGTGGGTGGGGCGTAGGTAGGATCTGTATCCGGCTCGATGCGCAGCAGGCGCAGCGCGGGCAGGTCATAGCTCAGGCCCCATGGGCTGTCGAGTACATCGATGCTTTCGACCAGGCCATCAGAGTCTAGTACCAGACGGCACTTGGCCATGGGGAAGGCGCCGGTCTCACCCCCGAAACGCACCGAGAAGGGCATCTTGGCGTTGTAGAATTGGATGTCTCGGAAGCGCTTCTGCAGATCGTAGAACAAATGCCCCTGGGTGATAGGGTCTGGGGCCTGAATTTGGAGCACCATGCGTAGACCTTTGAATAGATCGCGTTTGAAGGTGTAGACCATTTTGGGTGGATTCACCTTCGTCGCCAGATAGGCATAGACGCTGTGCAAGCGACTGAAATCCCGCGCGGTCAGGTAGAAGGTGGTCGAGTAGGGTTGGCACAAGCGGTGGCGCGTGCCATCTTCGGCGATCAGCCAGATCACTGCGCCATCCACCTTGTCGGCATACACCGAGAAGAGCCAACCGATTTGCTCTGCACTACGAGCATCACGGCACATAGCTGGGGTACAGGATTTCAAGCAGTTCTTCGCGCAAGCCAGTTTGGAGTTGATCCATTTCCCAACGCAAGGTTTCAATTTCACCCTTCAGTAGCATCTTCTCCGCTTCGCTCGCCCTGAGCTTCTCATCGAGCTGCTGAAGGCGCTGGTTGCCCACCAAAACCTTCTGCTCCAATTGATAGAGCGATTTCTCTTGCTCCAGGTTCATGGTCAGCAGGATGCTGGTGATCGGCAGGGGGTGTTTGGCTTTCTCAGCCGCGGGGACATGGAACTCGGCCTTGTTCCAGAGGTCGTCAAAGAGGGCTTTGTCATCGCGCAGCAGCAAAGCGCGTTTCAATTCGTTGAACATGGCTCTCTCGGTCTTGAATTGATGGGAGAAGGGGGGCAGTGTGTGACCCATAGTGTTTTCCTTTTTGATGGAGATTGGGAGAAGGTGAATATTCCAGCTGGCGCGTGATCCTGTCTAAGACGTGTCCCAGTCGTTCCAGGGGTGGGCGCGGGTCCGCGCTGACGAATACCAGGCAGTCCTGGCTCAGGCGCTGAAGCTCGACCTGGCAGGTGAAAAACAGCTCATCGACCTGGCGCTCTTGCTCGTCGTAGAACCGGGCCAGGAGATCACTGACCAACAAGGGGGTCGCGTGTGCGTCCATCTCAGAGAGGCGGTCAATCAACTGGGTGCAGGTTTCGGCGCGGGAGAAGGTGATCCCCTTCTTTAGAATCATCTCATAGCGCTGCCCGACGCGCCGGGCCAGTGCGTAGGCGATATCGTAGAAGGGCAGGCGATTGCCGCAGACCAGCAGCCGGACGCCGGTGGTGAGCGCCAACTCGATGGTCAGATCGAAGGCCCTCTCCTTGGGTATGAGATATATTTGTCCGTGTTGGAGTTTGCTTCGTCCATTCATGCCCCCATCATACATAAAACATATGTTCTGTCTATCCCTCGCCGGATGATTTAAGGGATGATTCGCGGATTAATCCGCCGGACGATGCACGCCTGGGGGGTGGTAAGTTTGATGGCCGTATATATGGGGGAGTTATTCTTTAGGCGGGGTATCGAAAGCGCTGAAATCCCACCCTCTCAAGATATAGCGCAGCTGATGGCGGCCGCGCACGTTGAATTTGCGCAGGATTTCGCGGATATGGGTTTTGACTGTGCCCAAAGAGATGTCCAGCTTCTGGGCGATTTCCCCATTGGCGTAGCCTAAACAGGCCAGCGCAGCGACTTCCCTCTGCCGTTGGGAAAGCGCTTCCCAGTGCTGCATATTTTCGCTCTTGGTTTGATAATGCTCGATGACCGCTTTCTTTAACAACAGCGCCGCTAATTCCTCGGCACTGAATTCCTGGTCATGGGCCAATTCATCCAGCATGGATAAAACATCCTCATCGGCGGGCAGCTCCAATATGTGGGGAGTCCGTCTTCGAGAGGGAAACAGGCTGTCGATGATGTAGCCAAAACCGGTCGTCATGGAAACGCCTTGGGAACGAGAAAACACCTAATAATAGAACATGCGTTCTATTATAGCACTTGATTTTTCTAGATGTATAGGAATAGAGTACTGTTATAAAATACATGGAGTTCATCGACTATGGGCAGATATGGAAAATTCCCCCTTGAAATTCATCAGAATATCTGCAATAATATAGCTGTCCTGCTCAGGGTGCCCCCCTCACTCTGGGTG
>JADHXE010000040.1 GCA_016783125.1 Anaerolineales bacterium
CCAAAACGCATTGTGCGTGATTTGCTGGCGATGCCCGGTAGGATCGTTTTTGACGATGACAGGGTGATCCGAGTAGAGTTGCTAAGTCTAAAGCATTTCGCGAAAGATCTGGCGCTTTGTTTGGAAAGGTACTGTTCAGACCGCTAAATCTGAATAGAAATGGCCTGTGTTTGCACTAACGAATAGAAATGCACTGAATTTGCGCAAAATCAAGGTACTAGACTACCCAACTACGCGACTAATCGAGATTATAGCACGGAGGTTCGAAGAATTCCCTCCGCGGTCTTAAAGAATATGATTCTTTAAGACCGCCCGGATGTAAACATCGGGGCTCACAGCTCAAGCCCTACGGGCTAAAACAGCCGCTTTACAGACCCCGGAGGGGTCTTAGGCTATCAGCCCGATGGTTTCCCCGTAGGGGACGCACGCCGAAGGCGGGCCTACGGCCAGCGCCGTCGGGCGGCTTGCTATAGAACATAAGTTCGACTATAATAATCCCCAGAAAATTTCCCCAAGGAACAGCGCCATGACCTCTTCTCCATTCAACGGATTCCCTGAAGATGCTATCTTGTTCTTCGTTGAACTCGCCGCAAATAACTATAAAACCTGGTTCACTGAGCACAAACCTGATTTTGAAAACTATGTCATGACCCCAGCGCGAGAATTTGTCGTTGCCATGGGCGAACGCTTACAAGAATTATCCCCAGGCATCAATGCTGATCCGCGCGTGAATAAATCCATATTTCGCATCTATCGGGATGTACGATTCTCCAAAGATAAAACACCCTATAAAACTAACCTCGGGCTGTGGTTCTGGACTGGCGAGGGCGCCAAATTCGAGAACCCAGGCTACTATTTCCACCTCGATACTGACAACTTGATGCTGGGGGTGGGGATGTACTCCTTTGCTAAACCAATACTCAAGGCTTACAGGGACGCAGTCGTCGACCCCCAGCTTGGCCCAGCCTTGGCTCAAGCGGTTGCCAAAGTTGCAGGCAAAGGATATGGCTTTGGGCAGAAAACTTATAAACGCGTGCCGCGCGGTTATGATCCCGATCACGAAAATGCGGAGTTGCTGCTTTACAGCGGTCTTACCGCTGGAAAAGAATTAGAACACCCTGAAGCGTTACACTCAGCTGCATTGGTGGATTACTGTTTCGAACATTACCGGCAACTTGAGCCCGTTGTGAAGTGGCTTCAAGCAATGGTCGAGAGATTTGTGATAAAGGAATCATGACAACTATACAAACAAACACACTTCCCGAATACCCCTACGGCAGCGCGCGCACAATGGTTCATCTACGCGGATTGTATTTGCGGGAATGCTTTGACGCTTGGAAGCAAGCAGAAGAAGACGGCATTATGCTGCCGGAGACCGACGACCCTGGTTATGTTTCATTAGAAAAATTGTTAGCGCACGTACTGAAGGCCGACCGCGGTTATTTGATTTGGATCTGCGAAAAGCTGGAACTGCCAAACCCGGAGATCGAACCGGTACCGCCGTTGGATGTCATCGCAGTCCAGGCCGATGGCTACATTACGCATTTGATCGAACGATGGCGAACACCGCTTGCCGACGTTGAGGAAGAACGCTTTTACAAACAGGAATATGTATCCAATTGGGGTGTTCGTTATTGCATTGACGCTATGCTAGAACATGCAGTTATGCACCCCATTCTGCATCGTGTTCAACTTCAGGAATTGTTAGAAGAGCAATCTGGCGAATGATGGTGTGACTAGTGCTAGAATCACCGAGAGCCGGGTTCGCCATACCCGGCTCTCTCTAAGGAGGAGAAGAGAAATCGCCCTTCGAACATAAATATACTAAAAGTCTTACAGTCTTGCTTGACGCTTACCCTACGCTTAACCTACGATAACCCATCAAATCTGATAGTTTTAATCATATTCTCATGAACTTAGCCATTCACACACAAAATTTAGGCCGAATTTACAAGATTCGCGGCGGGAAGAAGACCGACCCCAAGGAATTGGAAGCCCTTCGGGACGTCAACCTGGAAATCGGTCAAGGAGAATTATTCGGGCTGCTGGGTCCCAATGGGGCAGGCAAAACCACACTCATCAAGATACTCACAACCCTCCTGGCGCCCACCTCGGGCCAGGCCTGTATAACCGGTTTTGATGTCATCAAGGACCCCCAAAAGGTGCGCTCTAGAATCAACATGGTTTCGGGGGGTGAGTCTTCTGGATATGGCTTGCTCACCGTGAGGGAGAACCTGTGGATGTTCAGCCAGTTCTATGGCATCCCCTCCAAGGAGGCCAATCGCCGCATCAAGGAGTTACTCAAGGTTGTTGGCCTTGAGGATCGCTTGAATACCAAGTCATCGGATCTCTCCACCGGCCTGCGCCAGAAGATGAATATCGTACGCGGCTTCATGACCGACCCCGCTGTGCTCTTCCTCGATGAGCCGACCCTGGGTCTTGATGTGGGCGCCTCGCGTGATGTGCGCAGCTTTATCCGCCAGTGGATCGATGAGAATCACCCTCTCCCTGATGTCCCCTCCGGGGATGCTTCGCGAGGAGAGGGACGGGGTGAGGGTCGCACCCTGCTGCTGACCACGCACTACATGGTCGAAGCGGATGAATTATGCGACCGCGTGGCAATCATCAACGAGGGGCGCGTTTTGGCTTGTGATACGCCCGCCAATTTGAAGCGCCGCCTTCAGCAGGATGTCATCTTCAAGATGGAGGTCAGTCCCCTCAACGGGCTGAGCGCGGACAACTTCGAGGGGTTGCCCGGAGTTAGGAAGGCGATTCATGCCCCCAAAGATGGTTCTGCCGAGCTGGACCTGATCCTGGAGAAGGACGACGCTTTGGGGGGCGTGGTCAACATGATGACATCCAACGATGTCCATATCCTCAATTTGCAGAAGCGCGAGCCCACCCTGGAGGATGTCTTCGTCGATCTGGTTGGCCGCAGCATGGAGGAGGTGGAAGCCGGTGAACAGTGAGCAGTCATCAGCAACCAGTGAAAAGTGGTCAGTAGAGAAGAATACCGGCCTGCGGTTCTTCTTGCAAACTGTTATTGCGCGTGCCTACCCGCGTATCATTGGGCAGCAGCGCGAGAAGTCATGGATGTTCTTCGACATCTTGCTGCCCATGCTGGCCGTCTCGGCTTATGTATTCGTCTATCGGGCTATTGACGCCCCGGATGAATATGTGGGCTTTGTGGTCATGGGCGGGGCGATGACTGCCTTCTGGATGAATGTGCTCTGGAGCATGTCCAGCCAACTCTATTGGGAGAAAGAGATGGGCAACCTGTCCTTGTATATCATGGCGCCCAATTCCATGATGGCTATCTTGCTGGGGATGGCTTTAGGCGGCCTGGTAGCGACTACCCTGAGAGCCTTGGCCATCACGATCCTGGGAGGTTGGCTATTCAAGATTCCATACGAGGTAACCAGCTTTGGTCAGCTTTTCCTGGTCTTCATGCTGGCGATGGTGGCGCTCTATGGCATGGGCATGTTATTCGCGTCTTTGTTCCTGCTGCTGAGCCGGGAGGCCTGGCACCTATCCAACCTGGCCCAGGAGCCAGTGTATTTATTCTCTGGGTTTTACTTCCCCATCAAGAGCTTCAACTTCTGGGTAGCGGCCTCCGCCTCGATCATCCCCCTTACGCTGGGGCTAGACGCCATGCGCCAGTTAGTCTTTCCATCGGGCGCGGCTTTGGGCTTTCTCAGCGTTCCCTTGGAACTCGGCATTCTCTCGGGCCTGTGCGTGATCTTCCTCACATCGGCCAAGCTGCTCCTGGCCCACATGGAAAAACTGGCCATCCGCGAAGGTCGGCTGACAGAGAGCAGGAGGTAATACCTTACAAGTATTTTTAACCACGAAGAACACCAAGTAACACGAAGGAAACTAATGCCTTTTTATTCTTCTTTGTGAATCTTCGTGTTGCTTTGTGGTTGTCAACGGCACGCAGCATGAACACTACAAAACGAACTTCACTCAATATCCAATCCCTAATACCCAACCGCGCCACCTTCACGCGTACCTTCCGCGTTGCCGCCTGGTTGGGTTGGCAGATCGAATCCAACTGGACAGACCCTTTTCTCTTCGCCATTTACTCCATCGTCAAGCCATTGTCCGGCGCGGCCATCTTGGTCGTCATGTACAGCATCATCATAAACGGGGCTTTCAAAAGCCCTATTTTCCCCTACATCTACCTGGGCAATGCTTTCTACATGTATGTTGGGGGGGTGATGACCGGCATCTCCTGGGCAATCATCGACGATAGAGAACATTATAAAACCCTCAAATATATGTATGTTGCGCCCATCCACATGCCGACATATCTTCTCGGCCGGGGCGTGGCGCGCTTCACCGTTTCATCGCTCTCAGTGCTGATTACGATTTTATTTGGCGTGGCCTTCCTGCATGTACAGATCGATCTGGCTGCTGTGAACTGGGGATTATTCTTCGTCTCTTTGTTCATTGGGGTGATCATGCTGGCGATGATGGGGTTGATGCTGGCTGGGGTTACGCTGCTCATAGCGCAGCATGTCTGGTTCATCGGTGACATCACTGCCGGGGCATTGTACCTTTTCAGCGGCGCTATCTTCCCCCTTGACGTGCTGCCAAAATACCTCCGCCCGGTGGGGTACTTTATGCCCATCACTTACTGGTTGGAGTTGTTACGGCGTTCCCTGGTTGGCTCCGTGGCCCAAGCATTTCCTACTCTATCTAGATTCAGCAACACAGAATTGATGGGCATCTTGCTGGGCTTGACCGTGGTTTTCGCGATATTCGCAGCAGTGATCTTTTTCTGGTGCGAACATCGCGCCCGCGAGCGCGGCATGATCGATATGGTGACGAACTACTAAATGAAGATTGATGAATGATGAATAAAAAAACAAAAGCCTTAGTGTACATTGGCGTGGCTGAACCGACGCCCCTCGGCCCGATTTGGGTGGCCGTCAACGAGCGCGGGTTAGCGGCGGTATACACCCACGATGACAAAAACGCTTTCGTCGAAGAATTAACAGCACGCCATCGCGCTGCGGTCATACTCGATGAGCAGCGCACCGAAGTGTACACGCGTCAAATCCAGGAATTTCTGGCGGGGGAGCGTGAGAGCTTTGACCTGCCCATTGACTGGTCGGTGATGACGCCCTTCCAGGAGAAAGCCTTGAAAGCCACCTGTGAGGTGCCGCGCGGGGAAACGTGCACTTATGGGGAGATCGCTGCGCAGGTTGGCAACCCCAAAGCCGCACGCGCCGTGGGCCGCGCCGAAGCCACGAACCCCATCCCGATTGTGATCCCCTGTCACCGGGTGATCAGCTCTGATGGAAAGTTGCACGGTTACAGTGGACACGGTGGATTAGAAACCAAAGCATGGCTGCTTGCACTTGAGGCTTGGGGATAGTATCCGTAGTGAGTCCACTGAAAAAAGCTCTCGACGAAAGCGCACACACCGAAGGTGCGTCATGCCAACGGCATACAAAGCGAAGCGAGCGAAACCCATCTCCGTGCCGAAATCGTCCCGAGGATGGGGCTCAGAGCGGCCTTTTTTCAGGAAAGTCGTCCACATGAGTCTGCACGATATTGAATTGAGGCTGGGTTATTCTTCTACTTCTTCGGGCGGCTGATCGGGTTCCCCAGGCTTGCGGTCGAGCATCTGCATCTGCGAGGCAACGACTTTGGTGAAATAACGTGTCTCGCCATCGCTTTCGAAGCGATCCATTTGCAAACGACCTTCAAGAAAAACGAGGCTCCCTTTATTGAGGTACTGTTGGCAAATCTCTCCAAGACGCCCCCATGCTTCTATATTGAACCAGTCAGTCGCCTCTTTGGCTTCACCGTCGGCGCGCTTCCACCGGCGGCTGACGGCGACACTGAAAGCGCAAACTTGCTTCCCAGACGGAATGTAGCGGGTTTCGGGATCTTTCCCCAAATACCCAATCAGTTGTACACGGTTGAGACCTGGCATAATTCTCTCCTTATATTTTGCAACTAATCTTACTTATAATTGTAACGATAGTTTCATTCTTGTCAAGAACTTTGTTGCACACTCACCCAAAGACTGGTATCCTTGATGAAGTTTGAACAGTCCTTTAACTATGAGTCTAGCCACCTGACAGTTTTCATCACGAATAAAAACGAATGGCACAAATGGCACGAATGTTCTTTGGGAAACGGCAAAAACACAGCTTTATTCGTGAAATTCGGCAAATTCGTACCCATTCGTGATAATTTTTGAAGCATCTTTCTCAAAGTGTCAGGTAGCTAGGCCATGAGTTTACTGAAAGAAATCAACAAAGAGATTGTTCTTCTCTCGCGGTTTTTTATAGGACTCAACCACACATAGCGAAACCGAGGGAATATGTATATCGCAGTCGAAGGCGTCATCGGCGTCGGCAAAACCACATTGGCTCGTCTAATACAACCTGCTTTTGAAGCTGAATTGCTTCTGGAAGTTTTCGAAGAAAACCCATTTTTGGCGGACTTCTATTCAGACCGTAAACGTTACGCGTTTCAAACCCAAATTTTCTTCTTGCTCAGTCGCTACCACCAGCAGCGGGCTGTCTCAAAATTTTTGGTTCCAGGAAAAAACGTGATTGCGGATTACACCTTCAAGAAAGATGCTCTTTTTGCCGGTATCAACCTTGAGAATGATGAACTCGATACCTATCATCAGGTGCACAACGCGCTGGCTGAAAAAATACCCCTCCCCGACCTGGTTGTCTATTTGCGAGCCAGCACGGATATGCTCATGCAGCGCATCGCTCATCGGGACAGACCCTACGAGAGGGATATGGATTCCGGTTATATCGATGAGCTAAACCAGGCTTATGAAGGATTCTTCGGGGATGGATACAACGGCCCAAAAATTCTCCCTATCGATACAGACAACCTCAATTATGTTGCCAATCCTGAGCACTTACATTTAGTCGAGAATCGGATTCGCCAAAACCTGGAGATGCATCCCTTCCAAACAGAGCTCCCCCTCGACCTCAAAGGTGATGGCTGATCATCTGATTTAGGTCTGCCCCGGGGTAAGGAGGAAAACACATGCAGATTACCTCTGGAATCCTCAAACAATTTGCTGACACCACCGTCGAAAAAATTACCCGCGCCAATTTCGACATCATGGCAGCATATCTGCGAGGCTCGTTGGTCATGGGGGATGATCCTCTGATGGGCAATACGACCGATATCGACCTTGTCTTCATCCACACCGATACGCCAAGAACAAGCCGCAAAATCCTCAGGCTGACCGATGAAGTGCATCTGGATATCGAACATCATTCCCAAATAAAATATCTCAAAGGGCGGGAATTGCGCGTTCATCCCCGGATGGGACCGAGCCTATATAACGCACAAGTTCTATATGACCCTCAACACTTCCTCGATTTCACCATCGCTACAGTACGGGGGATGTTTCATCGCGAAGATCACACCATTATCCGGGTTCGCTCCTTAGCAGATAACGCCCGTCGATCTTGGATGGAACTGCAAAATTCACCCACTATCAGCAATCAACAAACTGTTACAGAATACTTGAAAATAATCGAAGATACCGCCAATGCGCTATCCCTCCTGGCAGGCGAACCGCTGACTGATCGGCGGTTTCTGACTGCCTTCGCAAAGCGCGTACAGTCGCTGGATCAACCTGGGATGTACGCCGGGCTGATGGGCTTGTTGGGCGCCCCGCGTGTTGAGGTCGAAACCCTTCATGATTGGGTATCCGTTTGGAATACAACCTACAACGCCACATCAATTACCCAGAGGCCTGCCCAAATTCATCAATATCGACGAGATTATTATTTGATGGCGTTCAAAGCCCTATTGGCTGGTGAGAAACCTAAAGATGTGCTGTGGCCTCTACTGCACACATGGACTCAGGTAGCTGGCTGCCTGCCGGAGGGGGATCCTGCTTTCCTAAGATGGCAGACGGCCTTTGAACAACTAGGGTTGCTCGGCGTGGATTTCCCAGAGCGAATCAAAGCGCTAGATATTTATTTGGAACAAGTAGAAGAGAGAATAGAAAATTGGGCTTTTGAACATGGGGCCTGACAAAAAGTAAAAAGCTTACTTCGCCCGGCGCCAGAAATAAACTTGCCTGCCCTACGTAAGGCGGCTTCCCCAAAAGAGGGGCAGCCGCCTTGAATTTAAGGTTAGACATTTAGGGGTAATATCTAGGAAGTTGCACCTTGAAAGTTGATCCTTTTCCCGGGCCGTCAGATTCTGCCCAAATCCGGCCCTGATGAAGTTCCACCATACCCCGGGCAATCGCCAACCCTAAACCCAAACCTTCATAACGACGCGTCATGTGATGCTCTACCTGATAGAAGTGCTCAAAGATGCGTTCCAGCTCACCAGGGGGAATACCGATCCCTCTATCCTTGACTTCGACAAAAACATCATCCTCGCTAGCCGAAACCCGCACAATGATCTCACCATCGGGCACGGTAAATCGAACGGCATTATTCAGCAGATTTGCGAAAACACCTTGCAGGCGATCATCCGCATGAACCCAGATATCTTGAGCTGGCTGGATTAAATCTAATTGATAGTCTCGGGCCTCAGCCATCTGAGATATTTCATCAAACGCGACGCTAACGATTGACTGGATACGCAAAGGTTGAAGACGAAGCTCAGTTGCCCCGGTGTACAACAAGTTCATGTTGGTCATGTCTTCGAGTAAAGCTCGCAATCGCATGGCTGCACCGTGAACTGTTTTCGCAAGCTCCGAAAGCTCTCCCTCAGCTTCCTCCTTGAGGAAAGTGGCATAGCCTAGAATGATCCCCAGTGGCGTGCGCAGTTCATGGGAGGCAACCGCCATAAAATCAGCTTTGAGTCTGTCGGCCTGGCGCAGTTCTTCATTGGCTTTCTGCAACTCGTCAACGATGCGAGCATTGTTGATCGCTACCGCGGCTTGTGAAGCCACGATGGAAAGTGTCTGAGTATCATCATCTGAGAAATCGCCATCGTGCTTATTGAGGGCTTCGATAACCCCCACCGCACGATCGCCAATGCTCATGGGTACGCCCAATAAACTGCGAACGTGAAATCCTGTGCGATCCTCAACGATTTGGTAATGGCGGGGATCGGTCGGCACATTGTTCACAATAAGTGGATGATTTTCGGTGAAGATCGTTCCAGCAATGCTCCCCTTCAAGGGAACAGGGATGGTTTCAAGTTCATCAGATTCCGCCCCGCTGGCAGCAGCAAAATAGAGCTGTTCATCTTCTTCATTGTAGAGCAAAATTGAAGTGGCTTCACATTTGAGACATTCAATACCCGCGTTAAGAATATTCTCTAATACGATATCTAATTCGAGGGTGGAATTGAGCGTCAGACTGATGTCTACAAGCCGATTCAATTTCTCAACGATTCGGGTATCGCCAGCATCTTTGCTCATGCCCACAACTCCACATTCACTGCTCATACCGAGACTCATCTAACATCTCACTATATTTATTGTCATCATCTGATGGATCCACATCCCCAACCCCTTCAGTAGCGTAACGAGCCTCGGCAGCTTCCAGAACACCCTGAGAGGCGCGCGGCAGGATCGCCCATTTGCCACAATGCGGGCAGCGCTGCAACTTACCAACTAACAAATTCGGGGCCAGGAAACTCCTTGAATAGGGCAACTGGCAACGCGGACAGACAACGCCACCCGCAAGGCCATATTCTCCCAATGTGAATCCTTTCTTTCTGCCTATAAAAGCAGAACCCAGGGCACCAAGCAAGGATACGCCGCCAACAATCACACACAATGGCAAAATGATCTTGCCGACATTTTCCCAGGCCTGCTCAGCATCGATGAATTCCCGCGAGAACTCGCTAGAAGAGAGCTGAGTACCATCGGCGCGATAACCGATTGCTGAGAATGTGTGTTCACCGACAGAGAAATTGGCTGTATTGAATTTGTACTGGAAAGGCGGCTCTGTCGCCGCATGCACAATTTCGCCATCGATAAGAAAATCCACGCGTACCAGATCACCAGGAGAGCGCACTTTCAGGGAGAAGCTGCCCTGGATTACCCCACCTGCGCCATAGCCGAAATCTTTGGTCAGGCTGACGACCAGTGGTTCAGTTTCATCCTGTGCCGCGACTGAAAACGATAACACAAACAAGAATAGAACCAACAAAAATGGGATAATTCGTTTCATTATCAAAACCCTGAAAACAGCTAGATCGCTGCCAACGAAAGGTCGATGCTTTATTATTCTAACCGCAAATGGAGTTTTTCGAGGCCGATTTTATGCGATTCCCGAAATCTGTGTGTCATCTCAATATTTCGGGGCCAAGACTTCCGAAGTCTCCGAAAGCCTGTCAAAGGCACGGAAACACTCGCTAGACTTCGGAAGTCTCTCCTATTTTTTTACTTCCAACGCGTCAAGATCGATTCTCGCTGGAATAGTTGGGTTGCAAAGGCAAATAATCCTGCATCCAGGATCAGCAATCCCACTGCCATCCACAGGATGATGCGCTCATTGACGAATATCAAACCCGTAGATTGCCCGACAAACAACCCGATCAGCGGCAGCACGAAGATGGCTGAGATTTGTTCAGCCACGCGGGGATCTGTCACCCGTGAGGAGATCATCACCGCCAGACTGACTCCGGCCAGGGCCAACAAGGGGCCAACTACAAAGATTGCGCTCAGCCACAAGGGATCGAACAACTTGGCTAACACGCCCGGGCTGACCGCTGAATTCCACCCGCAGCGCCGGACAAACCTAGTCGTTCAACCCCCGGAGACAATACCCAGAAATTGAAGGGGATATGAAGGATTTGAGATGCGACAAAAATAACTACCCCAATACCGAAGGTTTTCCACTCAACTCGTAAGCGCTTTACCAGGAAAACACCCAAGCCCAAGGGCAAGGCAATCATCAAAAGCGAATTCAACGCCCGAACAAAGATAACCATTGATTTTCTTGTTATACTCTCAAAAGCGTTTCACGTGAAACACTCCCCACGCTTTCGGAAGAATGTTGCACGTGAAACAAAATCGGCTCTTTGATGTTATGTATGGTCAAACTTATCTTCTACACGGACGCCACTGGCGCGCCTACGGCGGCACGGATTTACACGGATTTTTTTGTGTTTTTATCCGTAGAATCCGTGTTCATCCGTGTCCGGAAAAATGTTGCTCTATGCCCGTTGTGAGATATCAGTGTATCAAAAATCAGCGCGATCGGGCAACTGCTACCGCAGCGCCAACAGCAATCAAAACCACAAGAATAGCGATCAGGGGGATAGACCAAGCAATGGAGAAATTTGCCGTCCCCTTGTAAGCTAACAAGCCGAATAGAAAGACACCAAACAGAAGCAAGCCAAGTGCAACTGAAATACCCACGCGTGTCAACGATCCGCCGTAATTCGTTCGATAGGGATCAACATAGTCGGGCAGCATGTGATCCCGCTTGCGAGCTTCAACAGGACGCCTGAATCGAATGCGGCGATTGTCGAATTTTTCAAGCATTTCCCAACCAGCCAGGGCTTCATCTTCTACAAGATCGGCGAAAACATCAGCTTTCCTGAATGCCCCTGATTCGGAGCGGACGATCTTATATTCATATTTCTCAGAGTTAGCTTCGTTGTATTTAGTCATCTTTTCTTCCTCAGCTTCTTCTTCAAGTCTACGCTTCTTTGCAGCCGCAGCAGCGGCGATATGCGCACCATGATAGGCCATCAGTTTTCCTCATTACATTAGATATGGGCGTGTTTCAAACGAGCGGAAAAGTTCTGGAAATGGGGGTGTGCGGGGGGTCGCAAAGCGCCCCCGCACACCCCTATTTCCGGGATTATTTCCACTGGAATGAAATGCGCCCAAATCCAATCCATGGCTGAACAGGCACTATGAAGAGCGATAAAGATAGACCCAGAGTTGGTCAGAACTACTCCGGGTCTTTTTTTGCAATTTGTGCTGGATTCCAGTTATCAAGGCGCGCGGTGAAGAGCGAACAACTCCTGAGCATACTGCACCGCCAATAAATCCAGGCCCCTGTCCATCGTATCAGGGATCATCGCAGGCGGGTTTTCGGGATCGTAGGTTTGGTCAGGGGGCAGATCGTTCAATCGTACCCATGGAGCACCTCCATTTACTGCATTGTTGACCATATTTATGGCATGACTCACATCCGGCTGCACGTGATCCTTCTCACTTTGCAATCTCTGATAAGGAACCCTCACATCAGAGATAAACACCAAAGCCTCGCGCTGCCCCCAATAAGGATCGTCGTCACAAGGGTTGAAATCAATCCTGGTGCTATTACTGCATTCAACGGTGGTATCGAAGCGGTCAGCGGGACCTTCCCAATCCATCAAGAATAAGACCGGCAGATCAGGGTGCCGGGCCAGCGTACCCGAAGCCATGGTGATGCCATAAGAGAAAGATGCCAACCCGATGCGCTTGGGGTCAACCCTCGAAAGTGTGGTTGCGTATTCGATCACCGCCGCCAGACCATCTTGCTGAGCATGGCCGTTATAATCCTCGGCCCCTTCACTCTGGCCGCGCCCGTCAGGATCAAAGGTCACCGCCACAATGCCGACCTCAGCCAAAGCTTCGGCCATGGCTCCGGGGGTGCGGAAATTATTCCCGGCCCCAATTCCCCCAGGCACAACTACCAATGCCGGGAATGGCCCAGCCTCTTCATCGCCTGGATAAGTGATGTGGACATATAACTCCGCCCCGGTGGTAGGATTGGTGACCCAATGCTCGCTGACTGCTCCCGAGCCTGGCTGCTCAGACTCCCCCTGGGGTGGATTGCAGTCATCCGGACAGTTTTCCTTGTTCTCTGGCCCATCACAGACGCCATCCCCACAACGACGTTGGGAATCACTCAGCACTGGTTTATCATCCGGTGATGATGGCTCAGCGTTTTCCTCCGCAACTTCCGCAGCCGGACTTTCCTGACTCCGATCGATGATTCCGCCCAATGAACAGGCTAATGAAATCAAAACGAATAATGAGATAATCAGCGCAAAGCGTTTCATGGCAATCTCCTTTCCATATTATTTTCATTCTAGCCAACAGTTGTTCATAAAATCGCTGTAAAGAGAATCCCAATTTTACTCAGGCAGCGCCGACTGCACAAATTGCGCCAAATCGCCTTTCAGCTTTTCCAACGACGGCAGATGAATATACATCATATGCCCGGCTTCGTAGAACCCCATCGAAACGTTATCCCGCAGACTCTCATCCAAGGCCATGTGATCGAAAGTGTAGCGCGTGGCGAAGTAGGGGGTGGCCAGATCGTAGTAGCCATTGCCTACAAAAACCTTCAGGTATCGATTGATAGACATGGCCTTGCGCAGGGTCTCAGCCACATTGACATATTGATTTTGGTGTTAATCATAACTCCAGGGCTGCACTCGGCTGGTCAGGATTTCGTAAGGCAGGTCACTCTCGAAGGCTAATTCGGAGCGCACATAATCATTCAGCGTGGCGGTGTATCGAATAATTTTAGTGCCCGCACAACACTACCCGCTATCCGCTCCCCGCTCTACGACCCCATCTCATCTCTAACCGCCTTATACAACGTTTCCGCTTTTAGCTCGTGGAGAGTATAACAAGGCGCAGCAAGATGATTGGCCAGATCCTGCGCCAGACCCTGATCGAAGGCGACATGTTCCATATTAATCACCACACTGCGGATTTCATCGAGGGCGATTTTTTCGGCTAATTTGTGGGCTTCTTCTTGCGGCGGCAAATCCCCCATGGATACATTGCCAGCCCCATCGGTGAGCATGATCATCAACGGCTCAACATCCGGATAGATCATACTCTGCTGCTTGATCACCTGGTGAGCCAGGAACAAACCCGCAGCCAAAGGAGTCTTACCACCCACAGGGATATCGGTAAGAGCGCGTTGGGCCAACTGCACAGAATTAGTCGGGGGGAGCACCAGGGTGGCGCGATCCTTTTGGAAGACGATCAAGCCCACCCGGTCGCGCCTCTGATAAGCATCGGTCAGCAGGGAAAGGATAGCGCCCTTTGTGGCGGCCATACGTTCAGCCACGGCCATAGACCAGGAGGCATCCACGGCAAAAACCACCAGGTTAGCCGTCTGTTTGACGCGTACTTTTTGCTGCAAATCTTGGGGGCGAATAGCGAAGGCCACTTCTTTGCGCTGTTCTTCGCGCTCTTTTTGGTAAGGCGCGGCGGCACGGATAGTGGCGTCGAAAGCAATATCGCTGGTTTTCCCACTGGCAGGTCGAGCTTGAATATATCGTCCGCGCTTACGATCAGTGCGCGTGCGTGAACGACGGCCGCTCCGCCGGCGCGAGAGTCGATCCAGAGGCGTCTCTAGTTTTTTTGCGTCGAATGGTTCACTGGTTTTGACTTTCTCTCCCCCTTCCCACCAGTTAGATGAAACCGAATCAAACACCTCCTGCCTGGCTGGTTCCGCAGGGGGGCGCGAAGTTTGTTCTTTCCCTTCGCTGACGTTATCAGCTACGGCTTTTTTTTTTCGTCGACTTCTTGTCGATCAGATCCAGGCTGGCGCTCTTCTACTGGCGCAGATGCCCCTTGCAACTGCTCGATGCGCTCTTGCAACTCATCGAAGCCAATATCAGCCTGATCGAAAGGACCGCGCTTGATGCGGTGCGGAAAAGCCAACTCTGCGGCCAGCGCGATATCGCGCTCGGTGACTTCGGTACGACCTTCAAAAGCGGCATGAGCGCGAGCCGCTTTTAGAATGACAAGGTCGGAGCGGTGCCCATCCACGTTCAGGGAAGCGCTTCAGGCAGCGATTGATAGCAAATCTCTACGCGTGTATTTCACCTTTCCAACGAGTTGGCGGGCGCGTTCGATTTGTTCAGAAAGCTCCTGCTCTTTGTCGATCCATTGCTGGCGGAAACCTTCAGCATCGGATTCAAAAGCTATGTTGCGCTCCATAATGTAGACACGATCTTGGGGCGTGCGGATACCTTGGATATCCACCGAGAGAGCAAAGCGGTCCAACAACTGAGGGCGCAGATCCCCCTCTTCGGGATTCATCGTACCAACTAAAATGAAGCGCGCTGGATGGCTAAAGGAAATGCCTTCCCTCTCGACAATGTTCATGCCCATTGCCGCGGAATCCAACAAAAGGTCCACCACATGATCATCCAACAGATTGACTTCATCGATATACAGCAAACCGCGGTTGGCAGCCGCCAGCACTCCAGGCTCGAAATGTCGCTCTCCTTTTTGAATGGCCTTTTCGATATCCAAAGTGCCGACAACGCGGTCTTCCGTCGCCGAGACAGGCAGGTTCACAAAGGGTGTCGTGCGTAGCTCAACATCCTGACTTTCGCGTTCGCGGCACTCCGTGCACCAGGTGTGAGAGCGCTCAGGGTCACAACCGAAACGGCATTGACTGATCACTTTCACTTGAGGCAGCAACGCTGCCAGGGCACGCGCCGCAGTCGATTTCGCAGTTCCGCGTTCACCTCGGATCAAAACACCGCCAATGCGAGGGGAAACCGCATTCAAGATCAGGGCACGCCTCATCCGTTCTTGGCCGACAATAGCTGTAAAAGGGTAAATCGTTGGCATTGATTCTATTCTCGTATTTCCTCATCCAGATTAGGACTTACGCAATCGCTCCCCTAACCCCCAAATCTTGGGGGAACCCTTTTTCTCCCCCAGAATTGGGGGGTTGGGGGGGAGCTTTCTTCACGATTTACTCTGCAATTGCGTGAGCTCTATAGATTAAAAGTTCGCGACAATCTTACCACAAAGGTTGCCAAGTTATCTCTTACCCTTTATAATGCGTCGATCCTATAAACTTGGAGTGTAATAAATTAAGATGAATGATAGTGAAGCTCTTGTTGAAGAAAACATCGTTGAGGAAGTAGTAGAAGAATCGCCTGAACCACAACCTACGATGGAAGAACTGCTGGATGCAGAAGGCCTGGATATTGATTTGCCTAAGGCTGGAGAACTTAGAGATGGGATCGTCGCCGCCATCTCTAGTAACGAAATTCTGGTCAGTATTGGCGCCAAATCTGAAGGCATTATCGCCGGTAGAGAATTAGATCAAATTGACACCGAAATCCTTGAAAGTTTCGAGGTGGGACAACCTATCAAGGTGTATGTCCTCACCCCTGAGGACCGCAACGGAAACCTGACCGTTTCTTATACGCGTGCTCAAGAAGAAATGGATTGGGAACTCGTTGAAGAGTTGAAAGAATCCGGTGATGGTTATGATGGATTCATTTCCGGCTTCAACAAAGGAGGCCTTCTCGTTCCCATTGGACAGTTACGCGGTTTTGTCCCTGGCTCGCAGATTAGCCTGACCCGCCGTACAGCTGGTGACTCCCCGGAGACCCGCTGGGGCAAGTTGATCGGTGAACCCATTGAGGTTACTGTTATCGAGGTTGATCGCTCTCGCCGCCGCCTGATCCTTTCAGAACGCAAGGCGCTGAACGAAACTCGTGAGACTCTCAAAGATCGTCTCCTGGATGAACTGCAAGTTGGCACCATCAACAAAGGGCGCGTTACCAGCCTGGCCAATTTTGGCGCCTTCGTCAATATCGACGGCGCCGATGGACTTGTCCACCTTTCTGAGATCTCTTGGGAACGCATCAAGCACCCCAAAGATGTGCTCAAGATCGGGCAAGAAGTTGAAGTCAAAATTATCAGCCTCGACCAGGAACGCAAGCGCATTGGTTTGTCCATTCGCCAACTCCAGGATAACCCCTGGCTGGGCAAGGTAAAAGACCTCAAAGAGGGTCAACTGGTAGAAGGTACCATCACCCATCTGACCGATTTCGGCGCCTTTGCCAAATTGGGCGACCGCGATCTCGAAGGCCTGATCCACATCTCAGAGCTAAGCCCCGACCGGGTTGAGCATCCCAAAGAGGTTGTCAAAGTTGGGGATACCCGTACCCTGCGCATCATCAACATCGACCGTGAGAAGTTCCGCATTGGACTCAGCTTACGCAAAGTCGACTCGGGCGCCTACATCGACCTGGATTGGAAGATGGTCAAGGAAGAAGTTGACGCATCTTTCGAATCGCCCTACAATGAAGAAGGTGTCCCTGAAGCCGAAGCTCCTGACGCCGAAAAACTTGAAGCCGAAAAACTTGAGGCTGAAGAAGTTCCAACCGATGAGGCCGACGAGGCCGAACTTCCTGTAGAAGCAGTTGAAGCTGAAGCGCCTGATGCCGAGACCGAGACAGAAACCGAAGCAGAGGCCGAAGCCGATGCGGATGCAGAAGCGGAAGCACCTGCAGCAGATGAAGTTGAGGAAGAAGCGCCTGCGGCGAAAGCTGAAACCGAAGCGGAGGCAGAGCCCGATGCCGATGCTGAGACAGAGGCAGAAACAGAAGCTCCAGAGGCCGAAGAAGCTGAAGAAGCGCCTGCGGTGGAAGCAGAAGTTGATGCGGAAACAGAAGCACCTGCGACGGCGGAAGAAGAAGCAGAAGCTCCTGACACTGAAGAAGCTGAAGATGCAGAGGCAGCTGACGCCGAAGAAACTGAGGCCGAAACCCCTCCGGAAGATGAGCCAAGTCCCGAAGAGGAATAAGAGCCTATCCGAAAAATCCGCTCTAGTTGGCGAGAGCAATTTGCGGAGAAGGTACTAAGTCAAAGGGATTTCCAGGCGCACCTAATCAGGTGCGCCTGTTTCGTAATATAGTACATCGTACTATAGCGCATTAGATTTATATAAGAAATCCATCCCCACGCGCCAAATCGGACAAACCCTGGTAGAATTAAGTAGCTCTCCACCAGACAGAGAAATTCCCGAAAAAAGGGTGTGCGCAGGGGACTGCCGCTTTGCGCCTGCGCACACCCTTTTTTCGGGGTAATCCGTTCCAAGTCGAGCAGTCACAGATAAAACTTGATAATAAGATGTAAGGGCTCTCTCCATCCAAACAACTATATAATAGGATTTAGATATCCCGTGAAACCAAGATTATTGATTTTTGAATCACCCGCTCTTACAACTTTTTAGGAGGTAGTGCCATGTCAAACATGGAAAGATTTACACAAAGGGCACGGCGGGTGCTTAGCTTGGCGCACGAAGAAGCCGAGCGTATGCGTCACAGTCACATTGGAACCGAGCACCTTCTTCTGGGCTTGATGTTAGAAGATGGCGGCATCGCCGGGCGAGTCCTGAAAGAACTTGGCCTGGAATTTGATCGTGTTAGAAATATTATCGAGAGAATGGTTGGCTTGGGCGAATACAACACCAGGCGACCAACTCTCTCCCCAGGCACACAGCAAGTACTCGAACTGGCAGTCGAACAAGCCCGCCAACTCGGGCATCACTATATTGGCGTTGAACATTTGCTCCTGGGCATCATCGAACTTGACGAAGGCATCGGCCTTGATGCCCTGACCCAATTAGGTGTCACCCCCGAGCAAGTACGCCGCCAGACCCATCGCGTCCTAAAAGAAACCAAATCCGCGCAACATGAGAGAAGTCAGCAGCGCCGACAACGGGCCAAGGAAACCGCAGGGAAAGGCAAATTCAAATCGAAGACCCCCCTGGTTGATCAACTTGCTACCGATCTTACCAAAATGGCCGAAGATGGCAAGTTAGACCCGGTCATTGGCCGCCAAATGGAAATCGAGCGCGTCGTTCAAATCTTGGCCCGACGAAGAAAGAACAACCCCGCCCTGACCGGAGACCCTGGCGTTGGAAAGACTGCCATTGTAGAGGGCCTCGCGCAGAGAATCTTGGAAGGCGATGTGCCCATTCCTCTCTTGGGCAAACGACTTTTGCAACTCGATGTAGGATCATTGGTAGCTGGCACTATGTACCGAGGTCAGTTTGAGGACCGTCTCAAACGCGTCATCCAAGAGTTGAAATCATCTGATTCCATTCTCTTCATTGATGAGCTACACATGTTGGTAGGTGCTGGTTCGGCTGGGTCAGCCATGGATGCAGCCAATATCTTGAAGCCAGCCCTCTCACGCGGCGAACTCCATGTGATTGGAGCGACCACCCTGGATGAATATCGCAAACACATCGAGAGTGATGCTGCCCTCGAGCGCCGTTTCCAACCCATCTTCGTAGAAGAACCCACTCCTGAAGAAACCATTGAAATCCTGCGGGGTATTCGTCCGGCCTATGAGGCGCATCACCAACTCTCCATCCTGGATGAAGCCCTGGAATCAGCCACAAACCTGTCGACACGCTACGTATCCGACCGCTTCTTACCTGATAAAGCCATTGACCTGATCGACGAGGCCGCCTCGCGCGTGCGCATGTATAAAAGCCCCGTCGCCCAAACCACCAAGGATTTGATGTCCGCTTTGCGGGATATCCGCAAACAGGTTCAAGAAGCCATGGATAACAAAGTCGGGCAAGCGGAGATCCAAGGCTTGCAAAAACAACAAGGAGAATTCGAGGCCGAATTCGAACACCTACGCACCACCTGGGATCGCGAAACCAGCCCCAACGTCACCTCAGATGATATCGCTGAAATTGTCGCCATGTGGACCGGGGTGCCAGTAATGCAGATGGCCCAGGCAGAATCTGAGCGCCTGCTCCACATGGAAGATGAGTTGCGAGAACTTATCGTTGGGCAGGATGAAGCCATCGAGACCATATCCAAGGCCGTGCGCCGCGGTCGAGCTGGTTTGAAAGACCCCCGCCGACCGATTGGTTCCTTTGTATTCCTTGGCCCCACCGGTGTGGGAAAGACCGAATTGACTAAGGCGCTGGCTAAATTCCTCTTCGGCGACGAAGAAGCGCTGATCCAGCTTGACATGTCCGAATTCATGGAGCGTCACTCAGTCAGCCGCCTGGTTGGGGCTCCCCCAGGGTATATCGGCTACGACGAAGCCGGTCAACTCACAGAGGCCATTCGGCGAAAACCTTATTCCATTATTGTCTTTGATGAAATCGAGAAGGCGCACCCCGATGCCCATAATATGCTGCTTCAGATTATGGAAGAGGGTCAGCTTACTGACGCCAAAGGCCGCAAGGTTGACTTCCGCAACGCCATTATCGTGATGACCTCCAATATCGGCGCTAGAGAGATCCAAGAGAAAACCGTTGGTTTCCAACTCAAACGCGACGAAGAATTGGACGAACGCCTGGCCTATCGAGATATGCATAAGGGATTGATCAAGAAACTAAAGAAAGAATTCCGTCCTGAATTTGTCAACCGTCTCGACAGCGTGATTGTATTCCGATCTTTGAGCAAGGAAGACTTGAAAGAGATCGTCGGACTGGAGTTAGATAAAGTTGCCGGTCGTCTTGTCGAACAAGCCATTACCATGGATGTGACTCCCGAGGCAGTTAATCTGTTAGCTGACCTGGGTTATGACCCCGATATGGGCGCTCGTCCATTGCGACGCGTGATCCAAAAAAATATCGAGCAACCGCTCTCGGACGCGATCCTGGCAGGAAAGTTCAAGATTGGGGATACCGTGCTCGTTGATATCGAACCAACCGAGGACGACGAACCTGAAATTGTCTTGCTTCCCGTCGATAGGAAGGATGACTCATCCGAGGATGAACAGGAAGAGATGGTAGCGGCAGCCTGATCCGTTGAAAACCACATTACAACTAAGCAGGGCACGGTATACCCATCCGGGTTTCCGTGCCCTGTTCGTTTATAATAGATAGGACGGATGACGGGAGACCGGCGACCGTAATCTTATATCTGCCGACCGATAATTGGAAACGTAACTATGGCTAAAACTTATTCACAATATGTCTGTCAGGAATGCGGGCGCACGTCGCCCAGGCAAATGGGTCGCTGCCCCAAGTGCGACTCATGGAACAGCATGGTTGAAGAGATCATCGAAAAAACTTCGACGGCCCAAAAACATGTTCATCATAGTATGGGGTATCGTTCCAAGCCCCGCCGTTTGCCGGAGATCAGCGGGGATGTCGAAGAACGCATTCCCGTGCCCATCGAGGAGTTCTCCCGCGTACTGGGTGGTGGCATTGTGCCAGGCTCCGTGGTGCTCATCGGCGGCGACCCCGGCATCGGCAAATCGACCCTTCTTCTTCAGGCCATGCTCGCAATGGCCCGTAAGTACACAGTGTTGTATGTCTCTGGGGAAGAGTCTGATCGACAGATCAAAATGCGGGCAATGCGCATTCTGCCCCCCCCCAACCCCCCCGTTGACGGGGGGGAGCGCATCGTCACCCCCCCGTTGACGGGGGGGGTAATGCCCGAAGATCTCTTCCTGGTCACGGAGACCAACCTGGATGTCATCCTGGGGCATGTCAAGGAAGTCAAACCCCAATTGGTAGTAGTGGACTCCATCCAAACAACCTATCTCCCCCAACTTGAGTCATCAGCAGGGTCCGTCACGCAGGTGCGCGAAACTGCATCTCGCTTGCGGGAGTTAGCCAAGTCTACTGGTATTACGGTTTTCATCATCGGGCACGTTACCAAGGAGGGGGCTATCGCTGGGCCGCGCGTCCTGGAGCATATCGTCGATGCAGTACTCTACCTGGAGGGAGATCTCTTCCAGGTATACCGCTTGCTGCGAACCGTCAAGAACCGCTATGGCGCTACTTCCGAAGTGGGCGTCTTCGAGATGCGCGACCGCGGCCTGATCGAAGTCAGCAACCCCTCGGAGGCTTTCCTGGCTGAACGTATGGTCAACGCCCCCGGCTCCGCCATCGCCGTGACCATGGAGGGCACGCGCCCGCTGCTGGTTGAAATCCAGGGCCTGACCAGCCACACATCCTTTGGCAACCCCCGCCGCACCCCCAATGGCATCGATTTCAATCGTCTGCTGTTGATCGTAGCCGTGCTCAGCCGCCGGGTGGGCATCCGCCTGGCCGAGCAGGATGTCTTCGTCAACGTGATCAGCGGCCTGAAGATCAGCGAACCCGCCGCCGACCTGGCCGTCGCTGCGGCCATCGCCTCCTCGGTGAAGGATGCCCCCGTGCGCGCCGACACGGTACTCATCGGCGAATTGGGTCTCTCCGGCGAGCTGCGCATGGTCGGTCAAATGGAAGCCCGCCTGCGCGAAGCATCCAAACTGGGCTTCAAAACCGCCATCGTGCCCCGGCGTCTGCGCAAGAGTCAACCCTGGCCGAAGGGGATTGAGGTGGTCGAGGTACGCTCGCTGCGGGAGGCGTTGAAAGAGGCTTTGATTTCTAAGGAATAGAGATTCGTGTAAATTTATGTACCACAACTCCACAAATTTATCTAAATTTGTGGAGTTGTGGTACAATCACGAAATGATACCACGCGCTTACGAACCCCTGGAAAAATACCTACAAGCGAATAAGGTGCTGGTCGTCTACGGTCCACGCCAGGTTGGCAAAACTACACTATTGCAAAGATACCTCGCAGGCACATCCCTGAAATACAAACTTGATTCAGGTGATAATATCCGCACCCAACAAATCTTGAGTTCGCAAGATTTCTCCCAAATTCTGGCATACGTCGAGGGGTATGAACTAATCGCCATCGACGAAGCTCAAGAAATTCCCAACATCGGGAAAGCTCTCAAAATAATTGTGGATCAGGTTCCCAACATACGGGTAATTGCCACCGGGTCATCGTCTTTCGAACTGGCCGGGCAAATTGGAGAACCGCTCACTGGACGCAAACATACACTTGTGTTGTACCCCGTCGCTCAAGCAGAATTATTGGCCACATTCAACCGCTTCGAACTACGAGAACATCTGGAGGAGTTTTTGATTTTTGGCGCTTATCCTGAAACGCTTCAATCCTCAACCCGGAATACAAAAATCGAAACGATCACCGAAATTGCCCATTCGTACTTACTCAAAGATATTCTGGTATTCGAGCGTGTGAAGCATTCTCAACTATTACTGAACCTGTTGCAGCTCCTGGCATTTCAAATAGGCAGCGAAGTTTCTTTGAACGAACTTGCCACTCAACTTGGTATGAGCGTCAAAACTGTGCAGAGGTACCTTGTTTTACTGGAACAGTCTTTTGTGATCGTCCGCCTGAACGGTTTCAGCCGCAACCTGTGCAAAGAAATCACCAGCAAATCCAAATACTATTTTTACGATAACGGTATCCGCAATGCCTTAGTTGCCCAATTCAACCCTTTATCACAGCGCAATGATATCGGTCAACTCTGGGAAAATTTCGTTTTCGTCGAGCGTTTGAAACGGCGCGCCTATTTTCTTCTCTACGCCAATACCTATTTTTGGCGGACTTATGATCAACAAGAAATAGATTTAGTAGAAGAACACCAGGGGAAACTCTACGGCTACGAATGCAAATGGTCTCCACGAAAACCGCCCCGCCCGCCCAAAAGCTGGCTAAAAGCTTATCCAGAGGCCGAGTTCGAGGTAATCACCCCAGACAACTATCTGGATTTCATACTTCCAAATCCATGATCCACGAAATCCACGCCAAAACCATTCTCAACCACGTCAAGCAGCCCGATACCTACTTCGGGCTGAAATACAATATGAACCTGTACCGCGGCTGCCAGCATCAGTGCATCTACTGCGACTCGCGCTCGACGTGCTATCAGATCGAGACCTTTGCCGACATTCACATTAAGGCCAATGCCATTGAACTCTTAGGAGGCGTGCAAAAATAACTTCCCATTTTGAGACGGCTGAACTAATCGGGGTGTGGTTTGATAGTGTAGTTCCAGGCAGGCAAGAAATCGTCTGGATGAAGATATAAAGCTTCCATCTGGTCATCAGGCACCTTGA
>JADHXE010000041.1 GCA_016783125.1 Anaerolineales bacterium
TTGCCCTGCACCCTCGAGGAACTCATGAACCGTTTCAACGGCTATATCAACCAGGCCATGCGCGGCCATGACGAGCGCAATACGCGCCTGACCCTGGATCAATGATCCATCCAAAAAATCTGTTGCACCAGAAAATGCTTGACAACTATTTTCGTTCATGCTATATAATAAGTGTATCCCCCCTACCCCTTCGGGGGCAGGGCGCGAGGCGGCTTCCAGCCGCCTCTGCTTTTTTAAAGCTGGCAACATCGCAAAAGGTGGATGAATGAGAACAATCATTTACGTCGATGGTTTCAATTTATATTACGGCGCGGTGAAAGATACGTCGTACAAATGGTTGAACATCTCCAAATTGTGCCAGGCGCTGCTTCCCAAGAACAAGATCGAGAAAATCAAATACTTCACTGCACTGGTTTCCGCCCGGCCAGGGGATCCTGGAAAGCCTACCCGCCAGCAGATGTATCTTCGAGCATTGCGTACCATCCCCAAACTTGAAATCATTTACGGGCACTTTCTGGAACACCCTGTTTTTATGCCCCTGGCCAGCAGTCTCCCCAACAATCCGCAATTCGTCCAGGTGCTCAAGACGGAAGAAAAAGGCTCGGATGTCAATATCGCCGCCCATCTCATCAATGATGGTTACAAGGAACTGTATCAGGTTGCTGTATTAATTACCAATGACTCCGATCTGGTTGGGCCTATTGAAATCGTCCGCAAGGAACTCAACCTGACCGTTGGTATTTTGAACCCGCACCGTAAGCCTGCATACGCTCTAAAGAAGGCAGCAACTTTCGTGAAACCCATTCGGAAAGGGGTTTTGGCGGCCAGCCAATTCCCAGATAAATTGACCGATGGGCAAGGTTCGTTTCACAAACCCCCTGACTGGTGACTCTATGCCCCACCAACCCCGCCTGATATCCGAACCCGATTCGGAATATAAATTGAACCCCGAAGAACAAGCTCAGAAGGACGAATACCGGCAGCGCCTGCGCCAATATTTGCAGGACCCAGAATTCCGCCAAATCCCCGGCTTCCCCATCGGCGACGATGAAGCCATCCTGGCGCTCTCCGACCCGCCTTACTACACCGCCTGTCCCAACCCCTTCCTGCCTGAAATTATCGCCAAATGGCAGGGTGAGCGCGCTGAACTGCGCAGCGAATTAGGTTTACCGGAAGATAACGCAGAGAATGGCAATGGCTATCACCGCGAACCCTTCGCTGCGGATGTTTCTGAAGGCAAAAACAACCCGATTTACAACGCCCACTCCTACCATACCAAGGTGCCCCATCCAGCCATCATGCGCTACATCCTGCACTACACTGACCCCGGCGATATCGTCTTCGATGGCTTCTGCGGCACCGGTATGACCGGCGTGGCCGCTCAACTGTGCGGTGACCGTACCGAAGTGGAAAAACTGGGCTACTACGTGGACCAAGAAGGTTGGGTTTACCAAAAACCTGGAAATGAAGAACCGATTTCTCGATTAGGCGCTCGCAAAGCCGCGCATAATGATCTTTCCCCCGCGGCCACCTTTATTGCCTATAACTACAACACCCCCGTGGATGTGGAGGCCTTCGAGCGTGAAGCCAAGCGCATTCTGGAAGAGGTAGAAGAAGAATGCGGCTGGATGTATGAAACCTGGCACCCGCACTGCGATGATCCTAACCGGATGAAGGCGAGGATTAGGTATACTGTTTGGTCTGATGTATTTGTTTGTCCGCAATGCAGCCAGGAAATGGTTTTTTGGGATGTAGCGATAGATCATGAAAATAACCATAACATCCGGAAATATTGGCCTTGCCCTCATTGTGAAACATTGCTTTCGAAAAGCCCGAGCAAAAAGAGTGGAGCAGTAAAAGCAGAACGTGCTTTCGAGACTCGTTACGATCGCGCTCTGAGCACTACAGTATAATTGGCAAAGCAGTTGCCAGTTATGATTAATTACGATGTCGGCAAAAAACGGCACGAAAAAAGAGTTGATGCAATTGATTTAGAATTAGTTGAGAAAATTAAACAAAATGTAAACCCTTATCAATACCCCACTCAACCCATGATGTTTATTGGTAGTAAATGGGGTGATACCTGGCGAGCTGGAGTTCACGCAGGTTTCACCCATTCTCATCATTTTTATACTGACCGTAGTTTGTTGTTGATGGCATTTTTATGGGAACAAATAAATAGAGTTTTTGATGAACGGTTGCGTCGTCCTTTATGTTTTTTATACCAGTCATTAATTTTAGGTTATACAAAATTGAACAGATATGGAGCAACGCACTATTCGCAGGTTAATCGCTATCTGAGTGGTACGTTGTATGTCTCATCGTTGCAGTCCGAAGTATCCTTGATGTACGCTTTTGATGGAAAACTTAGTCGGCTAATCAAGGCACTTGCATTAATTGACTATAGAAAACCAGATGCACTCTTGACTACTCAATCATCTACTCACACAGAGACTCTAGATGCTTCATTGGATTACATTTTTGTTGACCCACCCTTTGGATCTAATCTAATGTACTCAGAGCTTAATTTTTTGTGGGAATCCTGGTTAGGTGTGTTTACAAATAATCAAACAGAGGCTATCGTAAACGATGTGCAACGTAAAGGTTTGCCTGAATATACAAGACTAATGGAAGCTTGTTTTTGCGAATTTTATCGTCTACTAAAGCCAAGTCACTGGATGACAGTTGAGTTTCATAACTCCAAAAACACAATTTGGAATGGCATCCAAGAGGCTATCTTACGAGCTGGATTTATGATCGCTGATGTACGCACTTTGGATAAAGGACAAGGAACATTTAAGCAAGTTACTACCAGTGCCGCTGTTAAACAAGATCTCATCATCTCTGCCTACAAACCCAATACTGATTTTGAACGTACATTCAAAGCCCAAGCTGGTACATCTGAAGGTGCATGGGCATTTATCCGACATCATTTACAAAAGCTAAAGCCTGCCGTTGTGAAAGAAGCCGTTATGGAAATCCAAAGCGAGCGCCAGGCCTACCTGCTCTTCGACCGCATGGTGGCCTTCCACATTCAGCGTGGTGCCACTGTCCCGCTCTCGGCGGCCCAATTCTATGCCGGGCTGGATGAGCGTTTCCCTAAACGAGACGGCATGTATTTCCTGCCGGAGCAGGTTCCCGAATACGACCGCGCCCGCATGGAAGCCGAAAGTGTGGCCCAATTGACGCTCTTTGTCAGCGATGAGAAGACTGCTATCCAGTGGCTGCGCCAGCAGCTTGATCCCCAATTGGGTGGCGAATCCCAAACTTATCAGGATATTCAACCCAAATTCCTGCGCCAGTTGCACCAGGCCAAGCACGAAGCTCTACCCGAACTCAGCGATCTGTTGGAGCAAAACTTCCTGCAGGATGATGGCGGTCTTTGGTATGTGCCTGATCATAACAAGGCCAGCGATCTGGAAGCCCTGCGCCGTAAAGCCCTGCTGCGCGAGTTCAACACGTACCTGGAGGGCACAAAAAAGCTGCGCCAGTTCCGTACTGAGGCCGTGCGGGCAGGTTTCGCCGATGCCTATCAGCGCAAAGATTTCCAGATCATTCTCAAGGTGGCTGAGCGTCTGCCCAAGCGCGTCCTGCAAGAGGACCCTGATTTGTTGATGTACTACGACGCCGCCACACTCAGGTCAGAATAAAAGGTCATTTTCAACGCGGAGACGCAGAGAGCGCAGAGATTTACAAAGTATTATTGAGAAATCTAAAACAGCTTATGCCATTCGCTTACTTTTTGCATCTCTTATTCACATTTTTGCTCCGCGTACTCCGTGTCTCTGCGGTGATGTAGTTTTTTCTGTAGAGTCATCCGTTCAATCCACGTCCCACACCATGCTCGAAACCATCCTCAGCCATTTCCCGCCTCATAGCCACCCCCTGACCCTGGTCAGCGATCCTGATGGTCTTTTGAATGATGAAGCGCTGTTGTCTGAATTGGCCGGGCGCGGTTTTACCCTGATCCGTGAATCTGACCCCATCCGACTGCGCAATCGTTATAGCCAGGCTGTTCCACCAGTCATCATCGTTACCGCAGGTCAGCTCAATCAACTACCCTATGATCTTTGGCATGGGGGACATCATGTCCAGCTAGCCCTGCACACCTTTTTCCCCAACCTGGCCTATCCGCTGGTGCAGGCCCTGACGCCAGCCCAGCGCGCCCGGCTGGCCCAGGCTCCGCCACCCAAAAGCCGCCTCGGACAAAAAAGAACGGTTGATTATCTGCTGCAGCATGTTTTTGGTCTTGACCTGGCTAGATTGGGAAATCCTATCATGTTGCTCACCTGGCTGGGGAAGCGGGGACGCCACTCAGAACCCTTGCCCGAGGCTCTGGCCCAACCGCTGCTGGCGCACCTGCACTCCCTACCCGCCTATATCGATTGGCCTTTAGATGACCTGCTTTGCAAGCCCCAGGCTTTTTCCGATTTCTTGCATGAGCAGTGGTTAGCCTGTTTGGAAAAGAAAACTGGGCGAACGCTGAGCGAGGCTCGCGCGCCTTATCTGGTTCATTTTGAAGAAACTGAAGATTTGCAGGATTTATTGCCTGGATGGGTGCGCTCCGGATTGCTAACCCCGGTGGAAATCTCCCCCCAAGCAGGACTCCCCGGCTGGGCTTTGGCAGGGGTGCAGTCCCCGGACGTTGATCCGCGCCCGGGGCGCTATGCTGATCTAATCACCGCCATTGAAGAATCCATCTCCTCTGGGTTTTCGAATGCGCGCTGGAACGAATGGCAACCCCTGGCCTGGGATTGGGCTGAATTGACTACCCTGCACCGAATCCCTGACTTGCGGCTCTCTGAGGAACAAATCCAGGCATACGATTCATTGCAAGGTCGCGTCAATGATGTTTTCCTGGCCTGGTTGCAAGCTCGCTACGCCCCTCTAGCCGGTCAGCGATTACCCAGGCCCCATCACTTGCATCATGTGCCCCACTATCTGGCCTACCAACGTCGCCAGGCTGAGGTGGGAAAGATTGCCCTGCTGATCATGGATGGCATGTCGCTGGCAGATTGGTCCGTCATACAATCGGTTTGGGGAGCCCGTCACCCAGATTGGTTGATCCATGAGCAATTACTTCTGGCCCAAATCCCCAGCCTGACTGCCATCTCCAGACAAGCTTTAGTCAGTGGTCTGCTGCCAGTTGATTTTGCCAATTCAATGGATCATAACCGTGATGAAACCAAACAATGGGCTAATTTCTGGGCGGGTGAAGACATATCCAGGACGGCTTGCCAGTACGAACGCTTGAAACTAGGGCAGTACCCATCCTCAGCTAATCTGATCGGGCCCCGCGCCCAGGCACTATGCCTGATTGACAATACGCTTGACAATATCCACCACAAAGCGCTGATGGGGGCGCGAGAAGACCAAAATACTCTGCGTCTGTGGCTGGAGCAACACGCCCCTGGTTTGGAAATGCTCATCAATGAGTTGCTCCAAGACGATTTTACCGTTTACCTGACCAGCGATCACGGTCACACCGAAGCGCATGGCTTTGGCCAACCCTCCGAGGGCGTCATTGTGCAAACGCGCAGCAAGCGCGCCCGCATCTACAACGATGAACGTTTGATGAATACAGTCAAAGCGGGATACCCCGAAACCCTTGTTTGGCACGGTGATGGTTTGCTGCCGGATGATATTTGGGTCTTGATTCCTCAAGGCCAATACGCTTTCGCTCCGTATGGTGAAATCTGTGTCACGCACGGCGGATTGAGTATGGATGAGATGATCGTCCCATTTGTACAAATCACATCAACGTAAGTTTGACGCTTATAATTTAACAATATGCCTTCTAAGAATATTGGTTTTAGCCGTACAATTTTTCTCTCCTGGTTAGACGCTACCGCCGCTTTGTGCCTGCGGAACGATGATCCGCTCGTCATTCGCCAGGCGCTGGACCCCATTGTCGGTAAACATCTGACCGGAGTAGACGCCCGCAGAAAAACCATTGATGTGCTTATCAGTATTTGGCACAAAAGCGCTCAACTCTCACCCCTTTTGCATGCAGATGCCTTGAAACTCTATCAGGAGGCTTATGTCTCATTAGATTATCTTTGGCTGCATTACGGACTAACCCTGCTATATTATCCCTTATTCCGGCATATCACTCTGGCTATTGGGCAAATCAGTCGCATCGAAGACACCATCACACGTGATGTACTCAAAAAACGCATTGCTTCAGAATTTGGACACCTGGGCGCTTTAGATCGCTCCGTCGAGCGTATCAGTGCTTCGCTTACCGATTGGGGCATCTTACCTGCGACGAAAGAAAAATCCATTTACAAACCAGCGCGAAACGAACTCGCCACAGACTCGCGGGATCTCGAATTGTGGCTGCTTGCTTGCGCCCTGCGCGCGCATCCTGCAGAATCTCTGCCCTTCGCTGATTTGCTGCGCTTACCTGAATTATTCCCCTTCCGGTTTACGGCAAATGTAGAAGATATTCGCAGCTACGCATACTTCGAGATTCAACGCGAGGGGACTGGATGGGATATGGTGAGATTGTCAAATGATGTTGGGACATGAACTGGCCACAAATCCGCAAACAACTCCGGCAAAAAGATCCTGACCAGTTGATAGATCTGCTGAAAGGCTTGTATGATCTCTCTCTGGGGAATAAGGCATTTTTACGTCTGCAATTTTCCGCTAATCATCAAGATACAGAATTTCTAGAGAAATGCCGACAACAGGTGATTGAGGCGATCTATTCCCCACGGCGTAAATATCCTGATTATCCCAAGTTTGCCCAGGCCCGCAAAGCCATCAATGAATACAAAAAAGCCACCGGCGATATCCACGGCACCGTGGATATCTTGCTCACCTATGTCGAACGCGGCACTGCATTTACCAGTGATTTCGGCGATATCGACGAACCTTTTTACGAAAGGCTGGAAACAGCCCTGTCCAACGTCGTTGACCTGATCAAAGCAAGCCCAACCCGAATCCAACTTTATCAAAACTTTCGCCCTCGCTTTCTGAAATTGCGCAAAGAGGCTGGCTGGAAGGGTTGGGGATACGGGGACACGGTCAACGAAATTGTCGCTGAACTTGATGCTTTATTCCCAAACGCATGACTCAACTTGGAAAACTTCCCCCGCTGTATCGCTTCATTTCGAATCCCTTCGAAGATGTACGCTTCTCGACCTGTCCTGAATGCAGCCAGCGCACCTTGCTGCGCAAAGTGCCTCTGGTTGTGCATGTCGATCCCATTCACCCGGTTGTGCTTAACAAACACTGCCGCTATTGCCCGGATTGCGATCTGCTGATCGCTCATCAAGATGAATTAGAAAAATTGCTGGTGTTTACCTTTCAGCAGCGCGCCCCAGAAGTTATTGGGAACGATTATCTTGTTCTGGGAACGGTGGATAAAGCCACCTGGCGCAAGCAACAAAAAGAGCCTATCCCGATGGGACGATTGCCTGAGCTTTTGCATGATTTCAAAGAGGTTTTGACGCTTCAATATGCGCCTGGCGGGTGGTATCCTAACGATCAACCACCTGCCCCAAGAGAAGCGCCACCCCCTGCGAAATCCGCGGGATGGCAGGCGGAATCTACTTCACCGAATGACGAATCGCCAGTGGTCCCCGCCCTCGCAATTGATGATCCAAAGCAAGCAGAAACCTTGCTCGCCAAAATGGAAGCCCTCCTTCCGATCCCGGCAGAAGTGCGACGTTCTACGGCCAACTATCTGCGCGCACAGGGGAGTTTCATCCCGCCCCATCGCCAGGTCTCGATCTCAAATGTCCTCTACCACGGAGATGAAGGTGGCATCGTGTGCGGCATATCGCCAAAAAATAGCAAAGAAGCCGTTGTGATCTCCCTCACGCACCTGAAGATTCCTTATAGTCACCCGCTTGAAAAAGAAATCCGCTCTTACCAGAAAGCGCGGCTCAGAAAAATCGGATGATTATCTTTTTCGAGAAATACAGCAGAAAGAAATCCCCATGAGCGAATATCAATATTACGAGTGGCAAGCCATTGATCGTATTCTTACTATTGAAGAGCAGGCTGAGGTAGAAGGATTGTCGAGTCATATCGATGTGACCTCCAGCCGGGCGATGGTCGAATACCATTGGAGCGATTTCCGACATGATCCCAAACAAGTGCTGCTGGAATATTTCGACGCCCACCTGTATCTGGCAAATTGGGGCAGCCGCCGTTTGATCTTCCGCTTCCCCAAGGGTTTGCTGGATGAAGCTGCCATCGAAGCGTATTGTGCGCCCGATCATATTTCCTTCGATGCCAGCGGGGATTTCCAGGTTCTGGATTTCGAACTCGATGAGGAAGGATGGGGGGATTGGGTGGAGACGAACGGCATACTCTCTACGTTTACGCGCCTGCGTGACGATCTAATTCAAGGGGATTTTCGCCTGCTTTACCTGGCCTGGCTAAAGGCGATCACGCTGGATCCGCTTTGGTACGAAGATGAGGATGAATTCGAAGAGCCATGCGAACCGCCGCTTCCCGCGGGGCTGAATGACCTCCCACCGGCTTTGAGTCTCTTTGTGCGAGTATTCGATATTGACCCCTTACTCATCAATGCTGCAGCGGAAACAAGCCCGAAGATCAAAACCGCGCTGGTAGCGGATTATCACGCGCTGGTCGCTAAACTCTCTCGGCAGGAGTGCAATCAATATCTGGCACGCATCGCAGACGGAGAGCCTGGTGCGGTTTTGGCTTTGCGTAAACACTTGCTATCGTTCACTCTCAAAGCGCCACAGGTCTCTCAAGGACCGCGTTCAATCGGGTACCTTTTCAAGCGATATGAGCAACTACAAGAAGCAGAGAAACAGAACAAAGCAGAAGCTGCCCGCTGCGCCCATGCAGACAAAATGCAAAGAATAACCGAACGCGCGCCCCAGATGTGGCCACAAATAGATGTGCTTCTCCAATCCTATACCCCCAAGAATTACGATGAAGTCACCCGGATGCTGGTAGATCTCAAACAACTGGCTGAATTCCAGGGTACGCAAGAGGCCTTTCAAGCCCGCCTGGAGGCTTTGCGAGAGCGTTTCAAAACCCGTGGTTCTCTGATGCAGCGCTGGCAGAGGAGTGGTCTGTAGGAAAAAAATATGAAATCCGACCAACAGAAATTTGCCCCCGTACCCTCTGAAGTAGTGACTGAAATCTGGCAAGAAATGGGTGCCATGTCTGTCGACGCCATCCCCGGTTTGATGGAGAAGATACAATCTGAGCAACCTGCGCTACTGGCTTACCTGCTGGCGGTTAGTGAAGCAAATTTTAAGACGCAGGAAGCTGAGTTAGTTGTTTACTTGGGGACCGTTGTCTGGCAAATGATGCGCCGCTGGCACAGGCAGTTGATGCGAGTTTCGGTCAAGAAGCTGGACCAGGCCGAAGAGGAGAATCTTGCTGAACTGGAGAGCATGTCTCAGGTCACCGAAGTAAGCATGTGGACACATTCCCAATTCATCCTGGAAACTTATCCCGAACCCGAAATACTGCGCTATCTTGTCGAAGCACTGACGGAGTCGGAGGATGTGAAACTATCTGACGAAGACATCGGTCTGGCATTCCTCTACTTGAAAACCGCCCTCGATGCCTTGATCCGATGCCGTGTATTTTGAATCATAAAGAGGATAACCATGCCTGAAAAAACTGAACGGATCTATCAAATCAAAGTCACCTTGAAAGACTCCAAACCTCCCATCTGGAGGCGATTGTTAGTCCCCACTAATATCACCTTATACGAACTTCACCAGATCATCCAGACTGCCATGGGGTGGGCGGGTTACCATTTACACCAGTTTGTCATTTACGGGCAGTACTATGGCGATCCGGAGGATGATGTAACAGGATTCATGGAGACGAAAAATGAGCAGCGCTATAAGCTGAGCTCATTCGCCACCCGGGAAGGCATCAAATTCGATTACCAATATGATTTTGGTGATGGCTGGGAGCATTCCATTCTAGTGGAAAAAATCTTGACCCCTGACCGAGGCGCGCAGTACCCGGTCTGTATCAAAGGCCGCCGCGCCTGTCCCCCGGAGGATGTGGGCGGCGTTTGGGGATATGAGGAGTTCTTAGAAGCGATCCAGGACCCCAGCCACCCCGAGCATGATGATTATCTGGATTGGGTTGGCGGCGAATTCGACCCCGCAGAATTCGACCAGGAAGAGATCAACGAAATGCTCGCAGTAATGTAGCCTGTCATCGACCCCGCAATCAGACTGCCGCGAGGGGCAAGCGTGTGATCTCTTTCAGCGGCATGACGCTGATGCGCTCTTCGACCGGGTAAGCATACTGGCCAGGGTATATGACCCATAGATGCTCCAGCCCTAAATCTGAGAGGGCAGTTCTCATGGATGCAGTGATCTTGGGGGCTTCGTTGAACTTGACCTCTACCCCAAAATTCTTTCCCTGATAAGGAAATACTAAGTCAACTTCTGCGCCGCTGTGGGTGGCCCAAAAATATGCCTGGGATGGCCGAACGGTTTGCAGCACCTGTTCGATCACATACCCTTCCCAGGAAGCGCCGATCTTGGGATGCCCTAAAAGAGCATGTCTGTCGGGGATATCCAGCAAGCTGTGCAGAAGGCCGCTATCCCTCAGGTAGATTTTGGGCGATTTGACCTGCCGTTTGCCCAGGTTTTCGAACCAGGGCTGCAATTGACGCACCATGAAAGTCCCGCTAAGGATGTCCAGATATGATCTCACTGTCTTGTCGGACAGGCCCATCGAGCGCCCCAATTCTGATGCATTCCAGGTCTGGCCGTGGTAGTGGGCCAGCATGGTCCAGAATCGGCGCATGGCGATAGCGGGGATGTTGATTCCCAATTGGGGAATATCGCGTTCCAGGAAAGTGCGGATAAATCCTTCCCGCCAGATCAGGCTGTCTTCTTCGGTATTGGACAGATGCGCTCGCGGAAAGCCGCCACGCAGCCAGAGACTCTCCCAAGCTGGCTCGCCGCTCTCGGAAAGATCAAAACCGCTCAACTCAATAAACTCGACACGCCCGGCCAGGCTTTCAGCGGCAGATTTTATGATGGTTGGCGAGGCGCTGCCCAAGATCAAAAATCGAGCCTGGTTTTCAGGCCGGTCAACCAGAACGCGTAGAACCTGGAATAGTTCGGGCATGATCTGGATCTCATCAAGAACCACCAGACCTTCAAGTGATCCCAGAACCATTTCCGGGTTTTCTAACCTGCGTTGGTCAGGAAAAGACTCCAGATCAAAGAAAGTTACCTGGTGTTCTGCGGAAAATAAATGCGCCAGGGTTGTCTTGCCGCACTGGCGAGGGCCTAAGAGAGCGGTGATGGGTGAGCGGCGGGTCGCTTCTGACAGTCGTTTGAGGTAATAGGGGCGATTGATCATAATCGTATTTTACCACGAAAATCCGTGCCCTGTATCCGAATATTCACTTAATTAGTTTTTGTTTCCAATTTGCCAAGAAAGTGTAAATAAACGAAATCCTTATTTACACTTTTCGATGATCCCCTCTCGCCACCCCGCCAGGCGCATTTTGCCACTGGGCTGCGCGCTGTAAAGGGCGAAATACGTGCCCTTGACAGTGCTCGCCTGCGCGGCGACTGCTTCTCGTCGGGTTGGCTGCGGGGAATGGTGGATATACTCTATGCAAGCTTCTTCCTATCATGCACAGGATACCCTATGTTCTCACGTAACCTTTTCGTCATCTCACGCACATCCCCTCCGTTTCGATGAAAATCAATCAAATCTCCCTCTGGCGGCGGCGAGATCACCAGTCTTTGGCTAAGTGCTGCTAATTTCTGGGAGCCGTTCTGTCCGGCCTGGTCTTGATCATAGGCCAGGAATATCCTTTGATATGAGAGCAGATAGGGAAGCCACCGGCTGTTCAACCGTTTCCCAGCGCCACCGAGTGATGCCACATCTAATAAATCGCTCCCTTCCTGCCAGGCTAACAGCGCGTCGAGTTCGGATTCTGCCAGCAACAAGCCTGGTTTGCACCGAAAACGTCCAGCGCCGAACAAGGCTCCTTTGCCGCCGGTGGGTTGATTATATTTGCCATATTCGGTATCAGCACCCACAGGTTTGCCATCATCATCAAAGACGCGTATCTTGAGATACCAGAGCGTCTCATCGACTTCGCACGGGATCACCAATCCACGCGCCAACCAGATTTTCCGATCTACGCTCCGAGACGTAATCCCCCACCGGGCAGGATCATCGCTGATCCATGCTGGGTTGTAGCCAATCCCCCAGGTTATGATCGTCTCAGCCTTGAGTCCGCGGCGGAAGAGTTCATCCAAACCATATTGCAAACCAACTGCACCGTTCCACAACTGATCTTGAGCATATTGTGCAAATTCTCGCCCGCGCGCTTGCCATTGCTGGGATGGGGGCTGATCGTTTGCGGTTGGCTTGCGTTTCGCTTCAGTATTTGAGCGTTTCCGTTTTTTGTTCTCTCCCAACTGCGCCCGAAACCATGTCAGCGCCTGCTTGAAATCTTCACCTTCGCGCAGCATCCGCCAGGTGAAGATATCGCCTTGCTCCTGACAGGAAAAACACTTGAAGGTATCGGTTTCTATGTTTACGCCCAACGCCGGTGTCCGAGTATTGGCATGAAAAGGGCAAAAGTAGAGCTGCCAGTTGCCGCTCTCTTTGACGGGTTCACCAATGTCATCATTCACAATGACATCCATCGCAACACGTTCTTTGATCTCATCTTTTGTCAACATTTTGATACTTCTCCAGTTTACTGTCCATACTATCCAAACTGTCCAAGCTATCCAAAGAGTCCAAAGAGTTTTACTGTCCAGGGTGTCCCTACCCTTTCAAAAAGGTAACCCAGGCTTAAAACAGTAGATTCTTTGGACTCTTTGGACAGTAAGCTCCTGAAATTCTCGGTTTCGGACAAATCTTACCCGTCAGTGAGCTTCCATTGATTTTGTGGAGAACTCTTTCCTTCTGTATTGATGACTTGACCCCGAAGACTGCTGCGCGCGTTATAGATCAGGCTGCGCGAAAAGCCTTCCGCTTTTCCAGCTTCGATGACATCTTTGGGTTTCATCGACTCATTTTGAAGTAAATCCAGCAGCCAGGCTGCACAGTCATCTTCTTTCGTAGGCTCCTGGTATGGATCAGGCGCATCTTGCGACCACTTCAAGCAAACGCCTTTAGGATTCAGGGGGGCGAACTCAAATCCCAGCGGATCTACATAAGGCCCGAGGTTGGTTTTCAACATCTTGAGCTTGCGCGGCCCATTGGGGTCAGGCTGTGGCCCCGTTTGAACCACGTGGATGCCCCAGACTACGCGGGCCATGGCCACAATATGGGCGCTGCCGCTGAGATCATCCATCGAAAGATCAAACATCTGCATATTCTGGCCGTTTCCAGGCTTGCGAACATGGTGCACCAGCAGCATCCCAACCTGATACGCCTCAGCCAACTGGATCAAGAAACTCAACAGATCTCGCACATCTTCGACGTTGTTCTGCCCCCGGCTGTGGATACTGGAGAGTGAATCGATGATGACCAATTCAGGCCGTAACGTTGCCACCATATTAATCAGCCGGTCGCGATATTTCTCCGCGCTGAAATCAATCGCCTCGCCAGAATCGGCCAGCAGCATATACAGATGTTTGCGGTCAATGCCATAGTGCTGGGCGCGCTCATTCAGAATTTGCGGCACTCCCTCACCGTCCACATAAATCACGGATGTTTCCGGGTTGGGAATCGGGCTGCCATCTGGAAAGCCCTGATTGGTTGTTGTCCGCCAGGCTAAATCAAGCATCAGGAAGGATTTCCCCGTTCCCGGAGCAGCGCCTACTACGGTGAGCATGCCGCGCGGCAGCCATCCCGGCCAAATCCATTGGATCGGGGAGAGTGTGGTAGCCAATTCTTCCAAAGATTCAAATTGCATCCGATGCCCGGGTTGAACAGCGAAGAGCGTTTCTAGTATTTCGGCTCGATCAGCGTTACCTTCTAAAGCTTGCATCAAGGCCTGCTGATAGTTCTTGGGATCAGCGCCATCTAGCGCCAACCAGCATGTGCGCCAGGGTTCATGCAAGTGGCGTGCTGAGATATTCGTGGGCAAACCTGACAACCGATCCGCTAAAGCTTGAATTTGCAGTGTTTTCGTCAGCATGGCAGCCTCTTGTTATTATACGAATGCACTTTCCTGGACAGGCAGAGAAATGCCATGCTATAATGCGATTGTTCGAGGACATCACAATACCAATGTTGTAAGACCGCCGGATGCTGCCCGGCGGTTTTGCTTTTGGGTGACATTTAAAAAACTCCTTTTGTGAATAGAACAACATTATCCAATCTGATTGACGGCCCGTTCCAGGTCTCTGGGGCCGGGCGTGATATAAATTCGAGTGGTGTTCAGATTACTATGCCCTAGTAACGCGGCAACTTTCTCCAGAGATACGCCAGCATCCACCAGGTTCTTGGCAAAGGTGTGCCGCAGGATGTGGGGCGATAACTTCGGCAGACCGGCATCCTGCCCCAATCGCCGGACAACCCGCTGCATGGAGCGGCCGCACAAGGAGCCGTCGGAGACCTGCTCCAGGGCAATAAAAACAATCTCATTACCATTCGTCTCAGGGCGAATACTAAGCCAGCTACTCAGCGCCTTTCGGGCTTCCGTATTGAGTGGGATTGTGCGCTCCTTGCGCCCTTTACCCAGAACATGCAACAGACCTTTGCGTTCCGTGAGTTCGACATCTCCCAGGTGCAACCCCAATAACTCCGACAGACGCAGTCCGGTGTGCAGCATTAGGATGACCATGGCTGCATCACGCTGGCGCGTGGTGATCCGCACCGGATAGCGCAACTGCGACAATTGCAGATCTTTCTCGATTGCCCGCTGCAGGGCATACTGTTCCTTTTTGTCCAGCCAGCGCGGCGCTTGCGGGGTCTGCTGCACAGCTTTGATCGGTTTGGCCGGATTCTGTTCGATCATCCCCTGCCTGACCGCCCAATCTAAATAAGATCGAATGGACATCAGGTGGCGATTGACTGTATTCGCTTTGCGCCGTTTCAAGGTGAGCAGGTGTTGGCGATATGTGCGCACATCACTAGGCGTGACGGCTTGCGGCTCAAAGGCTTCGCCGTTGCTCTGTTCAAACCAGCGCACGAACAAACGCAGATCGCTCAGATAGCCTCGAATCGTCTGTGGAGCTTTGTCCTGAGCCACCAGGTGTCTTTCATAAGTTATTAGCTTTTTCATATTGTTGTTCTCCTCTCACTCAAATCTACATCTACACGATGGATGATCTTCCTGGAATAGCCAAAGTTGAATACGAAGCCAATCGGCAATCTCATTTGGCGCAGCGCGCCCTCTAAACGTTGGATGTCTTTGTGGGGGATGCCTTTCACGCGTTTGACGGCGATAGCGTAGCGACGGTCAACGACAAGATCAATCTGATACTGACCAATTTTCCGGGAGCGATGGTACATATTCGTTCTTGTTGGCTCATAGACCCGAAATCCTTCAGCAGCCAACTCGCTGCGCAGGATATTCACCAACTCCTTGCGTTGTGCGGCGCCCAATTGGCGCGCCTGGGGTAAGGCTTTGCGTATGAAGGCCACGATGATCTTTTCTGTCATTTCTGCATCGGGTAAAGACTGCTGGTTTTTCATTTCTTTTTCCTCCGGGGTTGATATTTCCAAATCGGTGTTCCCAAACCGAGTTCTTCAGGGTAGATAAACAGGCCGGAGAGTATCCAGCCCACGGCTTCGGTTTTATCTCTCAAGCGAAAAGATGAGATTTCACGATGGATGCCGCCGGTGAGACGGACATCCACCCAATAGTCAGAGCGGTTATCTTGAAAATCGGGGATCTGAAAGGTCGCCCGCAGCGCACCGCCGCGGCTGAATCCATGCTGTCGGAGAAAGACATCCCACAGCATACGGGTCATGGCATCACGGAACATGATCAACCCCATCCCCCCGCTGCGTTTTTGGATCCAACGATAGGCAGTTTTCAGTTCACTGAACAGCGCCTGGTTGGCGGGCAGATGGAGATAATGCCGCAGCAGCCAGAGCGATTCGCGCGGGTTGGCAGAATACAGCATGGTGGCGCTCTCCGGGTAGAAGGATGCCTGGTGAATGAACTGCGCCAATTCGATGAATGAGAACAGACGCTCACGCGGATGCGCTGCCGACTTCAAGGTTTCAACCAGTTCCATGTAATCGTCATACAGCGCATGCATCCACGCCGGGGGCGCTTGTGTTTCTGGCCCATGCGACTGCACTGCTGGCTGCGGCGTTTGTACTTCAATCGCCAGCGCATCCAAAGGGACAGCCTGTTCTAGGGCTTCGCTCAGCGATACGCCAAAAAAGTGGCTGATAGGCAGCCAAAAGACCGGGAAGAGCAAATCTCCCTGACGTTGTTCAGCCTGGGTACGCGCTTTTTGCCATCTTTGCAATGTGGATTGCAGGTCTTGAGCTGGCAGATTGAAGACCAGGTACATCGCCAGATTGTGCCTTCGTCCGCCTTTAGCGCGCACATAGTTCTGCCAATGTTCAAACTTTTTCACCGCACGCACAGCGTTATTGCGGCTTAGCTCTTGTTCTACTTCGAGAATGACATCTTGCTCATCCATAGTGAGATACACATCTGCGCGCACGTTTTTGCGTTTTCCGTAGGGCAGCGACTTCTCAAGTTGGGCATGCAAATCCAATCGCTGGGCGCTGACCAGCACTTCTAACTCACAAAAGCGATGATGCAAATCGAGAACATCGCGCGGATTCGGCGGGGAAACTTCTAGTTCCGGGTCCAGCAGCGCGAGGACTTGAGCGCCCCATTCCGTCAGCAGATAGCCACGCGGCGGTCTACCCACCCGACCTGCAAGCCGCACGGGGATCGATGTCAACAAAGGTAAAAAACCACTTGGGGGACTAGTCAGCCATTTCAGGGCTGCGTAAACCGGGCGATATGGCTTCTGGGTGTACTGCTCTGCCATCTCCTGCGATGTGGTTCCACAGAACTGACAACTCAATAATGTTTGAACTGTCACCGGATGGCATTGCAGGTTTGCTATTAATTTCTGAAGTTGGTATTCTTGCTTCTTGTGAATATTCATAATGTGATAAATAATTCTCCTAATACCGTCTAACACAATTTTCACAGCCTTTTTTCACGGGGCATTTTCACGCTGTTGATCCATCAGCGTTTCTGGTGACCAAAAAAACAGCTTGGTTTCTGGTGACCAGAAACTCACATCAGGAGTTCGTCCATCAGATCATCCAGATCATCTTCATTGGGGAGATCGTCCAACTCCGGGGCCAGTAACCGCCCACCACGCAGGGCAACCTTGAGGGCAGCCACCCGTTTACCGGGCGGAGCGGCTTGCAGGAAGGCAATCAGGTCGTCATCTTCCCCTTCCCACAAACGCAGGGTCAAGCGGAAGACGTGCTGCTGCCCCGTCTTTTTCGGTCGCCCCATACTCAACGCCGCTTTCTGTGATCCTGGAATAGCCCCAATTTGTACAGCCCGCGGGCGACGGAAAGCACCGGTTCATTGGGCACAAACGCTTTGCCATTGAAGCGATAGGGCAGGCTATCCTTGAGCAACACTGCACCGCCACCCACCAGCAGAATGGACGCAAAGCGTTTCCAGGATTGGCCCCAGTGACGTTCCACAACGCCGGTGACTTCGCGCTCCCACACTGGCAGGGCTTCCTTGATGTCTAGTCGGCCTGCCCGCAGCAGGGTATCCAGTTCGCCCAGGGAATACATCTGCCCGGTGTTGACGATTTCCAGCAGCCGCCGCACCCCGGCGGTTGCGCCCGCAGTGAAGCGCTGCACTGGTTTCTTATCCCGCACGACCAGCAGCTCCACGGTGTTGAAGCCCACCGAGATGATGCCGATCTCTTTCTTCAATGCCACGCGCCCGCCGGGGTTGAAATGCCCCTGCTCATCCAGAACGTGGTCGAAGAGCGCTCCGGTGGCTTGTGATGTTACCTTCACCGTTTCAATCGCGACTTGATACCGATCACCATCTGCTTCCCAGTGATGTTCACCAGACATCCAGCGGCGCACCGCGGCAACGTTCACCTTGGCCTGATCGCCGGTCAGCGGCTCGAGCGGCATCCCGACCACCAGGGTCAAGGTAATCATCTGTTGGCGGTGGGCTTTTAGATAGCGCGTCAGTGAGCCGTAGAACAAGGCCAGCATTTCCGGCGCGCCGGTCAGACGGTCGTAGTCCAGGTTCTCCACTGGCCGCCCCCAATCATGCGCGCCAGCGCCGACGTAAAACTGGCCGTGTTCGGTAGTGATGTGCAGAGGCGGCGTTTGGCTTCGCAGCCCCAACATGCGGGCTACTTTCTGCGAGCCGTTCAACGAAACCTGCGAGGGCACTTGCAGTCCACCGGCTGCGCCATACAGCTTGTTGGCGCCCATGCCGAGGTCTTCGCCGAGGATATGTGTTGTTTTGTTATTCATTGAGCTTCCTTTCTGTGGTTGAAGTTTCGATAAAAACCAAATCCGCCTGATCCGCCATATCCGCCGATCCGCCTAATCCGGCAGCACCCAGCAGGGCGGTTGTTAATTTGCGGCCTTTTGGATGGCCTTTCTCGTTGCGCCGTACCGAGGTCAGATAGCCCATGCGCTCCCAGCGTTTGGCGATGTCATTTACCCAGTCGCGGCTTTCCCTTGCTCTGTGCGCGATGTCCCGCACCCGGAACCAGCCATCTTCCTTGATGGCGGTCTGCACCAGGCGCAATTCCCGCCCGGTGAGCAGGCTGGTTGTATCCGGCAACTGCGAAGTAGCCTCTCCCGGGGCCAGGTAGGCCTGGGCTTCGATCAAGCGCGCATTCCAGACCAGCAGCAGACGGCCCTTGGCCTTGGACAGCTTCTCCGCTCCACTGCGCCCCAGGATGACCTGGCTATCGTGATGTGATGGCACCGGCAGGGCAATACGCGTAGCAAGGTTGGCCTTGAGCATCCCTTGCACGGCTTTGGCGTCTGGGCGTTGGGTAGCGATGACCGGATGGATGCCGTATGCCCCGCCCACAGCGATCAGACGGCTGAGGGTCTCTTGCAGTTCATCGGGGATCAGGGCAGCTTCATCGACGATCAGCGCCAAGGGAAGCAGCTTGGCCCGGGTTTTGCGGTTGTATGCGGGCAGGGCGTTGACGCTTTCAGCTCTAAATAACTCCTTGCGACGAGATATTTCACTGTTCAGGTCACGCAGGCCTTCACCCAGGTCATCCACCGCCAGTGTGTTCTCCCGTGCGGCGTAGCGGCCAAACTCGGTGCCATCCTTGCCATCCCACAAAACCAATAAGGTTTCACCACCGTGTAACAAGGAAAGAATCCAGGTGTGCAGCAGGTTGGTCTTGCCCATTCGCCGCGTACCGCCAATCAGTACGCTGTCCATCTCGGTGATAGGGAGCCACAGCGGGACGCGCTGAGTTTGTCCAATGGGTACGTGCAAAGCGCCTGGCTGCTGGCTCAAGTCCAGCGGTTGGGTTTCCAACTTGGCCAGTACCGGACGGGTGTATGCAACTTGCAGGTAAAGCCCCCGGCTGTTGGTAGGCACCACCCGACAGCCACCCAGGGCAGTACTCAAGCGATGCACAAAAGTCTGGTGCACCACCATCTCGGGTCTGCGCAGCGCCAGCGGGTCAAAGATCAGGATAACTCGTTGGGCCAGGGGCAGGACGTAGAAGGCAATCCGCCCGTCAATCAGCCAGTTCTGGTTTTCCAGCAAGCGCAGGGTTTTCTGGGCAATGCGTTGAGATTGGTTCTGGCGCAGATCAATCATGAATTTCTCTCCATTGGCCTTCCAATATCTCCAGTGTGTCGCTGTCCAAGAGTGGTGGCCGTTCTCCGGATTGCAGTACATGGTATGGTGTTGGGCGTTCGCCTGGCGTGTGGGTACTGGTGTTGAGCAGGCGTTGGACGGAGCGCGTTGAACGCCTCGGCGGCAATGATGCTGCCAGACGGGTGGCCTGATGGCGTTCCAGGGCGCGGTCTTGCAGGCTCAAATCTGGTGCCAGACCGCTAACCTGGCTCTGGTCACGCTGGCTGTGCAGGGCCGGGCCAAAGGCGCGTCCTGGAAGAATAGCTTTGATGTTGTTGTGAGCGGGTAGGTAGGTGATCACTTCCCCATCGGGGGAGATGATGGTGCGGGCGCGTAGTTCCCAAACGGGCAGCAATCGTTTGAATGTGTATCCGGTTGCGACCAGGATCAGCACCAAAACCACCGCGCCGATGAATACCCAAAAGGGGATCACGTACTGTGACCAGTATGAGCGGCGTTCGGTGGCAATGGTTTCCGCTACGATAGCGGCTTGGGTTGCGGCCAACGGAGTTGCCGTCTGGGGCCAGGTTGTCGCTGTTTGGATAGCTTGCGCGGTTTGGGTGGCCTGGACGGCTTGGGTTTGCTCTACTGCCGCGGTTTGGGTGATGCCCCACAGGGTTGCTGCTTCCTGGGCTGTGGCGGTGATGTTGTGGGTTGACTGGGTTTCCGTAGAAGCTTGGGCCTGTGCTGTTGCCGAGACTTGCCTGGCGTGGGCGGTTTCCTGGAAAAAAGATGTACTCGTGGCGGCTGCCTGAATCAGCTCAATCGCCAACACGGTGGATTGATTCGCCAGTTCCTGCGCCTGCACCTGTCCGGCTGCCAATGTGGCTTGGGATGCTGTGTATGCAGATTGATGGGATTCCCATTGAACATTTGTCCCTGAAACCGAAGGGGTGGGTACACATGCTGTAAGTGCAAAATATATCAGCAAACCCCTGATGAGCGTTATTGCGGATTGCTTATTTTGATATTCTGTCCTCATTTCACATTCCCCACTGCATATATGAATAGCCAATTGCTAAGAGACCCTTGTTTCGAATTTATGCGAAAAATGGGAGAACACGAGCAAATATTTGATTGCTTGCACCAAAATATTATGCGGATATAATTTATTCGTATAACTTTGGAGTTATGGCCCCAGTTGGAGGCACCCCCAGGAAATCCCCTAATGCGGCTTATAGGCCGGCCTGGGGTTCCAGTATGCAGTAAGCAGTCATCAGTGGCCAGTCAAGGAAATATAAAATGAACAAAGAATACAAAGTTCCTAAAAAGATGCAAGTAAAATTCGAAGAGATAACCGGACATATCGAGGCTGTCTGCGAGGAACATCTCAACGAAGAATATGCCGAGATGAGCCGCCAGTTGACCGCTACCCTGACCCGCAAACGTCCCTCGCCACTCGAACGTGGGCGTACCGATATCTGGGCCTGCGGCATCGTTTATACCATCGGCTTTGTGAACTTCCTCTTCGATAAATCCTTCGAACCCTATCTGCGCGCCGATGAGCTATGCGGGGCTTTTGGTATCTCGAAAAGTTCCGGGGGAAATAAATCGGGAGCCATCCGCGACATGCTCGACATCATGCAGCTCGATCCCCGCTGGACGCTGCCCAGTCTGATGGACGAGAACCCCATGGCCTGGATGATCATGGTGGACGGCTTTATTATGGATGCGCGCAGTGCTCCCCCCCCATATCTAGGAGGCTGCTTATCATAAGGGCTTGATTCCCTACATTCCGACAGATCGTTCCTAAATGTGAGCAAAAAAATGTATTTTGTATCTTCACAGAAAAATAGCCACCTGTGCGGTTAGATTTCGGAAGTTGGGGCAAATCGATTGAAATCGACTCTGCCTTGCGAAACCGACCTGTGTCGGTTGATAAATTCAATCCGCGTAGGTGGATTTTGCAGGCCAGCAACGAATTCATTCGTTTGCCCCCGGATACTAACCGCACAGGTCGAAAAATTAGGGAGGAAAGTGTAAGTCAGGTCGCTATGCGTGCCTACGGCATTGACAACGCCAAAGGTGCGCAAAGCGATCTGACCTACTTCTCCCAGAATATCGAGATGATACAAAGAAACGAACTTACACGATGTAGTGCATGAATACGCAGTCTGGTATGCAAACCGATAGCTTAGGTGAGTGCCAGGAACACGGTTCCTTGCGAAGCACGCCCTACGGACGCAGGAACCGTGTTCCTTTCCTTCTGAGAATTTCTTATGCCTCACGATAAACGCCCTACCGTCTGGTCTTCAGAACATGGAGACTTATGCCAAAAAAATCAGAAACCCGCGGTAGTCACCTCGCTGCCACCCCAGCGGCAGACAGCTTACCTGCACCGTGATTCCAAAGGCCGCGGCGGGAAAATGGTCACCCTGGTCAAAAACCTGGTGCTTTCTGAGGTAGATATCAAAGCGCTGGCTAAAAAGCTCAAACAAACTTGCGGCAGCGGCGGTACGATCAAAGATAGCGTGATCGAAATCCAGGGCGAGCACCGCCAAAAGATCGCTGACGTGTTGCGCAAGCTGGGATACAAGGTAAAGCTGGCTGGGGGGTAAGATGGATAAGGTGAACTCGGATTGATGTGACAGAGGAACTTCAATATGAGCCGTAAACGACGTAAGCAGCGCCAGGGGCTGCGTCTCGGCTGGCTGTTTTGGGTCGCTGGGGGGCTGGCGGTGATTTACCTTGTCATCAATATTTTGCCAGCACAATTGGGGCAATTGGAATTGGTGGTAGATGAATCTCCGACACCAAGTTTTACCCCTACGCCCTACCCCACGCCAATCGCGCCTGAAATCTCGGGTGATGACCCTGACCTGGGTGCGCTCGAGGCCTATATGCTTGAACTCATCAATGTGGATCGGGCTGCCCATGGTTTGCAGCCAGTGTTTTGGGACTCATTGGCAGTTGAGGTTGGCCGTCTTCACGCAGAAGAGATGGCGGCTGCCGGGTATATGTCGCATTGGAATCTGGCCGGATTGGGGCCTGATATTCGTTACAGTCAATCTGGTGGACGCGATGCCCTCATGGAGAATGTATTCTCTTCTTTTCAACGTTACGATGATGGCAGTCCGGTTTGGGAGGCTGATTGGGCCGCGCGCGTACGTGAAGCCCAAGAAGCCTTGATGAATAGCCCTGGTCACCGGGCCAATATCCTCACTCCGGCGCACACCCATGTGGGGGTGGGTATTGCTTATGACGCGGCTACCGGAGAGTTCCGCGTAGCGCAGGAGTTCATCAATCGCTATTTGAGCGCTGACACCGGTTTCGAATCCCAGATGATGGAGGCACATCCTGGCGAATCCTTTGCCTTCGAGATAGCCTTGCTGCCTGGAGCAGCACAACCGCTGATCAATTTGGTTTATGAACCGCTGCCAAACGCGATGACCATATCAGCGTTGAATGAGACTTCAACTTATGAATCCCCGGCTGTTTTTGTGGACGAAATAAAATATTCGGTTGATTGGGGTGGCGACCTGGCAGTACCTGTGACGATCCCCCGTAACCCGCAGTCAGGTTATTATCACGTACGTATCTGGGTGATAGTAGATGGCGAAAGTGTTCCAGCGAGCGATATCGTTGTGAAATTGGTTGAAAAATATAGAACAGCAGTTTCTCCACTTAGTAACTGTCCATAAATAACTTGTTCGTAGTGCGGGCTTCAGCACGCTTGCCAAAGGCACGCATCTAAGAAAGCGTTCGTCAAGGGTAAAGGGTCAAAAAACTGTCGTCAGGCATGATTGCAGAACGCGAGCGGTTCTTCGCTCACAAGTGTTTTTATATTTTTTAAGAAGACGACTCAGATCCGCAGTGTCG
>JADHXE010000042.1 GCA_016783125.1 Anaerolineales bacterium
CCCGGCACACCCCTTATTTTCGGTATGTTTCTCATTCATCTGCGTAAGTTCTGTTCGTATCATACCGGCCGCGCAATCCCCTTCCCCTCTACTACCCATAACTCACTTGCAAAACGCTCGATGAAATAGCGATCATGCACGACGGCTAAAACCGCGCCTTCGAATTGGGAAAGGGCTTGTTCGAAGAGTTCCCTCGAAGGGATATCGAGGTGATTGATAGGCTCATCAAGCAGCAAGAAGTTGCAGCCCTGGGCAACCATCTGCGCCAGCATCAGGCGCGCCCGCTCTCCGTAACTGAGGTCAGATGTCGGGCGCAGGGGGTCGTCACCGCTGAAGAGGAAATAATGCAAGAAGGAGCGCGTCTCGGTCATCGTGAAGGGCGAAGCCGCCTGAATGATTTCGACGGCGCTCTTCGTTGACTCAAGAGTTTCTTGGCCCTGACTCATGTAACCTGGTTTGACACTGCCCCCCAACCGCACTCCCCCACCCTGGGGCATCAGCCGCCCGGCAATTGTGCGCAGCAGAGTGGTCTTGCCAGAACCGTTGGCGCCAGTCAGGGCAATGCGTTGTCCGGCTTGAATATTTAAGTTCAGGCCTTCCAATAGGGGTTGATACCCGGGGTATCCAACGGATAGATCGGTCAGCTCAAGGACGTTTTTGCCCAGGTGTTCGGCCTGGTTGAATTCGAGTTTGATCTGCCAGCCGGCTTTGGGTTTCTCCAAACGTTTATCTGAATCGAGATAGCGCTGCAACTTCTTTTGGCGGGATTTGGCTTTGCGGGCGACTTTCTTGGCATAACGGCGCGTGCCTGGCTCGCGCGAGGTGGTGGTAATTTCCACGTTGCGGGCTTGTTCCTTTGTTCGAGCGATATCTGCCCTCATGCGGCGGATTTCGGCAACCTGGTCACGATAGGCCGCCTCCAAATTGTGGTGCTCCCGGAGTACCTGCTCCAGATAATCGCTGTATCCGCCACTGTACTCGCGCAGGGTATGTGTCTCAGGGCTTAGATCGAGAATACGATCCACCGTGCGTTCTAGGAAAGTGCGGTCGTGGGTGACGATCAAGGCCGCGCCAGCGAAACCCGCTAACCAATCTTCCAGCCATTCCAACATGGCGATATCGAGATGGTTGGTAGGCTCGTCGAGTAAGAGAAGCTGGGGGTCAGAGAGCAGCACCAGCGCCAGGGATAGACGTGTCTTCTGGCCTCCACTGAGGGCTGCTGCTGGGAGACCATCGTCCACATTTGATAGCTCGAGGGAATCAAGGATGATGGGGGCTATGCCAGGATCGACCTGGCTGAGATGTTCCAGCTTAGCAAGAGTCTGGTCGTACTCGGCCTGGAGTTCGGGTTGATCCAGATCCCCAGCGAGGGATTCAGCGAGGCGCGTTAACTCGGTCTCAAGGGCGACGCCTGCGGCGTCGCCGGTGGCTGCCTTGATCAGTTGATTGACAGTAACGCCCGGGGCGGGACCAAAGCCCTGGGGTAGATAACCCAGCCTCAAATTGCAGGGCGTGAAGCTCACCTGCCCGGAATCAGGATTCTCCTCCCCAGTGAGAATCCGCAAAAGAGTCGTTTTTCCACATCCGTTTGGACCAATCAAGCCAACCCGTTCGCCTGGGTTGACGCTGAAAGAGATGTCGCTGAGGATTTGATGAAAGCCGTAAGATTTGTCGATGTGATGGGCGGTAAGCATGGATGCTCCTGTAGAATTGTTGGAAACAAAAAACCGAGGGCAATGCCCTCGGCCAAAATACAAAGCTCGCACGCGCAGCGTGCTGGTAAGGTTCATACCCGGAAACACTTCGTAATTCTACAGGTTGTCTGTCATCCTTTTTTGCTCCTTGGTGAAGATCGTTGGAATTATATCACGAAAAGGTGGGGTGCACTTCCAAAGTGTACCCCACCTTTTTCGTTCACTCCACGATCACCCAATCACTGGCGCTGCGACCGAAGACCTCTGGCGAGTACATCTCTTCGGCTTTGGCGGGCGGGACAACGAAGGTGCCTGGCGTGGTGGCGCGGGCGATGTAGGTGTATTCGTAGACGCCATCCCAGAGCAGCGAGGCGAAGGCTTCGGCGCGTTCGTCGCGCATATTTTGGTGCTCGTACCAGGTGCCCCACCACCAGCCGTAGCGATAATCGGAGTCCTGCGGATCCTGGGGGATGCTTCCGGAGACGGCCAGCGCCGGGTTGACGATCTCAAGCCCGGCGGGCAGCGGATCGACCAGGGCGACGTGGTAGCGGCGGTTGTCAGCCACCATGGTGATGCGCACCCGCATGCGAGCCCCGGCTTTGATATGCCAGATGCCTTCCTCGTCTCGCCAGACATCATCGGGATCATCGACGGCTTCGTACTCACGCAGGACAACAAAACCCATATCCAGCGGATCGAGCCACAAATCGGTAGGAGCATAACTCAGGCCAAGCCGGTAGTACAATCGCCCTACCCCATCCTTGCTCAGGATCAAATTTTGTGTTTCATCCGCGTCCGCGTCCACAAGATAACTCATGGGGATTTGCGTCTCATGCCGCTCGGTGGTATAGCCTTCGTAGCTGTGCGCTCCGGCGTAGGTGTCCCCTAACCAGATGCGGGCTACAAAGTCTGGTGTCTGCGCTTCGTAAGTGTTGAAGTAACGGTCCAGCGCCAGCAGGACGAAGACGTTCTCCTGGGTATTGCCCCAGCGGCCACGTTTGCGATGGGCCAGCAAGCCATTGACCAGCTTGGGGATCAGGTCGCTGTCGGGGTCATCGGCGACCAGGGCATCCAGCAGGACGGCATCGGTGCGTCGGTTTGAGCTTAGCAGCAGATAGGACTGATCATCGTAGGTTGTGGTGAAGTTAGCCGCTCCGGCGGTCTCGACAACGCGGTTGCTGATGTACAGGCGGATCTCATCCAACTCGGTTTTGGACGCGGGGTCATCAAGCAACACCTGCCAGATCCAGCCGATAGCTTCCAAGGAGAGGCCATCTAAGCCGGCTTCGTGGTACAAGCCGCGCGCCTTGACCGGGTCAGAGTCGTCCATCAAGTCGCGCACGTACAGCGCATACGAACTCAGTATCCAACGCGTGCGCTGGCTGTACCACCAGGGATAGTAATTCTCGATGTCTTGCAGATAGTAGAGCACATTGAGCTGCATCTGCTCGGGTACTTCGAAGCCCTTGAGCGCTGCTCGCTGTAGGGCGTGCGCTGCATGGATAGTATTGAAAGGGATCGAATCCTGGCCGCGGCGCCAATACGGGTAACCGCCATCCCAATTCTGCATACCCTGCAAGCGGTCGATATCGCGCTGCACGGCAGATTCCATCTCTTCTGGCGAGGGCAATCCCTCGGCATCGAAGGCCGTCAGCACATCGCGCAGGGCGGCGACACCCAGGATGCGCGAGGATAACTGCTCTGAGCACTCATAGGGATAAGTCACCAGGTAAATCACCGCGTCGGTGAGGGCTTGTAAGGCAGTAGAGGAAGTCTGAATCTCCAGACCGCCAAACTGTGGGAATACATCAGTCGGTGAAGCGACCGGCTGCACAACCGCGCCCGCCTCGGCGTCAACTACGCCGTAGGTGGCAAAGGCTTCGGTGGTTGCCGGGGTGTAGATGGGCAATTCCACTTCGGCAGCGTCGGCGTGATTGCCTGACACTGCCGCGATCTGGAAACGGGCTGTGCCTGCGTTCTCGGTTTCAGCAGGGAAGCGCACTTCGACGCGGTCGTTGGCTGGCACGGTCACGCGTTGACCAACGCCATCGGTAAGTTCGATATTGGTAGCCTGTACAACCACATCAACCGACATCTCTTCGTCGGTCTGGTTTTGCAGGATTATGGGCAATTCAAAGCGGTCGCCAAAATTGAGGAAGCGCGGCGCGGAAGGCCGCACCATCAAGGGCAGGCGGGCGGTCAGGTTGGCTTCCGCCGAACCGAATTGGGCGCCTGCGGCGTCCACGGCGACGACCATGATGCGGTAGCGGGTCAGGTTGTCGGGTAAGGATACTTCGATGGTCGCCATCCCATTCGCGTCGGTGCGAACTGCAGGGGCGAAGGTGGCCAGGGGATTGAAGTCAGCGCGCACAGTGATAGGCTCAGCCGCGGCTTCGCCGCCACCCCGGCCATTAGCCATATCCATGGCTTCTTCCATGGGAGCAGGCGCTTCAGCCTCAAAGACTAATCCCTCTTCCATTTCCGCTTTTTCAGCTACTGCGGTCGATTGCACCAAATCCCCTCCGGTTTCGGCTGCCTCGGCCAGAGCAAATGGATCGGTCAGGATGATGCTGGCACGGCTGTAAGTGCTGCTCAGGTCGGCATAGCGATTTTGATAGAACACGGAGATGGGGTCAGAGAGTTGATAGTTAGTCAACGCCAGGATAGCTTCGTCGACGACCACTACGGCAAGCTCAGCGCCGGAGACAAGTTTACCATTGGCATCCTTGAGAAGTACGGCGATGGTTGTCTCTCCACCGGGTTCGAGTTCTGTGACCCCAGGGGTCGCTTCGAGCGCCAGCGTTCGCTGCAATGGCGGGATGCTCAAGTTGAGATAACCCGTGGCATATGCCGGGCGCGGCGGCGCATCGGCGACGATCTCGCCTTGATCATCGAGGCGCGGTGCCGAACCGACCAGATCAACTTGAATGTTCAGATTAGGGATATGCGCTTCTTCGATGGGAACTTTCAGCGTGATGGTGCCCGCGTCCGCGTCGATCAGGAAACGCTCGGTGTAGAGCAGTCCGCTGCGGTTGACGGTCAGCAGACCCTCGGCGGGGCTGAAGGGGGCCTGAACCAGGATATCAGCCACATCGCCGGGCTGATAGGTATCTTTGTCGGGAATTAAAGTGACGGTCTCTTGCTCGACCTCGCGCGATGGCGGCTGCTGCCCGCCGCTGACCCAGCGGGTGAAGCGACTCTGATTCTGACGGCCCAGATCATCGGTAACTGTGGCGGTGATCTGGTAGCGGCCGCCGATGGGCGTCTCGAAGGTGCAGCTGACTGGTTCGAGCGCTGAAGTCAAAGTGCATTCCTGCACATCGACTTCATCCTGATGCCAACTGCCATCTCTGTAAGTCCATTCCAATCGCGCCGCAGTCACTTCGATGGGCTTGTCAGGGACGGGATTCCCGTCCAGGTCGGTGACGATCAGCTCGATTTCCAGCGGATCACCCCGCTCGACAAAATAACGTTCACTGCGCAGACCCACATAGAGGTCAGCCGGATGCACCAGCAAGCTCGTCGCTGCAGCCCAGGCCTGACGATTGACATCCATCACCGAGGATTCGGCCAGGATGCTGTGAGGCCGTACAGCTTGCTGGCCTGTGCCCTTGAAATCGATGCGCAAGAAATGTTCTCCAGCGGCATCGGTCGTCCCCTCAAACGTCTCAGACGTACCGCCATCATACACGTCGTCGCAATCCCACCACCACCAGGGCGTCCAAACCCCGAAGGTGAAATCAGGCCAGTTGGGCGGCGAGTAATTCGTGGGGGTCGATGTCACCCACCAGGTGGTCTCGGCGTTGGGCAAAGGGCCTCCAGCGAAGTATTTGGCTTCTACGGCGACAATGGCATGTTCGCCGACGAAATACGGCCCGGTGGTCTCGTTACGAGCTGACACCTCGAACTCTGGACGGCGGAACTCCTGGATTTGGAGGGAATGGTAGTACTCCGTGCCGCTCAATCCCCCCAGCCCTCCCTGGGTCTCGAGGTACAGTTGAGCGTATCCCAGGTTGGTGTTTTCTGGCAGGCTGATCACGAAATCAAAGCCACCTAAAGCATTGACCTGCGCGCTGTCGCTGGCCAGATCGTTGCCCTGGGGACCGGTTAGAACATAGTTCACCAAATGCACAACATCCCCCACCAGACCGACATCGCCGTCTTGCTTTCCGCCCACGCGCCGCAGCCAACCCTTGAGATGGACTTCTTCGCCGGGTTTGTACATCTGTCGGTCATCAAAGACATACCAACGCAGCTCATCGTAGACCGTCCTGCGATACCAGCTATCCCCTCCCCAATAGTAGGTCGAGTGGGGCAGCAGGGCCTGATCATCGCCTTGGGTGGCGACCAGGTAAGTTGCGCCTGAAGATGGGATATCAATCTGCACGATACCATCTGCGCCAGTAACCGCCCCAAACTCCGGGGCATCGGAGGTAATCGTCACGCCGCTCAATGGCGCGCCATCTTGAAGGGCGTTGGCCCAGACCACCATCTCGCTATGATCCGCCAAAACGTCCAGTCCAATCTGCGTGACCTGCACCCAGGCATGCACCGTTTCCCAATAGCGATCCTCCCGGAACAATCCACTGGGCGGCTCGACGATGACGATGAAATGACCGAAATCGCCCTCGATGACTTCGCTCAGATCGACCTCCACTTCGGTGAGCACATCGGTGTCGGCGTCCAGCCTTTGGGTCTTGTCAACCACCTTGCGGCCAGGCGGATCTCTATACTGGTCAGTCTCGTAATAATTGCGCAGATATTCCATGAAATCCGGCCAATCGGAAGGCTCAACGGCGTACACCTTGACCTCGAGCCGGTTGTAGTTCATCGTATAGAGGGATAGCGCGGGTTCTGTGGCGGATGGGTCGAGTGTGACAAAAATATCATCTGGCCCGATCAAAAAGGGCTCGGTGGATTCAATCTTAAATCTGAGTTGCTCGTCCTCTCCGAGGGATTGACCGAACACATCACGGATATCCCCGTCCACCGTGACCCGGTAAGTGGTCTGCCCCTCGGTCATACCGCGAATCTCGATGGTATCCCCAAAGATATTCACCACCGCGCCGGCCAACTCCGGCTCGATGCGCAGCATGCCTTCTTCATAGAACTCGGGGGCGATGGGGTTGTTGAACTCGATGAAGAGCGGCTGCAAAGGACGGCATTCGTCATCCCACCAGGAACAACCGTGATCGACGATCTCCAGCGGGGCGTAAGTTCGGAAGCTGTAGCCCTGGGCTGACTCTGTCACTAAGGGTCCTTCTGCAGAAGGCGTGCCAGGCCCAACCGCCACATTGATAGATGCGTCAGCGGGAAGCGATTCGTAAGAGAGGAAAGCCAGCCAGCGGCCCTCGCCAGCGTTCTCGGCCATGCTGCTGATTGCGGCATCTTCGGCAATCTCGTCCTCATTGGCCAGGCGGACATCAACGACTTTGCCGTCGGCGGTCACCTGGATGGTCTCCAGAACAGCCCCAGGGTTGATACGTTGGTCGAAGGAGACAAAGAAGATCGGGTCGAGGGGCTGCGGATCGTAAGATGGGTAATAGCGCTGCATCGTCGGCGTGGGGGTGCTGAACTTGAACTGCACTGCATCCGCCAAAACGCCGCCAATCGCCGATTGAGTCCCAGCGGGGATGGTGACGGTGTACTCCGTGGCCATCGGCAGCCGGTCGATCAACTCAGAATCAAATTGGAAGTTGAGCGTCTTGGTGCCCAACCAGCGCCAGGTTCCCGTCAAGGCCGGCTCGATCTGCACAGGCACATCTGCATCCGCATCTGCCAAATCCTGAAGGGTTGTCAGGGGCACCATGGGCTGGTTGAAGGTCACATTCACAAAGGGTGCAATGGGGATTTCGCCTTCGGGGGCGTAGCGCAGCACTTCCAATGGGCCGGAATCAATCACGTCCGGTTGGATGACTTCGTCAAGCGGGAAAGGTTCGTCGATAGTCTCACCGGTCAGCGGCGGCGGGATGATTTCATCAGGGAGCTTGAAGTCAACGGCGTCATCGGCTTCAGCGACCAAAGCTGGCAGGCGCGCCAGAACGCGCTCGATATCTTCATCGGGCAGCGGCTCACCGATGGCAACAGGCAAAGGTTCGGCGTCATCTGGTTGGGCCTGGCCATCGCTCAACTGGATCGAGAAGCCAGGTTCTTCCTCGTCATCAGAATCCAAAGCAGCAACATCACCGGTTTCGCCCGAGGTATCCCCCTGCCCCATCGGAATCGGTTGTTCCGTAGCGCCACTGTCTGGCCCCAGGTTGGGGATTGAACAAGCCAGAATAACCGCGAGCAAAACACTAACAGTGATCGCTGGTAAAAGCCAACGTTTTGAAGTTTGATTTGTCGTCATGATCAGAGCCCTCCCATGATTGATGCAGAAAGTCAGTATTCATATTATAGCGATAAAGACGCTGGAATGGGTCGATTAGTTCCCCAGATTATCGAAACACCATGTCGGAGCAGCTTTCGCTTTGGTAGTTTTTTGGATGGCTTGGTATTTTTTGTGGTGAGTTTATGGGGTATTGGCTATACGCATTATTCTTGTCGATCTGAATAAGACCAAGTTCCGGTATAATCTATCTATCTGAAGATCAATACTAAAAAAGGAGCGGCCCGCACGGTGATCGCTCTGCGTCCCCGTGCTACCAAACAGCACCCGATAAATCGGGTTTCGTAGCCGGATTCATCCGGTGTAGTTTTGTAGCCCGGCGATTCATCACCGTGCGGGCAGGCATGCAAACGCGCAAGTTATTTAATCACCATTCCTATTTTTTCGGGAACTTTCTCTCTATGGTTGAGCAGATACAAAGGAGTAACCAATGCGTCTAAAAGATAAGGTATGTTTGATTACGGGGGGCGCTGCCGGGATCGGCAAAGCTACGGCAGAGCGTTTTGCCGAAGAAGGAGCCAAGGTTGTCATTTGCGATCTGGACGATGGGGCCGGGAAGCAAGTCGCTGAAGCGATTGGCGGGGAATACTACAACGTCAATGTTACTGATCGACAGGCCGTGCAGGCCTGGGTCGATGATGTTGTCGAGAAACATGGCCGCGTAGATGTCTTGATCAATAATACCGGCGTGCTACGTGATGGTTTATTCGTCAAAGTCAAAGAAGGTGAACTGGCCAGCCAGATGTCAGAGGAAAATTTTGACCTGGTCATCGACGTCAACTTGAAGGGCGTTTTCAACTGTGCCCAGGCGGTGTCACCATATATGATCAAACAGGGTGACGGAGGAGCCATTATCAACACGACTTCCATTGTCGGTCTGGATGGCAATTTCGGGCAGACCAACTATGTGGCATCCAAGGCTGGTGTGATCGGCATGACCAAGGTTTGGGCGCGGGAATTGGGCCGTCATAAAATCCGCGTCAACGCCATTGCTCCAGGCTTCACTCTAACCGAAATGGTCAAACAGATGCCTGAGAAAATCCTGGAAGGCATGGTCGCCAAAACCCCCATGCGGCGTATGGGTGAGCCTGTCGATATCGCCAACGCTTTCCTTTTTCTGGCATCAGATGAAGCCACCTTCATATCCGGTGTAACCTTGCGCGTGGATGGCGGGATTGTCGTAGGAACCTAAAAGAGCCGATTTTATAAGGAACGCAGGAATGCGGGAGAAGAAATTCCTGGACGAACACGGTTCCTTTAAGGAACCGTGTTCGTAATTTTTAAGATTATTAAGGTAGAATCTACTTCCTTCCCTTTTTAAAGGAGTGAATATGAGTGAAATCACGCATGTCGTCAAGCGTAGTGGAGCGACAGTTCCCTTCACCCCTGGGCGTATCACCAATGCCATCTACCGTGCCGTGGTATCGGTAGGAGGTCGTGACCGCTCGACTGCCGAACAACTCAGCGAACAAGTCGTCCAGCTACTGGAAAAAAACTGCCCGCCTGGTTACAACCCCCATATCGAGGAGATACAGGATCTGGTTGAAAAAGTGCTCATCGAGAACGGACACGCCAAAGTCGCCAAGCACTATATCCTCTACCGCGATGAGCGCGCCCGGCGGCGTTCAGAAAGCGCCGACCGGCGCTCTAAGCCCTCCGGGAATATTCCCTGGGCGAAGATATGGTATGTACTTAACTGGGCTGTCGAACATAAAGTCAATACCATCGAAAAACTGAACAACCGCATCGCCGAGGGTGAATTCCCGGATATCGTCAACGAATCTGAAAGCGCCTACATGGTCGATGTCGAGAATGTCACCGGGCAAATCGCTGAACGGGGCAAAGATTTGAAGGTGGTGGTCATCACAGGCCCATCGTCATCTGGCAAGACGACAACTACAATCAAACTCTCTGCGGGTCTCGAACGCCATGGGTTCAAGCTGGTCACTCTGAATGTAGACAATTATTTCTTCGACCTGGAGATGCACCCCAAGGATGAATTTGGCGATTACGACTTCGAAACCCCTCAAGCGCTCGATTTGCCCTTGATCAACGAGCATCTCGAAAAACTTATTGCTGGCAAAGAGATCATGATCCCGTTCTATGATTTCAAGACGGGGTATCGCCAGGACAATGTCACCCCGATGAAGTTGGCCCAAAATGATATCATCCTGATCGATAGCTTGCACGGGCTTTTCCCCGATATGACCGGGGCCATCTCCAGTGAACAAAAGTATTTCTTATACCTGGAGCCGCTCCTGCAAATGAAAGACCGGCAAGGGGAGTATATCCGCTGGACAGATATCAGGCTAATTCGGCGCATGCTGCGGGATGCCGCCCACCGCGCCTATGACCCACGCAAAACGCTGATGCACTGGCATTATGTGCGCGCCAGCGAGATGCGCAATATCATCCCCTACATCAACACCGCCGACTATCTGATCAACACCGCCATGCCCTATGAGCTGCCGCTGTACAGTCACAAACTGCTCGACAGCTTCGCCCAGTGGGTAGAGGAATTTCAGGATGACCCGCTGCGCGAGGATGCGTTCACGCGCGCAGATCGATTGTATGATGTATTGGCAGAGGTCACCCCTGTGGAGGATGATACGCCAGTGCCCCAAGATTCAGTTTTACGCGAGTTTATCGGGGGGAGTTGTTATGCTTATTGACAGTTCAGCAAACTGAGCGCGGCAGGCTCTAAGCTGAACACACACGATTCTTGCCGGCTTGCTTGGCCTCCAAGACAGCCCAATCGGCCACCAGCAAGAGTTCTTCATCCGCCTGGGCATCATCATGGATTGAGGCAACGCCAATACTAAGCGTATATCCAGGAATCGAAGATCCAGCTTCCAAGGTGATGTCCTCGCCCGGTAAGGCATTTTTGGCTTTGATTACCGCCGCAACTCGAATGCGCTCTGCCAGATTAAGGGCGCCGTCTTTGCCGGTATGGGGCAAAAGCAATACAAATTCTTCGCCGCCATATCTCGCCACCATATCAGTAAAACGCACGTTGCTCATCAGAATTTTAGCGACTTCCTTTAGCTGCTCATCTCCAGCCGGGTGACCATAGGTGTCATTGAATATCTTAAAATCATCGATATCTAAGAAAATTAGCGAGAGCGGATGCCCGTAACGAGTGGCACGGATCACCTCGCTTTGCAAAGCATCATCAAAAGCCCGCCGTTTGGCAATCCCGGTCAGGCCATCCGTAACAGCAAGACGTTGCACTTTAGTATATAGTTGCGCATTTTCTATTGCCACGGCGACCTGAGAGGCGGCTATGGTGAGCAGGTATTCGTCATGGGCGGTAAAAGCATCTGGCTTATCGCTGTCGATCGCCAACATCCCAATAATGCGATCTTTTTCTTTGACTGGAACAACGAGCAAGGAGCGAACGGCGCGTCTGAAAAAATTTAAATTTTTGATCAGCTTGAGTATCGGGCACATAGATGGATTGGCCAGTCGCGGTAACTTCCCCACTGACTCCTTCACCGACTTTCAAAAAGTTGACATTTCAGCCAGGCTTCGCTCCAAATCGCTAGCATATTGGGCCTTTTCTGACACAATGGCGGCTAGTTCTTCTGCCCTGCGAAGCAATGCTTCTTCAGAACGAACGAGAGCATTCTCAAGTTGAGCATAGGAACCAAATAACATATCGAAAGAGCGCCGATGGGCAACTTTATTGAAATCTGGCAGCTTGGAAGCCCAGCGATCAAGGTGTACAGCGGCGAAAGGCCAAAGCATAACCCCGGATATTGTTTTGCCAACCAGTTGACCTGATAAGTTTTCAGCTAAAGCAGGTGTGCCTGCATAGGTCAATGAAGTGTAGACCAACGCATCCACCCAAAGCGCACCTAGTAATGCCGCGATTGTCGCCAACCAGATCGGAGCGCGGCTGTCGGGGGGTGCATTCCATAATTTCAGCCTTTCGCTCCGTCCACAGCGATTGATCATCCCTTGATAAAGAATAGCCAGAATGCACATATCCATCACGAAGGCAATCATTGATGCGGTCATTTGGCGGGCGGAAAAATGTAACACCGGTGTTCCGCTGGATAGATCGACAAAACTGCCGCCTCCAGGCATGTTTAATTGAGTAGATAGGCTGCTAAGCGTAAATAAAGACAGCAGATTTATTCCCACAATCCCCCAGATCGCCAGGCGGGCCGGGGCTGTTCCCTCGGTGACATAGATGAGCAACACACCTAACAAGATCACCGGAACCAGAACATTCGAGCCTAGCGTCAGGTAAATATTCGGCAATGGCCGCCAATATACCCCCATAGGCGCCGTGAATTGCAACACCGCGGCTAATCCCCCTAAAAAGATGAGCATTAAATCAGGCCATAGCGGGATCGCAGGTAGTGTAATCCGAAGATAACACCACCAAGCACAAACAATTCAAAACCGAGTAATAGCAGATTCAGCAACATGTTCCGACTATAGAATGAAGCAGTTTCAGAGAGAGTAGAACCCTGCGAGAATATTGTGACAAATCCCTCTAACCTATTCTACCTCACATTGTCTACGATAATAACCAAATGAGCAGTAATATAGATGACACTTTAGTACTTCTGGACATTACCACGGGAAATCCCAGAAATCCGTTTTTATAACCCCAACATTCCCCTTGCTTCGGCAGGCGTGGCTACTTCTCTCAGGAGTTGATGAACCAGATTCACAGTTGCTTGAACAAATTCGGCATTGTTAGATGCGAGCACGCCTTTGCGCAAGTACAAGTTATCCTCCAATCCCACGCGGACGTTGCCCCCAAGCAATATCCCCATCGTGATCATGTGCAGCTGATTGCGCCCCACGCCCAACACAGACCAGGACGCGTTTTCTGGCAGTTTGTTTTTCATAAACAGCAGGTTTTCAAGCGTGGCCTCGATTCCCCAACGGATTCCCATGCACAACTGAAAATATGGCGGCTCATCGATCAATCCCTGATCAATGAGATCGACGGCCTGAGAAATATGCCCTGAGTCGAAAACTTCTATCTCCGGCTTGACCCTATACTCGCGCATACGTTTAGCAGCGATAACACCCCATTCGGGTGAGTTTACGAAAACCCCGCCCCGGAAGTTGAGCGTCCCCACATCCAGAGAGCAGATATCTGGTTTCAGCGCCACCGGTGCCAGGCGCGTTTCGATTAAATCTTCAGGATTTCCAGGTAGATGGTATGCGGTCGTTGTCAGGTTGATCAAGATATCGCATTCGCTGCGAATACGGTCTACGACCTCCTGAAATAACTCGATCCGAGAATTCGGCTCCCCTGTTTGAGGGTCTCTGACATGGATGTGGGCAATCGCCGCGCCCGCCCGCCAGCATTCGACCGCTGAATTGGCGATCTCTTCCGGAGAGTACGGGACAGCCGGGTTCATTTCTTTGGTTGGTGACGAGCCTGTCAGCGCGGCAGTGATGATGACTTTCTCTTGCATAAGCTAAACTCCTGAAATATCGTCTACAATAATAATATACTACACAAATGTATTGCTAATAGCCTGACAGTATTCAAGCTTCTGTTGATGAGTACAATTTAACACGAATAGATACGAATTACGCGAATGTCACGAATAAACAAAAAGATATGGGTGTGTTTCAAACGAGCGGAAAAGTTCCGGAAATAGGGGTGTGCGGGGGGTCCCCCCCCCCACACCCCGATTTCCGGGATTACTTCCACTGGGATGAAATGCACCCAAAAGATATTTGTGACATTCGCGCCATGCGACCTTATTCGTGATTTGCAATGATCGCAATTGTAGAAGCAAATCTTGGGATACAACCAAGAAAGGTTACTCAGAATGACAGCCTACAAACATCCACATAGCTCAGTGCTATACCGCCGAATGCTTCACGACCATCCCTTGATCGTCAGAGGCGAGGGCGTGTATCTGTTCGACGAAAATGGCAATCGCTACCTGGATGGCTCAGGCGGAGCATTAGTGGTCAATATTGGGCATGGGGTGCAAGCCGTTGTGCGGGCCATGGCCGAGCAGGCAGTCGAGGCCGCCTATATCCATGGGAGCATGTTCACCAGCGAAAGTAATGAAAAATACGCCCAAGAATTAGCCCGCATTTGTCCAATGCCAGAGGCAAAATTCTACTTTTTGACCAGCGGCTCAGAGGCAATTGAAGCAGCTATAAAATTCGCCCGACAGGTACATGTTGATAGAGGTCATCCCGACCGCTATCTGACCATATCCCGCTGGGGATCATATCATGGGGCAACGCTGGGAGCTTTAGCCGTCACAGGCAAACCGAAGATGCGGAAAAAATTCACGCCTCTGCTGGTGGATATGCCCCATATCCCCCCGCCCTATTGCTACCGCTGCACCTTTGAATTGACATTCCCTCAATGTGATATCCGCTGTGCAACGGCACTAGAGGAAGAAATCCTCCGCCATGGATCAGATAAAGTGTCCGCCTTTATTGCCGAACCTGTCAGCGGGGCTACGCTGGGCGCTGTCGTACCGCCCATAGAGTATTGGCCCATTATTCGAGAAATCTGCAACAGACACGATGTGCTGTTTATCGCCGATGAGGTGATGACCGGGATGGGGCGCACGGGCAAATGGTTTGCGGTTGACCATTGGGGGATCGAACCGGATCTGCTGACCATTGGCAAAGGAGCTACCGGGGGCTACTTTCCTCTCAGCATCCTGGCAGTCAAAGCAGAGCACGCTGCCCTTATTTCTTCCAACTCTGGCGATTTCATCCATGGGGGTACATACACCCATCATGCTGTAGGGACGGCCACGGGTTTAGCAACGCTGGAATATATCAATAAAAATGGTTTGATTGACCAGGTTCACAGCAAGGGAAAGATACTACAGAGCTTGCTCGAAGAAAGAATCGCGCCGCTCAAGCGGGTGGGCGATATGCGTGGATTGGGGTTGATGTGGGGTGTCAAACTGGTGCAAGACAAGCAATCGAAAACCCCCTTTGACCCACAATTACACATGTCGCAAAAAATCGCCGATGAGGCCCTTCGGAGGGGCTTGATCATCTACCCTGGCTCCGGCTGCGTGGACGGCATGAGTGGCGACCATTTCATGCTCGGGCCACCCTTCACCATCACTGATGAGCAAATGGATTCGCTGGTAGAAATAATTTCTCAGACACTTCTACAAGAAGTGTTCAGGTGACAGTCATTTCGCTTCCTGCGGAAGTCCTTCGGAAAGTGACTGTCACCTTTGGCATTGTCAGGCTACTGTTCAGTGGAAAATTGATACCACGTTTGCGAACAGTTCTGATTCCATTTAGGAACCTCGCTAGCAAGAGGATCAACATAGTCTGATGCCTCTTCACCTTTGGGCTTTTTTGCTTCCGTAATCAGGTACTCCCGAATGCTTTTCAGCAATTCTTCGAGATTTACTGGGGATGAACCCTTACCACCACCTGACGTTACCTTGAATAAGATATTCATATGCTCAATATGACCATTTGGAAATGTTAGACGCAATCCCACACCTGCATGTGGGCCCTCTAAACCTGTCCAATCGTGGTTTGAATCATAGTAACTCCAAACCTCTATTTTAAACCCCATATTTCGAAGCTCATCCATCGCCGCCAGAAATGCTTTGTCACTATACGCTGTGCCAATAATTCTTTGCGACTCTTCATCTGTAACTGTGACGCGATCATCACCAAATAATTCGTAAGCAGTCCGGGCCAGTTTCTGGAAAATCTCGCGCAGCATTTCTTCGATTCTGGTTCTTTCCTTCTGCGCAGTTGGCCCTGGTTTCTTCCTGTTGTCGAGCAGCGAGCCGATGGTACCTTCACCACCAACGGATTGCCCTGCTATCTTCCGCATATAGGCTTCCATAGGGAGCATGCCACCCTCAAGGCCTTCTTCCCGGGATAAGGTATCGATGAGCACTAGAGATACCCCTCTCTCCTTCAGCAGTCCGGCCATGTGTGACGCATGTGCAGCCCCAACAAAAACAGCCATAGGGCCTTGAAGATCAATCGTCTCTGCCAAAGCTAAGATGTTCTCAACCATGGCCTCACTCCGCTGAATGACAATATCCATCTGATCAAACAGCAGTCCCATGTCGGTAACTAAATCTGGAGGGATGTCCACCTCATTCTCATCTGCATAAGCCTGGATCTCTTCGTATAATACGACGACTTCCTCTACAGAATTATCCGATCCAACCCCAAAACGCTCATTCATCTCGGCGGTGTAAGAGTCTGTGCTCAGTGCAAATTCATAGGCTTCTTGATAACGCTCTTGATCCATGTATCCATTCCAGAGGTTTAATTCTTGGTCATCCATGAAAGCAATTGCGATATAGTAGAGGTATATAAATGGCGCATTGTACACTACCGGCTCCACATCGATGGCATACAACTCAGCATTATCAATGCCATAAATGGTCACATCCTCGTAAACTAACCCAAGAAACTCTGCACTATTTACTTCTCCCTCCGATAACATCGTCGATAATACATCCTCCCTGTCAGTAATCGGTTCCCCCGGAATATAAGGCGGTGGTCGATGAGCCCAGGATAAGTCAAGGGGTGGCTCCGTGGAGGCATAACCTTCGATGGCAAACTCCCGCATATTGTAGTGAGCATACAAACGGTTGACCATGATGGCAATCTCCACTTGTCCGATAAGAGCTGCATGATTCTCTTTGAAGAGATATATCACCCTATCTGGATCACCCTCATAGACATCTTCCACGAAACCCACACCCTCGGCGACTTTCTCAGCGAAATCCCGTAAGGTTAGTGGTGCTTCAGTGGGTGTAATCGTTGGAGGTATCTCAGTTTTCGTCGGAGCCTCTGTCGGTGGTATAGCGGTCGCAGTAGGCAGAGGTACTTGTGCCAGCTCTTCTTGTTCTGGTTCCTTGTGAGCAATTACTTCTTCTTGTGCTGGTGCAGGCGCACAAGCAGAGAGTATTGAACCCGCAATCATCGTAAATACAAGGATAAAAGAAAAGCATAACCCCACTTTGGATTTGAAAGTTTTCTTACACATCGCATTCTCCTCGTGATTTTTTCTACACTCATTATATGCCACGCACCCTGGACATACAATGCCACTTGAGAGCTAACGCAAATACTATCATTGCGTCGCCAAAAAATTCAATACGGCCTGATTGAACTCGTCAGGCTTCTCTGCTGGTGTGGCGTGACGGGAATCTTCAATAACGACTAAATCAGCATTGGGCATCATGGCCGCATAGTGGGCTTTGTTTCCAAAGAAAGCGTAATCCTCGTCGGCGGAGATGACCAGGGTGGGAATATCCAAATCATGCAATTGCTCTGCAACACTCCAGCCCACTAAAGCCCGCGTGGAGGCCAGGTAGGCTTGGGGGTCATTCTCCGCCCAGCGTTCCACAAATATTCGACGGATTTCTTCCTGCTCTGGCTTGATGAAGAGTCGTTCGCTGAGAACCTCGCCCATCTTACGCATTCCGATCAGCCGTACAATGAGTTGACGCTGCCACATCTGCAATCGTTCCTTGAAACTCTCGACTAATAATTCGGGTGTACAGTTAGCTGCGACTATACTTTTGATCAAAGTGGGATGGCTCACAGCTAATTGATATGCGACCATGCCTCCCATGGAGATACCCACAACATGCGCTGACGCGATATCTAATGCCCGCATCAAAGCAGCGGCATCTTCGGCAAACATGGGGATGCTGTACGGCCCCGGTGGTTTGTCGGAGCGGCCGTGACCGCGGGCATCGAAAGTGACCACCTGATAGTGCTCAGCAAAAACCGGCACTTGCGATTCCCAATCGCGCGAGCTTGAACCCAGGCCGTGAATCAACAAGAGCGGCTGACCCTCTCCTGTGATTTCGTAGTGCATATTGATGTCATTGATTTGAATTGCAGGCATAATCTTTTCTCCTATTCAATGCTTGGTGAGCGTCCAAAAATATCTTCCCTGTTTGTAGTGCGGGCTTCAGCACGCTTGCCACGGGCACGCCTGGCCGTAGGCCCGCATAGCGCGGCGAAGCGAGCACTACGAACAAGTTATTTACGAACGGTTACTAACCATGATAAACATAACGCAGAGCCGCCAAGGCGCAGAGCCGCAGAGATTTTTAATTGACCTGAGTAGTTATCTTAACTAAGGAATCGTGATTAAATAACTTTCCCATTTGGGCAAACCGACAAGCATTCTGAGCGGAGCTTGCGCAGTCGAAGAAGCGGGTTTCACAGCAGCCGCACCCTTCGACTGCATTCCATTCCGCTCAGGGCGCTTATCTTGGAACGGGTAAGTTATTTAATCACCGTTACTAAGCATACACTATTCATTGGCCAAATTATCATACAACCACAACATTGATTGGCCCGGAATCGCCAACCAGGCTCTGCCATTCACATCGCTTTCGACAGTGCAATAAAACGGGCTCAGATCAGCGACTAGATCTACCGACTCGTCGGCTATGCTGTAAAGGCTATTGCCAGCGCACAACCAGCCATTGCCCTCGGAATCTAAAGCCAGGTCGCCAGGGCCATTTTCGCTCACCAATGTCCATTCTCCATCGGTTACTCGATAGAGAAAGAATAAGCCTGTATCGCAGCTAGCGCCGCCACAGGGGGATAATGTAACCCAGACAGTATCCTCGCCCCCGAGCTCAATTTCAGCAATATACCCCCAGCGCGGGCCCCAACTTGGATCAATCTCAGGCGGACCGAACTTCTTCCAGCCCCAGCGCGGGGTGTAGCGCCACAGTGTCTCATCAACGCCAACCCAGATTCGGCCGGCCTGATCGGCCTCGTCAACCTCGATATCCTCGACGCAGCCAGAAGCGACTACCTGAGAGCTACGCCCCCACCAATAACGCCCCGTAAACCAGCGCGCCCCCTGTCCTACAGGCCCAGGCCCCATCCAGGCGCAATCAGCAATCCACACATCCCCAACGCTGTCGATAGCCATATCGGTGAGCGAATAATCAAAGCCCTGCTCAAGCATGTCTTCTGATGGATAGTAGCCCACATCCTCGGGATCGTAAATCCGCCATTGCTCGCCATCAAACCTGCGCACATCCCCTTGGGTGGCGAGCCAAACCCAACCGCGCTCATCGGTGATGATTTCCTCACTGACCGTGGCATAAGGCCCGGCGCGCCACACCGGCCCGGCTGGCGGCCAACCCGACTCCAGGCCATAGATTTGCCAATCTTCCCCATCCCAGGCCGATATTGTCTCGCCATCTTTCGTGGTCACCCAGGTGCGGCCTAAAGTATCGAAACCGAGAATGATCTCACCGTGATCGGGATGCATTGTCCAAGTATTATCCCCTAAACTACTCAATCCCTGGCTGGCGATCAACCACAGGGTTCCGCTGGGGGATATCGTTAGATCATATATTTCCCCAGGTGGTTGGCCGTCAGAGTATTCAAGCGGAATAAAAGGGCCAAGCGTATCGGCTTCAGGAGTTGGGGTTGGGGTTGGTGTTTCGGTGTACGTGGGCGGTGGGGTTGGCGTAGAGGATGGCAGAGGCTTTGGTGCACCTGGTGCAGATGTAGCACCAGCTATGGGAGTAAATGATGCCACAATGACCAGGTTTTCTTCTGTAGGCGCTTCCTGATTTAAAGTGGGGGCAAGATCACATCCTGCAAGCGCGGCGAAAACGATCCCCCCAAACATTACCCAATACCAACGCTGTCCAGGATTATCCATCAAGAAGCATTCTACATCTTCGACCGATCATAATTTCCGAGAGAAACCTGTTCGGCTTTGAGCGATTTCATTTTGTTGCATCTTCTTTGCTGTACCGTTTTCTTGTTGTATAAGTTCCTTTTGCAGTTGTAATATACTTGAAGGCAACTCATCCAAGGAAAAGAAGCGGGCTTCAATGATTTCTTCTTCTTGGATTTTTATTATTTGCTCATTGTGACTTTTAGCAAGTTTTGCTCGGAAGTAAACTTCCATACGCAAATCATAACCACTTACCAGCCTTATCATTTCTATGTTTGCAATAACAAGGCCTGTTTCTTCTAACACTTCACGAGAAAAAGCTTTTTCCAGTATTTCACCACTCTTGACTATGCCGCCAGGCAAACCCCAAACATCTGGAACCCAATGGCGATGGCGTTGAAGTAGTATATGATCATTTTTGTCATACACAATACCTGCTACGCTGACCATGAATTTGCTATTGAAAAGCCATAATAATCGCCATTGCATAGAACCACTAAATCGACGCCAGATTTGAAAAATAATGTCAAGGAACATAAAATCGTTTATCCACAAGAGACGCCAGCTTCAAGGCATAGAAGGCAGGCCGTGGATTAAACCGCCTATCCAACAAACCATTGCGCGGATAATAGCCTCTGTCGCTATCAATGAACGTATCAATGAAAACGGTTGTCTTGGCCATCGCCTGGCTGGCCTGATAAGCGTCAACTATGAAAGATTGCAGTAAATCGTCATCCTCAAAACGAACACCTTCATCTAGCCGCGGCAGTTGCAGGTTTACCAATTTGGCGCGCTGACTCAGACGGTCGATTTCATGCATCGCGGCGACAGGTTCTTCCCAAGGGGAAATTCTGAATGTCAGGCCAATATCCTCTGCCCGATTGGCGATCAATGATAACCAATTTTCTGCCTTACCCACCTGGCTACAAGAAAAACCGTGACTGGCAAAATGCTGAAAGGTCTTAGCTTCCCCGTCATCTTCTTTTATCGGCACAACGGGCGCAACAAACAACTGACCTGGAAATACGCTTTGGGCATGATTGATGGCAGCACCAATCTGAGATAGCGTATGTTCTGGAAAAATAATTTCCCAATTCAGGAATAACTTGCCGTGCGCCTCTATTGTCGCCAATGTCCTTTTATCTGGCACACCGAGGCTATAAACCGTGAACTCAAAACCCAGCTTTACAAAATCAGACAGACGTTGCCGGGAATCTGCATTAGCAAGATCGGCAAAGGGCACACGTAAAGAGGTAACACCGAGCTCAATAAGCGCAATGAGCAACCAATCACGATAAGCTTCTTTTCGTTTAAATTCATCTAATCCGTCGGCAGCTAGCTCAACGCGCCTCCCCCATCCTCGGCGCAAGGTAACACCCAACATTCGGGAGGCCCTCCCGACTATCTGATAAGGTTCAATTTTAGGCATAGCTGCATCTAGCTGACCAGCGCCATAAGTCCGGACAGGCAGGATTTCATGTCTATCTGCATAGACTCTCACCATAAAAAAGCCAAGTTTTGCGGTGTCATTACGGCCAAATTCATCACCCGGCCCAACGGTTGCCAATTCAGAATATTCTGGGCGAACAAACGCCATTGAGGGCAAAATATAATAGGTCGTGTTTTCAAGGATACCGACAAAGGCATTATGCACATGCCCTGAAAATACGGCCTCCACACTATATTGCGTAAAAAGTTCCAGCAACCAACTTCGGGCAGGTTCATCTATGTTGTCGTAGTGAATCGGTTCCTTCGGATCACAGATGAAAAGTGGATAATGCATAAAAACGAAAATTCGAAAACCTTTTTCTTTGGCGACACGCAGTTCATTTTCAAGCCATGTCCGTTGATCTCGTTCTCGCTCGAAGCCGGTGTTCATGATGGGCGTGTCAAGACAAATGAAGTGACAGTTTTCGGTAAAAAACGAATGATATAAGGGTCCCCAATGTTTTTCAAAAATTTTGTGGCTATCCCGTTCAACGACTGGCGCTGGCAACCATGCATTTGGCTTATCGCCAATATCGTGATTCCCTGGCAATGTGTAATATTTAGCTTCAACCCCCGAAAAGATTTCACGCGCTTTCTTGACAGCTTCTTCATGATTACTCAGTGCCGGAATGGGGTGCACCATATCGCCAAGATGAATAACAAAGTTCGGTTGTAAACTGTTTAGGCATTGCACGACATATTTTGCACGTTCAATCGCTAATCGATTCGATGCATAGCCCCCCTCTTCGGATGCACTTGGCAGGCGAAGATGAGAGTCTGAGATGACCGCGAACTGAAATAAAAAATTGTCAATCATATTAACTTAGAACAAGCGCTTCGTTATCCATAACCCCAATACCTTTTTCTAGCACTTCTTTGGCGACTTTCTTTGCGCCTTTCAGCGAGTGCAGCTTGTACGACCCGCACTGATATTTGTTTAGCTCTGGTATTTCTGCTCTGCTGCCCACCTTTAAGATATCTGCCATCGACGCCTCCCATGCTTGGGCGACTTTGTTCTCAGGTGGCGCTCCGATCAAGCTCATATAGAACCCTGTCCGACATCCCATTGGCGAGACATCGATTATCTCGGTATCGCCGGCATTCAAGTGTTCCCGAATAAAACCGGCAAAAAGATGCTCTAACGTATGGGTTGCCTTTTCGCCCAATTTCTCTTGATTGGGTTTACAAAATCTCAGATCAAAAACCGAAATCACATCTCCAGATGGCGTTTGCACCCTTTTGGCCAGCCTGACAGCCGGGGCGATCATTTTGGTATGGTCAACTTTAAAACTATCGAGTAATGGCATCCTTTATCCTTTCTCTTTGCTACCTTCTCAAAATCGGCTCTTTGATGTTTTGTTTGGTCAAACTTTTTTTGTACACGGATCACACGGATAAAAACATAAAAGAAATCCGTGTTGCCGGAGACACGCAAAGCGATCCGTGCGATCCGTGTACCGCTTCCGTAATATCTCAAAGAGCCTTAAAATCTTAATGATAGACAACTTAAGCCGCCATCAAGTTTTTGAAATTCAGAAACATCAACTTCTAAAGTTGAGTAACCTGCACTTTCAATTGTATCTTGCGCTTTTGGATGGCCTTTCGGAATCAAAACTCTGCCATTCACCCAAATACAATTTGCGGCATAACTCTCATCGTCATCTATCGCCAATATATTGAATTTTTGAAATTCATCCTCTGACAAAAATTCGCCACACGCCACTAAATTATTTTTCTCTAAATAGGCCAATCCCGTCTTCAAATGGAGTACTTTTTCTAGCTTTATTACGGAACCACTCATCTCGTGTTTCTTTAGGATATCGATGACCTGTTGCGCACCTTTTGCATTCGTTCTCTCGGATAGGCCTATATAAAAATGCGACCCAACCATCATGATATCTCCCGCTTCCACCATTCCTGGGTCATGGATTTCTTCAATGTCAGCGTAATAGTCACTTAGAATTTTTTTGATCTCGGCGGTCTCCCCCTTTCGCGATGGTGCTCCAGGATTCGTAATAATTGCACAATTTTTAGTCAGCAGTGCAACATCTTCAACAAATATGGAATCGGGATAGTGTTCATCCGCCCCTAATACCAATACTTCTAGACCACATTCTTTTAGAGCATTGATGACTCCACTGAAAAAACTACAACACCGCGGAGACGCAGAGTACGCGGAGCAAAAATATGAACGAGAGATACCAAAAAGTAAAAAGAACGCACACATTTCTTTGGATTTCTCAAACATTATTTTTAAAATCTCTGCGT
>JADHXE010000299.1 GCA_016783125.1 Anaerolineales bacterium
TGTGCACACCCGTTTTTCGGGAACTTCTCTCTATAGCTGAGGAGTACATCCATTCTACCAGGGACTGTATTTCAAAAGTAAATAACGTGCCAAAAAACCAAAGCTGATTAGCAAGATGATCGCAACGAGGGAATAAAAGCTGAACTGGTATTGGATGCCCGGCATTGGATAGAGCGTGATTTTCACCATCCGCCAAATGGATCCCCATATCAAACGATACACTGGATCTGGGATCACGGCAGCCCAAGAGATTGGTACTGCGGGAATGTTGATCAGAACCAGAAAAACACATCCCGAAACTATAATATTTCGATAGTTCATTGTTACTCCCGCCCACTTTCTCTATGGCGCTCTTTTTTGAGAACTTCCAAAACTCCTTTTCCTCGTAGGGAACCCTGAAGAGTTTTGAGATACTGCTCAGTGATTGGCTTCAGAATGATCGCTTCGCCATCATCGGTAACAATGAACCTCGTGCCAGACTTGATGCAATATTTACGCCGTAAAGGAATAGGGATCACAATCCGGCCTTTCGTGGATGCATATATTTCCATTTGGCTCTCTCCTTTCTGCGCAACTAATCAATAACAACTCATGAACATGACTTTACAAGCCGGTTGGCTGATACTCTCCCCATATCTCACGCAGCACGTCACAAATCTCACCCAGGGTGATATCGTTCTCGACGCACTCGACGAAGAGGGGCAACAAATTTTCATCCCCATTGGCAGCCTTCTCTAAATGAGCCAGCAACTCATTCACGCGCTGAGCATCGCGTCCCGCGCGCAGTTTAGTCAAACGATCACGCTGGCTGATCTCAATAGCCGGGTCAACGGCCAGGCGCTCCAATTCGATATCTTCCTGAATTTCGAATTTATTGACACCGACCATAATTTGATCTTGGCGTTCTACAGCCTGCTGATATTGATAAGCTGCTTCCTGGATTTCGCTCTGAATATAACCCTGCTCGATGGCAGCCTGGGCTCCGCCCATATCGTCGATCTTTTGAATATATTCTTGAGCCTGACGCTCTATCTCATCAGTGAGGTGCTCGATGAGATAAGAACCAGCCAGGGGATCGATGTTATCGGCAACACCAGACTCATGCGCGATAACCTGTTGAGTACGCAGGGCTACGCGCACGGATTTTTCTGTGGGCAGCCAAAGGGCTTCGTCCATACTGTTGGTGTGCAAAGACTGGGTGCCGCCGAATACCGCGGAGAGCGCCTGCAAAGCCACCCGTACAACGTTGTTCTCAGGCTGTTGAGCGGTGAGGGTGGAGCCAGCCGTCTGCGTGTGGAATCGCAGCATCCAGGAACGGGTGTTCTGTGCCCCAAAACGCTCACGCATAATAACCGCCCACAAACGGCGGGCAGCACGGAATTTGGCAACTTCTTCTAAGAAATTGTTATGGGCATTGAAGAAAAAGGACAGCTGGCGGGAGAATTTGTCCACATCCAACCCGGCATCGATAGCCGCCTGCACATATGCAATGCCATCCGCTAAAGTGAAAGCCACCTCTTGCACCGCCGTGGAACCGGCCTCGCGGATGTGGTATCCTGAGATGCTGATGGTGTTCCAGCGCGGCACTTCTGTCTGGCAGTATTGGAATACATCCGTGATCAGGCGCATGGATGGCTTGGGCGGGAAGATATACGTCCCACGGGCGATATATTCTTTGAGAATATCGTTTTGGATGGTGCCGCGCAATTTGCCGGGGTCTACTCCCTGACGTTTGGCTACCGCAATATACATAGCCAGCAAAATAGCCGCCGGGGCGTTGATGGTCATGCTGGTAGAAACGCGGTCTAAGGCGATCTCGCGAAACAGCGTTTCCATATCTTGCAGTGATGAGATAGAAACCCCCACTTTGCCTACTTCACCCGAGGCGATGGGGTCATCGGCATCATAGCCAATTTGCGTGGGTAAGTCGAAAGCCACTGAGAGGCCCGTCTGGCCTTGATCCAGCAAATAGCGGTAGCGCTCATTGGACTCTTCCGCAGACGCGTATCCGGCATACTGCCGCATGGTCCAAAAGCGGCTGCGGTACATAGTGGGCTGCACACCGCGCGTGAAAGGGTACTCCCCAGGAAAACCTAATTTCTCAACATAGTTGGGATCCTCATCGGATGGTAACATCAGCCTCTCGAGCGGAATCCCCGATAAAGTATGGAATTCGCTCTTCCGCTCCGGGAAACGGTCTGTCACCGGGCGCAGAGTCTCTTCTTCCCAACGTTTTCGCTCATTCTTAAGCGACATATTCCACCTCACAAAAATAAATATCTTTCGGGCGTGTTTCAAATGAGCGGAAAAGTTCCGGAAATAGGGGTGTGCGGGGGGGAGCCCCCCCGCACACCCCTATTTCCGGGATTACCTCCACTGGAATGAAACGCACCCATATCTTTCAGTATACTCGAAGGCATATCTCAACGGTAACGCGCTTCATCCGCATTCGTATTGACAAAGCGCACATCCTTCCTGAAGCAGGTGAATATTTATGATAAACTTACTCCAAAATGAACTCCAGTGCCCATGCACTGGACGCAAGGATCACCTATGCGAATATTATCAGTAGATGTTGGCACCGGCACACAAGATATCTATCTTTACGATTCTCGGGTCGATATCGAAAACGGCTTCAAGCTGGTTGTGCCCTCGCCAACGATGATGGTACACAAACGTCTGAATGAGGCCACCCGCCGGGGAGATGCCATTGTACTCACAGGGGTGACCATGGGCGGTGGTCCCAGCCACTGGGCGGCGCGCGATCACGCCAAGGCTGGTTTTCCCATCTATGCAACCCCCGAAGCAGCGCGCACCTTCGATGACGATCTGGCCCGGGTAGAGGCCGATGGCATCAAAATTATCAGCGCAGATGAAATTGCGACCCTGCCCGATTCGGTTACGCGCCTGGAACTACGTGATTTCGACTTTGCGGCCATCCGGCGCGCTTTTGGGGAATTCGGCGCCTCTTTGGATGATCTGGATGCGGTGGCGGTGGCGGTTTTCGATCACGGCGCCGCGCCGCCCGATGTGTCTGACCGTCAATTTCGCTTCGATTACCTGGATGAGCATATCAGGGCCAAGAACCGTCTCTCCGCTTTCGCCTTCCTGGCTGACGATGTCCCCTCAATTATGACTCGCCTGGGTGCTGTGGTGGATTCTTCTGGTGATGTGGACGCGCCCTTGATGGTGATGGACACAGCTCCGGCGGCCGTTTTGGGTGCCACTTTGGACCCCAGGGTTCAGGCTCGCTCCCGAGCATTGATCACCAATGTGGGCAACTTCCACACCCTGGCCTTCCGCTTGGGGCCTAAAGGCATCGAAGGGGTCTTCGAACACCATACCGGCTTGATCGATCTGCCCAAACTTGAGACCCTGCTCAAAGCCCTGGCCGCCAGCAGCCTCAAGCATGAAGGTGTCTTTGGTGACCATGGCCATGGGGCCTTGATTTATGAACAAGAACCGCTCGTGCTGGGTGAAGGGGATTTTGATGTGGTGGTGACAGGACCGCGGAGAAACTTGTTTCAGGAGCAAGGGAGCAAGGGTGAAAGGGAGCATCGTCCAGCACCACATTCTCCCCAGCACCCCAGCCCCCATGCCCAACTGCGCCCCTACTTCCCCGCACCATTTGGAGATATGATGATCACCGGATGTTTTGGTTTATTGGCCGCGGTGGCCGACGTGCTGCCTGAGTTGAGTGGTCCAATCCGAGAATCTCTCAAAGGCGCTGGCGGCAGCGGCACACCACCTTGGGAGATTGCATAACAGGAGTTTAGCATGTGGACAGGTTTATCTGAATGGCTGCAAAAAATATCCAATGGCTGGGTGGTATTCGCTGTGCTAGTCGTCTTTATGCTTTTTACCGCGTTTGTTTTACCCACCCAGGCCGTGCAAGCCGATCAAAACAACGCTGGAGTTGACACCCCAGATTTGTCATTTTATTATTCTCCCGAAAAACTCTACCAGATGGCGGAAAGCTATGGCGAGGCAGGCCGCCAAGAATATATCAAGGCGCGCTTCACCTTTGATCTGGTCTGGCCTATTGTTTACACTTTGTCCCTGGTGACATCGATCAGTTGGTTGACCAGGCGCGGATTTGCGCCTGACAGCCGTTGGCAGCGCGCTAACCTGGTACCTGTATTGGCAGTGGTTTTCGATTATATAGAGAATATTTCTACATCCCTGGTAATGTTCCGCTATCCTGCCCGCACTCCGGTAATAGATTTTGTGGCCCCGTTTTTTACCAGTATCAAATGGATTCTCGTTGGGGGTAGTTTTGGGCTATGGTTGATCGGAATCGGAGCAGGGATATTTGCCTGGATCAAGAAAGGAAGCGCGGATTAGAAAAATTCGCCCAAAAGTTGACACTCCCTTTCATTGCGGTATAATTCCCCCCGCATAAAATAAAAGGCCCCGTAGCTCAATTTGGCAGAGCAGTTGACTCTTAATCAATTGGTTGAGGGTTCGAGTCCCCCCGGGGTCACAACTTGAACCGCTCGATATCATCGAGCGGTTTGATTCTGGAAAGAAACTGAATGATTTGGGTGTGTTTCAAATGAGTTGATGCGCTGATCGCAGGTGTCCGTATTCCATATAGCGTATTCCGTAATGCTTCCCAAATACACATGATACGCAATAAGCAATACGCATCAAGGCGCTCAACTGAAATGAAACACACCTGAATGATTTAGGAATTGGGTTAGACGTGAATTCAATAAATAAGGGTCGTTAGCGGTTCGAGTCCGCTACCCGCTACTAACAAAAAAGCGCCTTATTATTAGGCGCTTTTTTGTTAGCAGGCTGAATTGCTAACGAAATTCGTATTTTATTGTAATGGTCAACATGATCATGGACAGTCTTGTCATTCTGAGCGCAGCGAAGAATCCCTACGGAGCGCAATGAATTCGAACCTGCATAGGCAACAATTAACGTGCTCATCAGGGATTCTTCGTCGCTGCGCTCCTCAGAATGACAAAACAAAGTGTAACTCATCCTTCTGCCAATTACAGAAATTCGTATTTTATCCTGCTCCATTTGTGCGGGAGAAGGGTAAGTTGCGCATCAGAATTGCCTGCTATTCGTAAGCCAAGGCTGCCACGATTTGTAGATCGGAGGCGCGGCGAGCCGGGATCAGCGCTGCCAGGATGCCACAGATCAACCCCGCGGCGATGGCCGTTAGCACGCCAACACCGGGGAAAGTGTAAGGAATATTCAGCCCTGCGAATTCCAGCACGCCGGTCATTACAAAGCTCAGCATGATGCCGCTGATCACACCCAGAGCAATCCCCATCAGCGAGAGCAGCAAACTCTCGGCGATAATCATACGGCGAATCTGGCGGCGTTTAGCACCTACGGCTCGCAGCATCCCGATCTCGCGCGTACGCTCGATCACATTGATGCCCATTGCATTCGCCAGTCCCAGCAGTGCCGGGGCCGCCAGCAAAGACAGCATGATGTTCATCCCAATGGTACCTCCCCGGGTAACTTGCTCCTGACTAATACGAAGCTGCTCACGAGAGATAATGCCAAAACCGGGATACGCTTGGGTGGCTGCCTGCAGATCTTCTTCCAACTGTTCCAGGTCCGCGCCAGGCTCCGTGTTGACCAGCAGGAAGACATCATTGCGGACACCATATTCCCGGGTGAGTGAGTTCTGTTCCATATAAACCGTGGGG
>JADHXE010000043.1 GCA_016783125.1 Anaerolineales bacterium
CCTGCGCACACCCTTTTTTCGGGCAAATCCGTTCCATGGCTGAGCAGTTAAGATTTTTAGTAGTTTTGGAGGCTGAATTGACCGGATTACCTTTTTCCTCTCCTCCTGATTTACATCGTGAATATGAAGTCGGCGATGTGGTAGAAGTTTTATGTGATCATAATAATCACGAGATGGAGCGTATCCGTGGCTGGCTTGAAGGTGTGGTTGTCCAGGTGGATGACAAGTTGGTCGCAGTCCAATTTCATGAAAATGTGTACTTGACCAATGGTTGGATGGTGCCTGATCATGTGCTTTGGAGCCCGAAGGAGTCATCCAACATGCGTCACCCTAAGAAGAGTCGCCGCGGGGTGAAAAAATAAATCAGGAATGTGGTTTTACTAACGTATGCATATGATTGCAGATCAGCAACAACTGGCAGCACTGGATATCCCAAAGATCAGGGCTGATTTTCCCATCCTTGAACGCGAAGTCCGGCCTGGCGTCCCCCTGGTGTATTTAGATTCAGCTGCTACGAGTCAGAAGCCTATTCAGGTAATGCAGGCGATGGATGGATTCTACCGGAACTCCAATGCCAATATTCATCGTGGTATTCATACCTTGGCTGAGGAAGCTACAGCGGCCTACGAACTTGCTCGGGAGAGGATTGCCGCTTTTATTGGTGCGACTACTCCCAAAGAGGTGATTTTCACCCGTAACACCACAGAATCGATCAACCTGGTTGCTCAAACCTGGGGACGAGCGAATCTTGACAGTGGAGATGTGGTCATCCTAACCGAGATGGAGCATCACTCCAACCTTGTCCCCTGGCAGTTGCTGGCCGCGGAACGTAACCTGCGCCTGGAGTTCATCATAGTAACCCCCGAAGGCCTGCTCGACCTGGAATCATACGCCGAGTTGTTGAAGTTGGGGCCCAAGATGGTGGCGTTTACGCACATGTCTAATGTGTTGGGCACCATCAATCCCGCCCGTGAGATCATTGAAATGGCTCACCAGGCTGGAGCAGTGACCCTGGTCGATGCTGCCCAATCGTTGCCGCATATCCCGGTGGATGTGCAAGAGCTGGGCGCAGACTTCCTGGCTTTCTCAGGCCACAAAATGTGCGGTCCCAATGGCATTGGCATCCTTTACGGACGCCGGGTATTGCTTGAAGCCATGCCTCCCTTTCTGGGGGGTGGTGATATGATCAAGCGCGTCGAGTTGCGTTCTTTCCAGAGCAATGAATTACCGTATAAATTTGAAGCTGGCACGCCCGCCATTGCTGAAGCCATCGGCCTGGGCGCGGCAGTGGATTATCTCTCTGAGATCGGTATGCAGGCCATCGAGCAGCATGAACAAGAGATCATCGCCTATGCCCTGGAGCGATTGGAAGAGATCCCTGGAGTACAAATCTTTGGGCCGGAAGCGCAGCAAAAAGGCGGTGTGGCTTCTTTCATGATTCCGGAAGCTCATGCTCATGATATATCTCAAGTTTTAGATAGTGATGGAATCGCCGTTCGAGCGGGTCATCACTGCGCCATGCCCCTGCATGATAAATTTGGCATCCCTGCCACAGCCCGGGCCAGTTTTTATCTCTATAATGCTATTGAAGAAGTAGATAAGCTGGTCGATGGGATTTATAAAGTCAAAAAAATATTTGCATAAGCGTAGATTGGTAATTTGGTATATTGGTGAGTTGGCAGATTGGTAGAATTGCTTTACCAATTTGCCAATCCCCATCCTACCAATCCCCATCCTGCCAATCCCCAATTTGCCAAACTATGGACGATCTTTACCGCGAACTAATCATTGACCGTTATAAGAATCCCCAATTTCGGGGGGAGCTTGACCCCAACGATATCACCTTCGAGGATGATAATCCCTATTGCGGGGATCACATCCGTGTTGATGTGCGCCTTGATGAAAATGATATTGTCACCGAGGCAGCTTATAGCGGTGAAGGCTGCTCCATCTCACTGGCCTCCGCAGATTTGTTAGTGGAATATATCCATGGGAAAACCTTGGAAGAAGTCAAGGCGCTGACCAAAGACGATGTGCTTGAATTGTTAGGCATCGACTTAGGTCCCGTGCGGCTCAAATGCGCGCTTTTATCCTTGAAAGTGCTCAAAGCTGGCGCCTATGGTTTAGGCGAAGCCAGCGATGATCTAGTGGAGTAAGTTTTTATGTGCCATGTAATCCGGTGTCAAGCTTGGAACTTGAAACTTGGAACATGACACTTGATACTTCAAAATGAACTACACCCAGCTCGATCCCGAAAAATGTGAATTTGTCCCCGTTGCCGACGTGGATGAAATTCTCAATGGCGAAAGGTTGTTCCTGGAAGTCGGCGAGGAGTACCTGGTCGTTTTCAACATCGCCGGGGATTATTACGCCATCGCCGATCTTTGTTCCCACGACGATGGGCCATTGGGAGATGGTGAGCTTGCAGGTCATGAAGTTGTCTGTCCACGCCACGGCGCTCGCTTCGATGTGCGTTCGGGGAAGGCGCTGACCCTACCGGCGCCGGAAGACATCCCTGCATATCCGGTGAGAGTCCGTGATGGACAGATTGAAGTAGGTTTTCTGAAAGAGTAGTTGACTTTTGAGTAAGGGGACTCAAGGATAAGCACCATGTTCAATTTCCACGCACTGCTGATAGAAAACTTTGTCAAAGAGCTGAAAGAAGCATATAAGCAGACTTATAGTGCGTTGGAACCCCAATTTGCCAATGTCATCGAGTGGACTGGTCGGCTAGCGCTGGAAAATATCGCTAACTCGGATTCGCTCTATCATAATGTCGAACACACCATCTTGGTGACCCTCGTTGGGCAGGCGATTCTCAAAGGCAAGCACCTCTCGACAGGGGGTGTCACGCCGCACGATTGGTTGCACGTGACCATGGCGTTACTATGTCATGACATCGGTTACGTGAGGGGCGTCTGTCAGGCTGACTGCCGCGGGGAATATGCCACTGGCATCGGCGATGAGACAATCAAGGTTTCAGAAGATGGCACGGATGCAGTCTTGACGCCATATCACGTTGATCGCAGCATGTTATTTGTGCGTGAGCGTTTTGGGACTGGCACCTTGGAAGAAGCTGTGGATGCCGACTTGATTGCTTCTTATATTGAGCGTACGCACTTCCCTGTGCCTGATGAACCGAAATATCAAGAGACCGAGGATTATGCTGGCCTTGTGCGTGCCGCGGATTTCATCGGTCAACTAGGGGATCCTAACTATTTGCGCAAGATGCCTGCCCTCTATTACGAATTCGAAGAAACTGGGGTAAACCAACAGATCGGCTATAAGAGTCCTGGTCATATGCGGCGCAATTTCACGCGATTCTATTGGGATGTGATTTTCCCATATTTACGCGAGGCTTTGCGCTATCTCAATGTGACCCAGGAGGGGAAATTGTGGGTGGCCAATCTCTATGCCCATGTGCATGAAGTTGAGCATGATCTGGGGTAGAATGGCATTTAGATGCGGAGCGGCGGAACGAGTTGAGTGTATTAGTTACTGGTGACACCGCTCTGCGGTGTCACCTTGATTTCACGCTCCGCGTGATCTACTACCAGTCTTTGCACACATCTAACAATCCCTCCATCTCAGCGTAGTTCCTGGTGCTTGAATACCTCCAATGCTCAGGCAATTCAACATAACCACGCCGAACTGGATTGTGGTGCATGTGCTCGATTTTTTGGCGCAGCATGGCTGCGCTTTGAATCTGTTGTGGATGAACGCCCTGCTGCCAAAACTGGTAATCCCGGTCAATACGGTGGGGGATTTTGTGAAAGGCAAGTTGTTCCAAAATAAAGCTGTTTTCTCCCGATAGATAGTGATCGATGCTTTTACGGGCTGTGAATGATTTGAAGTTGGCGATTTCCTTTTCGAGAATCTCTGCTGAGGCGATCAAGTGGATGTGGTTTTCCATGAGCACATAGGCGTAGATGGTGAGTCGGTTGTGTGCTTGTAGGAAGCGGAGAGAATCGAAGATGATTTCAGCGATAATAGGGTTGTTGAATAAGGGTAGCCAATTGACAGTGGTTGCGGTTAGAAAGTATGGGGATGTATCGCCTGGGATAAATTTGTATCGGGATCTGCTCATGAGTATTCCCTCCTGTTGACGCAGAGCGTCTGGGTGGGCGTTCCACCGCGGAGCGGCGGAACGAGTGGGGGAGCGACGGAACGAGTGGGCTTCGTCTGGTGACCATGCTCCGCGCGGTCACCTTGGATTCTCACGCTCTGCGTCCAGGTGTGCGTTCCACCGCAGAGCAGTGGAACGAGTGGGGGAGCGACGAAACGAGCGGGGGAGCGGTGGAAGGAGTATGGAGAGTTCACCTGGTGACATCGCTCGGCGGTGTCACCCCGGAATCACGCTCCGCGTGGATACCCATCCTAACGCATAAAATGTTGGTACAAAGAGCACTCTGTTACCGCTTTGCCAGGCTTGCTCAGCGCGGGCTTTCAAGCCCCTAAGGGTCTCTATGCCCTTGATGAGTTCTGCATCCGCTTCCAGAACGGCCCACTCGCTTTGCCATTCTTCTTTTGATGGCGCGCCTTGCCATTGCGCCCCCAGCACGCCGGTTTCGACTTTTTGCAGACCAACCTTGTTGAAAAGTCCGGCCAATTTTCTTCCCATGAAGGGGTCGGCTCCCTGGGCTTGTAGCGATTCGATTTGCCACTTGCCGAGCTGTTCGAGTTCTGGGGGATGGTCGATGCGCCCACCGTAATCGGGTTCGGCCAGGGCCAGCACGGCTCCGCCGGGACGGGTGATGCGCACCATCTCGTGGAGCGCCTGTGTGGGGTTGGAGATCCAAAGGAGCAGGTAATGGCACAGAGTAATATCGAAGAGGCTATCGGGGTAGGGAAGTTGATGGGCATCCCCCTGGGAGAGTAGAGCGGCTTCATTGGTCTGAGCCAACTTCAGGTGAGCGCGCTGAACATCCAGCCCATAGACCAGGGCATCACCCTGGGATTGGAATTCCCCTAAAAGCGCGCCTGTCCCGCAGCCCACATCTAATATGCGTTCAGCCTTGGAAAATCCGACGCGCGGGTACAGATAAGCGCGAAGATCACGCGTCCAACGAGCCTGCTGTGTAAATCGCCTGTGCCAATCGATGGGGGATAAGGGCATCTTATTTCGGGTCAACCAAAATCGATCAAGAGTTCGGTAAAATAGGTATCATGAAATTGTCTTCATTGTACCAGCGAATAGGTTTTCAAATTGTGGCGTTGTATGTAGCGTAAAGGAGCCTGACATGAATCTTTTTAGATCTCTTCGTGAACGATTTGGCCGGGTAATTTGGGTGGTGATCGGATCAGTCGCCCTTTTGGGGTGCGGGCTGCTTTTTGCGTTGGTGCTTGCCCCCCAACAGAAACTGGAAGCGCGGCGCATCGAGCGTATGCCAGTTATGGATGCCAACATCGTAGTCAATACAGCCGCAGGGGAGGATGTTTTGGTTACAGGCTGGTTGAATGCGGAGCCGCTGCCAGGAGTAGGGGATTTTATTGCATACAAATTAGAGCAGTGGGAAGTAACACCGCCAGACCCTGATGAGCCAGGTGACGAGCCGAGCGGCTCTTGGAAAGAAGTTGAGCGTGTCGTTCCTGATTTGGAGTTGGATGCCGATGGGCAGATAGTCTGGATTTTAGCAGCCGAGGGTGTGTATTTGAACGGCAAACTACACGAAGAAATTGTTGGTTCCGGGAGTTATGATTCTGCTGACTATATGGGGCAAAATCTTTCAGAAGGCTCGTCCCGATACAGGGGTTTTTACTCAGGCGATCTGGCTACGGTTTGGGGGAAGAAAGCTTCTGCTGGCGGGGTCATCCCCGATGAGCTATTCGCGGGTGACCGGTTGACTTTCATCGAGAGTAAACATGATGCGGCCAAAGGTTTGTTGATTGCTGGCATCTCCATGCTGGTGTGCTCGCCTGTTGTGTTGATAGGGGGGATACTCTCAGCGATCTTTGGTAGAAGACGGAGATAAAATAACCGCGTTCCTTCTCTAGGAACGCAGTTATTGGTCATTAGAATACAAGCTTTATTGGCTTCTGATTTTCTCCCAGTCATCCCGTAATAGGTTCCCTAAAACCTGGTTGACCCCTTGAGCGGGTAGTACATCCCCATCTGGCTCGACGTACAGCCAGGCCCGCCCAGCGCCTTGGGGAGGTTCGTCTTCGACTGTCTCTAATGCGATGGGGTTGTGTGTGGAGTAGGGCACGGGCACATCCCAGACCAGGGATAGTTCTAATTCGGCGGCCTCTTCAGCGGTGGTTTGCAGGGTTTCGTTGAGTTCAGGAGAACTTGCGCTGAGGGAGAGCGCATTGACACCCATATTTGCCAGCCGTTCCAACAGGGCGGACGCCGCGGAGGCATTCTCCGGGGTCAGGGTCAGGTGGACGGTGGTATGCAGATCCTCAGGGAGCACATTGCCGAGCGCGGCCCAGGCGCTCTCGTCTTCAGGGTGCAGCACGACCATGAGGTGATCTAGGCCGGTTTGCAGCAGGGTATTGAGATAGTTGTCATCGGCCAGACGCAGACCATCGGTGAGCAAACCTGTGACCTGTCCATTGGCTTCAGCATGGGCGATCAGATCGGGGAGGTCTGTGCGCAGAGTCGGCTCGCCGCCGGTGAAAACGATATGCGGAATACCGATCTCCCAGGCTTTGTCGATGATAGTGCCCCATTCTTCGGTGGAGAGTTCACGGTCAACGCGCTTGGTGGGAGCTGTCTCGGGGTCTGCGCCCTCTGGCAGGCGGTATGTCAGGGCGCAGTCTAAGCGATAGGGGGCAGAAATCTCCCCAGCGTAGGGGTCGTCGCGCTCGAAATCAAAGAAAGTGATCGGATCCAGGTCGGGGATGTCGATCATGGTCAGCAAGCGTTCTTTGAGATCCTGGAAATCACCTAATGCCTGTTTGGTAGAAACCTGGTAACGCAAGGCAATCTCATGGGCGGCTTGTTCGTCTGCTGTGCCCTGAACCAGGTGATAAGCGTACTCGGCCGCGGTCTGGTTGAGATGCAGCACTGTGGAGGCATTGACGATCAGCACACCATCCCCATCGGGTTCGAGACGCAAATGCAATCGGTAGGGAAATTCTGCATCGGGCGGGGCCTGGTAGTGGTAGACTCCCGCAGGCAAGGGCTCTTTTTGGGTGAATAATCGGCGAACAGCTTCTCGAATACTGGTCATGGTGGCCTCCAAAGTTAAAAATTGATAATTGACAATTGATAATTGACAATTGTTAATTGTCGTGCGATCCCTGTTCCGAGAATGCCAAGCCCAATTCCGGCAAGTACATCCAGGGGGTAGTGTACACCCATGGCGATGCGCCCCAGGGTGACGAGCAGGGCGATGATGCTGGTCCCTGCAAGGAAAGGCCATGACAATCCGAATATCAAAGGGATCGTCAGGGCAAGGAACCATATCCGCATGGCGTCTCCGCTTGGGAAGGACCCATCTTTAGGTTCTCGGGGCTGGGCCATGATGGCGTCTGGGATCAGCGTGAATGGCCGCGGGCGTTGGAAGGTTCTTTTTATGCCCCACTCTAAGGCCGCGGCTGCTGAGAAAACGATCGCGGCGATAATGCCTGATTGGAGATCGTATAGCATAAAGATGATAATGCAAAGTAGTGTAAAGGGCGTACGTCCCAGGTGCCAAATATTTTTAAAGAAGGCATTTCCTCGGCGCAGAAAGGTGTGAAGGAAGCGGAAGGTGCGGGCATCAAGGAGCGCCAGAGCAGGGCTCATGTGCATAACGCCGATGAGAAATAAGATCGCTCCGAGAACAATTGTGAATTGTGAATTGTCAATTGCTAATTCATAATTCATCGTTCACCATTCATCATTACTTCGGGCCAGGCGGGGTAGTACATCAGCCACTGCCCGGGTTCTAAACGAATAAACTCTTCGATGGCTTTTAGCACCGCTTCCGCGTTTTGACGGATTTCTATGTCGGGGTCAGAGTGTGGGACCATGGGGATGGGATCCGATATGTTAATGCGATATTTGCCAGCCTCGGTCATTTGAGCCGCAGCAATGATCACGGGCATATCAGCCTCCAGAGCCATGCGGATATGACCTGCTGGCAGAGGGCTGGGCCGCCCAAAGAAAGTCAATGTATGGGCCTTCTTGCGGATAGGGCGATCTACGGCAGTGATCACAGCGCCTCCCTGGCGCATATATTCGATGGCTTCGAGATGAGTTTCTTCTCCGAGCACGGGTGTGATCTCCAAACCTGTCGAGGCCCTGATCTCGTTCTGTAACTCATAACCACCAGGGGGATTCCCATAGGTTAGTACTTTGCCACGCAGGCCGTGGTAAGCCAAAGCCAGCAGGGCGATATCAAAAGCGCTCAAGTGGGGAGCAACAATGAAAGCACCAGGTGTGTCTGGTTGGTTGATTTCCAGGAGTTTTTCGATTGAGGCAGTCAGCGGGCAAAGCCTTTTGATACCTTCAGGATTCATCAAGTTGTGATATAGATCTGCGAAGCCGCGCCCGGCGTGCTGGAACACTTCTCGCACAGCCTGGTCGAGTTCTTCGGGTGATGAGTTTTCTCCGCGGATAACCCACTGGTTGGCGCGGATGGCCTGTGTCATGGCGTTATCGCGCTTGGCGAGAAGATTTGCCCCAAAGTTGGCAATGCGGTAGCTTAACACAGGCGGCATCGTGCGGCCAATCCACAGCGCCAGGTTGACACCGAAACGACTACTGCTAAGAGATTGAAAATCAAGTTTCATAAGTTAGCGGGTGGCTCTTTGATGAAACGAAATCCTTCGATCAAGACGGGTAATCCACGCGCAATCGTGTAGGCGATGCTCAGCCAGGAGAGTACCAGGGTGATGATGTGGACAGCCGGTTCCCAACTTGATCCCAGCGTTCGCAATCCCAAGTTCATTGTCAGAAAAGCGAAGGCGAAACCCTTGGCAATACCATAGCTATCGCGCATGAATCTGGATGAAACCAGGAAACGGCTGATAGGGTGTTTTACCTGGTCGAACGCTGACAAACCATCCTTCATGCCTACGGCTCGCACAGCATCCACGGTGGTGCCGCGGGTAATAACAATTAAGGGAATGATGATAGGAATTAGCCCTAGATGGGCGAAAACAACCCACAGAATGATCTCAAAAGTGCGGTCGGTGGCGATATCGAGCACGCTTCCCATCAGGCTGACTTCACCCCGGGCGCGGGCGATCAGTCCGTCGAACATATCCATCAGGATGATGAACACAATGAAAGGAACGCACCACAATTGGAGCACCCCATTGTCTGTGTAGAGCAGGGCAACGTAAATGAAAAGTAGTGGGAAGCGAAGCAGCGTAATCAGATTTGCCATAAGCAGGTTAGTCGAAAGATTATATCTTTATCATTCTCAAACGGAGATGAGTTCGATGTTCTCCAGGGGGATGATAGGCGTATCATTAACGGCTAAAGCCAGTGGACAGCCACCGCCGCACTCGCCCAGCACGGCACATTCATGACAGGCTTCAGGGATGTATTCACGTTCCCTTATCGAGATGGCTAAATCGTGGTTCCAGATTGATTCCCAGGGATCATCCAGAAGATTGCCTAATTGATGGTAATAAGATTGACAGGGCAGCACGCCGCCATCGGGTTCGATACACATATTGTAGAGCGCGGCCGTGCAGCCTTTGACGCCCAGGTCGAACTGCATGGGGTCGAACTGGCAATATTGCGTAGGGGTGTACCAGATCAAGCGTTGGCCTTGGGCATCAGTTTTTTGGCGCGCCAAATCTAACAAGGCGGGCAATTCACTTTCTCTGAGACCCGTACCCACAGACGCGCCGCGGCCGGAATAGATCAAGGCGTTCAGCCCCACCGTGGGCACTCCCAGGTCGGCCAAAAAATCCAGGGTTTCACCCAGTGAACTGTAATTATCACCCAGCATGGTGGTGTTGGTCATCACGAAGAGCGGGCTATCGAGCACATTACGCAGACCAGCGATAGTTTGTTTCCAGGCGCCGCCTTTGCCAACCATGTGATCGTGGATTTGGGCATCGTGAGACTCAACTGTTATTTGAATGTGATCCAAACCGGATTTTAGGAGGGCTGCAACGAAATGGGGATCGCTCAGCCTCCGGGCATTGGTATTGACCCCGGTGATCTGTCCATTAGCCTCCGCGTGGGCGATCAGCCCTGGGAGATCGTCCCTCAGGGTAGGCTCCCCGCCGGTGAAGACGATATGCGGGACGCAGAGCGCCCAGAGTCGGTCGATGATATCTTTCCATGCCTGTGTGGGGAGCTCGGGGTAATCGCGCGGGCGGGCGTTGTAGCAGTGAGCGCAGTCGTCGTTGCAGCGGTAGGTCAGGGCCAAATCCATGCGATAGGGGGCCAAAGGACGGGCGCTGAAGGGAGCGGTGATTTCTAAATCATCCATTGTGCAGGCTGGGCAGCCATTTGGCTGTAGGAGGACTTCGAGATCGCCGAGAAAATGAGCGTAGTCAGTTTGGGCTTGAGCTTTCGATACTTGATAGCTGCGTTGGATCTGACGCAGCGCTTGTTCTTTGGGGAGCTCCTCCAAAGCCAGGAACGCCATCAGGGTTGCAGTGGGGTTGAAATGTATCACTTGATTGGCGTTGATGATCAGCGTGCCATGCCCATCGGGGTCGACGCGCAGGTGGATGCGGGAGCGCGCTTCGGGGGTCGCGCGCGCGTAATGATGTAAACCTGCCGGAGGGAGATGGCGGTTTGCGTGATATTGGATACGCCCTCGGCGTATTAGAGATTGGATACCATTAAACATAGGATCTCTGCACCGTTTACTGCTTACTGTTCACCGATCACCGTCCCCCACCCGCGCAGGCGCAGGCGCAGCCGGCACAGGCGCAGGCACAAGCACAACTGCTGCCACCGCTGCTGCTCCACCCGCTGCTGGAGGATTTGGGAACAGGATTGGTTTTGTTAGTGATGCGGTCGGTGAAACTGGTGACGTTGCCAACCACATCGCTGGCAAAGCCCTGCATCCCCGTGACCACTGAGGCGGCAAACTCTCCACCGGGCAGGCTCGGCATGGAAGGGGCGGAACGGCCGCTGCCAGATCTTCCGCCGGTGGCAACAGGTTTAGGCGTTACTGACCTCGATCGGCTCCAGCCTGGGTCATAACGATGCCACCAAATGGGCACGAAGACTGGGCCGGTGCGGAAGACATCTTCGGTGCGTTGGTCGAAATCTTTGTCGAGCATGGTCCAGCCCATATGCTCGTCGTATTTCTCGCTGCGCACTTCGGGGGTTTCGGCATCTTCGACTTGCTTCCATGCTTTACGCATAATGCCCTTGTAATAAGCAACGCTCTCTTTGTGGCTGAAACCTTTCATCTTCTTGCTGACGGAACGGATGAGTTTGATCATCAGGTCTTGCAGTTTCTTCTTGCGCTCGCGGTCGTTCTTCTCGGCAAAAGCCTGCAGGAAATCGCGTTCATAGTAGCGTAGTTTTTCGTCTATGGGTTCAGTAACCTCTAATTTCAGGGGATCACGCGCAACCACGCTGGCAGCATCCTTCTTCAAAACGGCGAAGAGGATCATGGTGAGGGCTTTGTCGGCGGGTTGTTCCATCAGAATGCCCGCTTCGACAGCCGTCAGACCGCGCTTGATGCCATGGCCCTCGATGCGGATCTTGGGCGGGAGATACTTCATCTTGCGTTTGCGGGCGCTGGCCGCGCTGCCCCAGATGATCAAAATGATAAATCCGAAAATCCCGCCGCAGCACAGGAATCCCGTCACGGCTTCGGGATCGATGCCCAGACTTTCCAGGAAACCCGGGGCGTAGATGGCGCTCTCGGGGACGTAGCTCTTGGGGAAGGAAGCGCCGAACTTGTATTGGGTGTAGCCATTGGCGTTGGTGTTGTGCCAGGAATAGGCCACGCGGCCATCGGTATCGAGGGTTGTTGCAGGCTCCGAAGGCCACCCGCCAGAGGGAGAAGCGTGCCAGCGAGGTTCGTCTGGTTGAACGCCAGGGGGCAGGTGGAAGGTGACTTGCATATCCGTGGAACCGTAGAGGAATTCGGAGCCAAACCAGGTGGGGCTGAAGACAGCGCTGGCGTAATTACTGTCATCGCTGTCAGTGTAAAGCACGCTACTGATACCCCAGACGGTCACGTGGACGCGCCCGGTCTGGCCTGGCTTTATGGCGTTGCTTCCTAATCCTAAGGCCACACCGCTATCGACGTAGGGAGAGTATTCGATATTGAGGATCGGGTGCCCATTTACCTCCGCGCTGACGTTGGAGAGGCTGTAATTGTCATTGGGGAAGCCGACATCGACGAAATCGATGGCATCGGCGGTGGTGCTGTTGGTGAAGACGAAGACATAATCTAAGGCTAAGGTGCCGTCTTCTTGCCAGTAAACATGCACGATCTCTTGATCCAGGCTGAAGTAGTAGGTCTGCGCTAGAGCGCTGCCGGGGATAGCGAATAATAGGATTAGCAGAAATAATGATGTGAGTAATCGCTTATACATTTTGCATTCTCCAGGTTAGGTGTCAGGTATCAAGTCTCAAGTGCCAAGTGCCAGGTTTCAATAACCAATGACCTATCCCCTATTACCTGGAACATGATACATGAAACTTGACACTTGCAACTGGTCACCACTTTGGTTCTTCGGTGAGTTGATAGGTGGTATTACAGAATGGGCAGCTTACCGTCGGCGCGCCAGCCAGCATTTGGATGTTATCAGCTGTGATGGAGCCTCCACAGGATTGGCATTTCAGGGTATCCAGACTGACATCTCCGGGCAGATCGATATTCAGGGTGACACTCTCTCCCTGGCCTGATGCGGCTGAAGGTTTTGCCCGTCCGGCGAACCAGATGATCCCAAAACCAATCCCGACGCTGATGACCCCCACCAACAACCACCCCGTTTGCCCCTCAGGGCTGAATGTGGCCCAAACGAACAGGACACCGAAGAAGATCAGGATGGCGGCGAAGATATAGGCAATGACTTTTCCGGCTGACATAAGAAGGGCCTCCATTCTCTATTTGCAAATTATCGTAACTGCTCATCCATGGAACGGGAATTGTCCTGCCTGGTTGAGTAGCAGCAAAATATTTAACGTAAATTACATTTGGAAGTTGCAGTGCTAGAAGTGTAGCATTTTCTATCTGGGAAGGCAAATTGATTTGGGTGTGTTTCAATTCGGTTGAAGATGTCGCAGTGTATTTCGTATTGCGTATTTGGGAAGACTTACGAAATATGCCGTAGGCAGTACGCAACACCGTACCTGCGTTCGGTGCATCAACTTATTTGAAACGCCCCCATCTAATTGCTGTTATTGATGGGCTTCGTCGTCGGATGAGTCGATCTCATCGCGCGTGCCGGTGGCGATGTAGATGGTGCGTTCACAGATATTGGTCACCCGGTCGGCGGTGCGCTCCAGGTTGTGGGCTACCCATAGGAGGAATGTAGCCCGGTCAATGGTTGAAGGGTCGGAGATCATGTATGTGAGCAGTTCCCGGTAAACCTGGTTGTAGAGATCGTCGACCTGATCATCTTCTTTGGGGATGGCCAGGGCTTTTTCTGAATCTCCTTCAACAAAAGCGTCTAAAGCCCGGTGGAGCATATCTGCGGTGAGTTCCGCCATTTTGGGTACATCGATGAGGGGTTTTATGGGAGGTTCTACCCCCATGCGGATGGTGATCAGAGCGATGCCTTTGGCATAGTCGCCCATGCGCTCCAGCTCACCAGCGACATCCAGAACCGAGGCCAGGACACGCAAATCCCGGGCCATGGGTTGTTGGGTGGCGATTGTGATTACGGCGCCATTTTCAATCTCAAAGCGCTTCTCGTTGATTTTCTGATCTTCAGCGTAAATTTTTTGTGCTGTCTCGATATCGCGTTGTTTGAGCGCCTCGACTGAATTGATAATCGCTTGCTCGACCATACTTCCCAAAGTGAGAATGTCATCGAGGAGTTCTTGTAGTTTTTTATCAAGGGTTTCTCTAGTCATATTTTGCCCTTTCTTTGCCTACCTAAAAATCATCCAAAGCGCCCTTCGACGTAATCCTGGGTGTGCTGTTCAGCTGGATTCGTGAATAAGATATCGCTCACAGCGTATTCTACTAATTCCCCTTGAAGGAAGAAGGCCGCGTAATCCGCGGTACGGGCAGCCTGTTGAACTGAGTGGGGCACCAAAATAATCGTGTAACTTTTTTTCAACTCTTGCAGTGACTCTTCCACTTTCCCAGTGGAGATCGGGTCAAGCCCCGAGGTGGGTTCATCTAATAAAATGACTTCTGGCTCCAAAGCCAGGACTCTCGCCAGGCATACGCGCTGCTGTTGTCCACCGGAAAGCGCCACGGCGGGATCATCTAAGCGGTCTTTGACTTCCTCCCATAGAGCGGCTTGCTTCAAGCTGCGTTCGACGGCAGCATCCAATTTGTATTTGTCCTTCTCACCGGCGACTTCCAACCCGTAGATCAGATTCTGGCGGATGCTCATTGGCAGTACAACCGGCCGGGCGAATACCATGCCCACCCGACGCCTTAACGCAATTACATCAGTCTTGGGGTCAAGGATATTCTCATTGTCGAGTAAAACGCGCCCTTCCAAATGGGACACATCGGTCAAATCGTTGAGTCGGTTTAGCACTCGAAGCAGCGTTGATTTTCCCCCTCCTGAAGGCCCGAAAATCACCGAGATGGCATTAGATGGAATGGATATATTTATCTCGCGGAGGGATTCATTGCCATCCGAGTAGTGCAGGGTGAGATTTTCTATCGTAATTTTATTCATGAACGGTTGATCACTGAGAGCGATGGTTATGCAAAATGAGAAGCAACAAACGATACCAGAATTTTACGGGGTACACGCCCCGCTCCCCGCTCCACGAGCTTTACCATTGACGGCGGGCGCGCGCCCGAGAGCGGATGGTTGTGGCGATGAGATTCATGCTGAGCACAAATGCTAACAGCACCAAAGCGGTACCGTATTGAATTTTGATCGGCATCCCAGGCACCTGTGTGGAGATCACAAACAAGTGATAGGGGAGAGCCATGGTGGCATCCATGGGGGTATTGGGCAAGCGGGGCAGGAAAAAGGCTGCTACAGTAAATAAGATTGGAGCGGTCTCACCGGCGGCTCGTTCCAGGCCTAAGATCACACCAGTTAACATCCCTGGTAAAGCTTGCGGAAGCACAATCCTGCGGATGGTCTGCCATTGGGTAGCTCCAAGGGAGATGCTCACCGTGCGGAACGCTTGTGGCACCGCCCGCAGGGCTTCCTCCGTCGTGCTGATGATCACCGGGAGAGTCATAATAGAAAGGGTTAAGGAGCCTGCCAGGATGCTGGTGCCGAATTTCAGGAAGAGCACAAATAACCCTAAGCCAAACAGACCGTAAACGACCGACGGAATGCCTGCTAGGTTGATGATGGCAATGCGGATCAAACGTGTCCAACGGTTTTCAGGGGCATACTCAGAGAGGTAGATGGCTGCACCGATCCCTAGTGGGACGGCAAAAACCGCCGTTCCCAAAGTCAGATAAAAAGTGCCCACAATCGCCGGCCAGATACCCCCGGCGCGCATACCTTCGCGCGGGAATCCAACGATAAATTCCCCAGAGATGGCCGGCGTGCCTAAGATGACGATGTAAATAACTACGGCCACAATCGGGACGACAGTCAGCAGAGTCATTAAAGTCAACAGGCTGAAGCCCAGGCGTTGGGTGAAATACCGGGATTGTGAACTGGAAGATGTGCTCATAAGTTAGGAAAGGATGCGTTCCTGGCGCTTGCGCTGGCGGAATACCACTGCCGAAGCCGTCACGTTGACGATCAGGGAGATCAGGAATAGAACAATGCCGATAAAGAATAAGACATGGTAGTGCACGCTGCCGTTGGCGACCTCGCCCATCTCGGCGGCAATGGTAGCTGTCATCGTTCGGGCGGGAGCGAAAAGCGCGCCGAGTCCCTTGGGCATGACAGCGGCATTGCCCGTGACCATCATCACGGTCATGGTTTCGCCGATAGCGCGGCCAACCCCCAACATGACTGCCGTGAGCACGCCCGAACGGGCCGCGGGCAAGGTTACTCGCCAGATGGTTTGCCATTCTGTAGCGCCCAGCGCCAGAGAAGCATCGCGGTATGACTTGGGGACAGCATCCAGGGCATCTTCGGAGACAGACACAACCGTCGGGATAGCGATGCCACCCAAAAGGAGTGAGCCGGCCAGCGCGGTCAATCCGGTGGGCAGATCTAAAAGAATCCGCAAATAAGGTGATAAGACCAGAATTCCCAAAAATCCCAAAACAACCGAGGGCAGGCCGCCTAAAACTTCGACCAAAGGTTTCAGGATTTCTCTCATCCAGCGGGGCGCAATTTCAGAGATATAGACCGCCGCGCCAACGCCAAAGGGGATGGCGATAATCGCCGCTCCGATGGTGACGATCAGCGAACCCCCGATCAGGGGCAGGAGGCCAAAATAATCTTCGATGGGATACCAGCGAGTAGCAAATAAACTTTTGAAATCAACTTCCCCAACCGTCGGCAACCCTTCCCGGATCAGGAAGTAAAAAATCAGGCCAACGAACACAATCGCCGAATAGCCCGATATCTTGATCAGTCGGGTGATGATATATTCACGCCAGTTCAGAGCACTTTGCATACAAGCCTCGTCGAGGGAATAGATTAGGGGGTTATGGGCACAAACCCAAGTTCAGTGACAATGGTTTGCGCTTCAGGAGATAAGATCCACGCCAGATATGCTTCTATCGCTCCAGTCGGTTCACCGTTAGTGTACATATAAAGATCGCGGGCGATGGGGTATTCTTCGTTGTTGACGCTGTCAGCAGAGGGCATGATGTAGGCAGTTCCGGGTTCCACCGCCACGCCAACCACTTTCATATCTTCAGTGACGTAGCCAAGCCCGTCGTAACCGATGGCGTTTGGATTATGGCGAATTTCAGCGCTGATGCCTTCCGATGAAGGGAGTAGGAGTGTATTTGTGGAGAAGAGGGTTTTGCTCTCTTTTTCTCCTAGACGCAGGACCTCCTCGAGGAAATAAACATGCGTTCCGGAATTAGTTTCGCGTGAGAGGCGGACGATGGGGCGGTCCTCCCCCCCGACTTCGCTCCAGTTATTTACCTTCCCGCTGTAAATATCGGAGATCTGCTGCAGGGTGAGTTCGTTTATGGGATTCTCCAGGTTGACGATCACGGCGATAGCATCGCGGGCGATGACGAATTCTACCGGGTCACTCCCATTGGCTTTGGCAGACTCGACTTCTTCAGGTTTGATCCTGCGGGATGCGTTGGCGATATCCACAGTGCCGTTGATCAACGCAGCGATGCCCGTGCCAGAGCCGCCCCCAGTGACTGAGAGCCGCACCTCGGGGTGGATTTCCTGATAGCGTTCAGCCCAGGCCAGGGCCAGGTTGACGATAGTATCAGAACCTTTATTCTCGATGGTATCAGAAGTAGATGGGGAGCTGGTTGTATCGGATGTTTGGGATGGAGAGCCGCACCCCGATAGAATGAAAATCAAAAAAACAAATAAGATCAAAATCCGTTTCATTGGTTTGGGATTATAGTAGTAAACAATGGACTGGACAAGAGGCCGATGAGGCCGATGAAAATTTAACGAATTGAGAAGTTCCGGAAATTTGGGGGGTGCGAGTGGGTCGCCCCCCCCCAATTTTCGGGATTTTTCTCTCGAATGTAGCATTGCCAAGGTATAATCATGCCCATGAACAACCCAGCCCCCGTTTTTAGGATTCGCGATTTGAATTTCTATTATGGCCCTAGCTTAGCACTGAGCCAGATCAACATGGATATTCTCCCTCGGCATGTGACAGCCCTGATCGGGCCATCGGGATGTGGAAAGTCAACTTTTGTCCGCTGCTTGAATCGCATGAATGACACCATTCCTGGAACATGTGTTGAAGGGGAGATTTTGTTAGATGGGGAAGATATCTATGCCCCGGATGTAGATCTTGTCGGTCTGCGTCAGCGGGTAGGCATGGTGTTCCAAAAACCTAATCCGTTCCCACAGTCGGTGTATGATAACGTGGCCTTTGGCCCGCGTGTCTTGGGTGTGACGCGCAATAAGGCCAAGTTAGATAAGATCGTCAAACGCAGCTTGAAACGGGCTGCCGTTTGGGACGACGTCAAAGATCAGTTGCACGATGATGCTCTAGGGCTTTCCCTGGGGCAGCAGCAGCGTTTATGTATCGCCCGAGTCCTTGCCGTAGAAGCGGAAGTGATTTTGATGGATGAACCCTGCTCAGCGTTGGACCCCATCGCTACTGGAAAAGTCGAAGAACTCATCCACGAACTCAAAGAGCGCTACACCATCGTGATTGTGACTCACAATATGCAGCAAGCAGCCCGTGTCTCAGATTTTACTGGATTGTTTTGGTTGGGGGAGTTGATTGAATTCAATCCGACTGAGCAACTCTTTACCAAGCCTGATCATGAGCTAACCGAGGCCTATATCACCGGCCGCATGGGGTGAAACCAAAAAATAGGTAATTGACTCTGGGAGACAAGCATGTTAGACTAGTCTTATACTAGTCTAATTATAAGGAGGGTTTCTCATGCCCACGATTGGGGCTTATCAAGCTAAAACCCAATTCTCACAACTTATTGAACGAGTGACGCGCGGCGAGCGCATTACGATTACCCGGCACGGTGTGCCCGTGGCAGTTCTCTCCCCTGTAGCACCTGACTCCCCTCGCCCCGTTCAGGATGTAATCGCAGATATTAAGGCCTTCCGTCAGGAGCATCGTCTGGGAGGATTTTCTGTGCGGGAAATGATCGAAGAAGGGCGGGAATAGTGGCTGAATTTGTACTGGATACGTCTGTCGTCATGACATGGTGTTTTGAAGATGAAGCTAACAGTTATGCCGATGCTGTCCTGGATCGTCTGGCTGAAAAAAGCGCCCTCGCGCCAGCTATCTGGCCGCTGGAGGTTGGCAATGTCTTGGTTGTTGCCGAGCGTAGGGAACGAATTACCAAAGCCGAGAGTTTGCAATTCTTAGAACTGTTGCGGCAATTGCCCATTGAAGTAGAACTCACTTCTGAACAACGCATGTTCGATGCTGTACTCAGCCTGGCCCGGGAGCATTCACTTTCAACATATGATGCGGCCTACCTGGATTTGGCTCTGCAAACGGATCTAAAATTAGCTACCCTTGATCGCTCCCTGCGAGAAGCTGCCAATCGAAGTGGTGTGACATTATTCCTGGGATAGGAATCTGACACGGAAGATCATTTCCACCATTTTTTAGTTCCCATAGAAGTCTTCAAGGTAAGAGCTTGTAGGCCATGTAGATATCCGCTTCGAGCATGACATCGTCTTTGTAAAAATGATGTGTAAAGTAGACATTCCCCTCGTTATCAAGGGAAGCTTCACCGGCAAAATGTGTGAACATTTGCTCCGGCGCGTTCCATTGGCCATCCACTCTCTTCGAGCGCCACAATTCAGGCGCACCAGGGCTGCGCGTGAACCATAATTCGCTTCCATCCGACGAGACGAACGGCCAACCATCTGTGTTGGGGGAATTGACGACAGCAAGAACCACCGGTTCCCCCCATTCTCCAGCCACATTTTCGGAAACCCAAATATCATATCCACCCTGCCCGCCTGGACGCGATGAATGAAAATACAGCTCCCGGCCATCGGCGGTGATGTGCAGTTCACCTACTTCGTATTCTGGTTTGAAATCGGAGAGTTCCCAGTTACCCCATCGCCCGTCGATGAATTCAGCCGTAAACCAGTGTAAGCCCGTGTAGCCTTCCCGGGCTGCACAGAACCAGATCTTATCGCCCAATACAAACTCACATCCATCCAATGACAATTTGCCGGGGTCTTGCAGGGTTACTCTTTCTGCGGGACCCCATTCGCCGCCATCCACTTTTCGAAAAACGTAGATGCCGGTTACGCCGTCAGCGACTTGCTCTTCGACAGGCTTTTCTACGTTGGGGGTGAACCAAACGTAGAGTGTGTTCCCGTCCGGCATAATAAAGGCGGAATCTTCCGCACCGGCCGTGTTGACCGGGTAGAGTAATGGGACAGGATCTCCGTATTCGTCCGTCACCGACCGCGGAGGGTAAATATCCGTCTCGGGGATTATCTTCACCTGGTCGGAGGGGATAAGACTCTCCCGGTCTGGGGGAGGGGGAAGCGGTTGAGGTTTTCCATTACAACCGCTCACCGCAAAGACAATGATCAGCCAAATCGATATTCTTGTTTTCATTGCTCAGGTTCGGGTTGCTCTTTGCCCTTGCGCGGGAACCAGTCTCCGATGAGCGCGCCCAAACCGAGAAGAGCCACAAAAGGCAAGAATCCGAACCAGCCTACAAATGGCGCTAAGCATCCCAGGATCAGCAGCCCGGCTCCCCAGGTTTTCTGTTTGAGCAGCTCGTGCTCAGGAAACAGACGCTCCCCGACCAGTTGGGTTATGGCGCTGAGACCCAGCAGCAGCCCAACCGCCAGGATGAGGGCGATCAGCAATGTTGGGATGGCCAAAAATCTGAGTCCAAAATTTTCGCTTACGCTAATCAAGGCCACACAGATGACGCCCAAAAAGAGAAAATTCACCAGGCCCAGCAGGAACGAACGCCCGGTCATCTGCTCGGCGACTTGTTGAATGCGCCCGATTTTACGGGAGAAGAAGACGTCCATGAGCAGGAAGAAAGCAATCAGGGTAGTAGCGCCAAGAATTACGATTAGGATGAGACTGAAGGTTTCCATGATAAACTCCTTATTTTTTTCGAATGCTGTCCCAGGTTGCCAGGGCTGGCTTGGGGGTGCCATCCGTTTCAAGGAGCCCAATGGCCCCAAACCATAGAATCGTATCGGCAGTGGTTTCCATGCCATTCTCGGCCAGGAAATCGCGGTAGAACTCGGCGTTGATATCGAACAGCACCAATTGGATCCAGAAACCGAGCCGCTCCCCCAGTTGGGTATCGATAGCGTTGAGATGATCGATCTGATCCTGGGGGGTGCCATGGAAAGGTTCGATGGGTCGGGAGTTAACGCCGCCCTCGGCAACAGCCAACGGTTTGTCTGTACGCGAGAGCAGAGGGGTGTAGTAATCTGCTGGGATGTCGGCGGCGCGCTCGAAAACCACGAAAGGATAGGATGAGATTGCCCAAACATCGAGCTGCGGTTCGAAGATTTCGATTTGTTCCCATTTGGGTTGGAAGGGTTCACCGTCGAGGGTGCCAAAGGGGATGGCGTTGTTGAGATCATCCCACTGGAAAGTGACGAATACCTGTGTTTTAGGGGATTCGGTCTTAATGGCGTCGTATACTTCGCGGTATAAACTGACGAAGTTGGGGAAATCTTCAGGGTGGGCGTCGGCATAGGTGTTGATTTCTGAGGCCAGGCCGATATAACGAGGGTGGAACTCTCTCACCAGACTTATAGCGTAATTCTTGAAAGCCGCCCGGATTCCCGGTGTGCCGAAATTCCCACCCTCGAGCTCGGGCGGCAGGGGCGAGAACTGGCGGCGGTCAAGTCCGTTGAGAGGATCGATTACGAAGATAGGCTCCAGATTACGCTGCCCAGCCATGATCATCAGGTTTTTGAGATCAATGATATCTTGTGCCTCGGCGTTGGGGCTTTCGATGAAATCCGCCCATGGGATGGCGCGCTGTACCAGGATCACATCGCCATGCTCACTTATGCCGTCCAGGGTGGCGACCAGGCTTTCGATGGTGAATTCGGGAGGGTTGGGGAAGAAACCGTAAGCGGTGTCAGCCGTATCGAACACTGAGACGGCGGGTGTTGGCGTGATCAATGGCATATCCGCTTCTCCACATGCCAGGATGGCTAATATGAGAGCAAAAAAAGGAATCAAGATAGATTTTGTGTTAGTAAACAGAAGCTTGAAAACAGCAATTTCATTAATGCCATTGCGAACGCAGCGTAGCGGAGTGCGGCAATCTCCTAGCGAAGTTGGAGATCGCTTCGTTGCACAGAACGCTCCTCGCGATGACACTTGTTCGAGGTATTTTTGATTACTACAAATCAGGATGTTTTTTTTCATCGTTCAGTTCTCTTGAATTGAGACCGCAGCAAGATTGAATTGCCAACGATCCATGCGACGGTTGCCAGCAAGAGCAGCCAGAGTATAGATTGCAAGGGTAAACCCAGTGAAAAGGGGATGCGAAAAGTGAAGAGTTGATTGGTTTTGCCTATTAGTGAGATCCACTGCTGAAGCCAAACGCTCAAATTTGCGGCCAATGAGGCAAGAACATCTCTCCCGCTTTCCAGCAGCGAGAAGGTCAATGGGTAGTTGACTATGGATGGCGCAGTGATGGCGATCAAACCCAAAGCCAGGATTCCCTGAAGGATCAGCAGCCAACCCCAAATCGGAGTTGGAACAGCCCCTTTTTTTATGGCTGTCAAAACCTCGGGCGTCAGATCGCGTATTAGCCGTTCGTCCGACAATCCTTCGATCGTCGAAAATAGGGTGCTATGATCTGCTAGATGTCCTGCACATGTTTGGCAGATTTCCAGATGGGCGTCGATTTCGTCGAGTTGCTCCTGGGGGAGCGCCTGGTCGAGATATTCGAAAAGCTCATCGTCAGAGAGGTGGCGAGAGGGCGAGTTATGCATTTTCATAAACATGCTCAAGTTTCTTGGCCAAAAGCTTTCGGGCACGGAAGAGGTGACTTTTGGCGGTATTGACCGGTAATTTCAGCGTGTCAGCGATCTCCTGGTAGTTCATGTCCTGGTAGTGGCGCAACTCGATCACAGCCTGGTAATGGGCCGGGAGTTCGAGCAGGGCTTGGCGAATGGCCTGGTTTCGTTCGAGTTGTTCTTGTGCAATTTCGGGATTTGTTAATTTTGTAGGTGCGCTAATGTCTAATTCATCATCGAGGGGTTGGATGGTCGGTCGGTTGCGTTTGAGTTGGTTCAGGCATAAGTTTGTGGCAATTCGTCTGATCCAGGGCCCAAAGGGTCTATCGACATCGAATGTATCTAAACGTTTGTAGGCTCGAATAAAAGTATCCTGAGCCAGGTCTTCGGCCTGGCCGTGTTCACCAAGCAGGCGATAGCAAACGTTGAATATCGATTGTTGGTGTTGCTGCACCAGCATTCCATAAGCTTCAGTTTCTCCACGCAGAGTCCGCTGGACGAGATGGCCATCGCTGTCGTTGGGCATATCTATATTGTATACAAAGTTTCGCTAAATAAGTTGCACTGCCAATAAAATGGCAACATTATTTTGAACATTTTTACGCAACCTCTCAAGGACATGCTCACGCAAAGGCGCTTGCTTTGCACGCCTCCGGCGAGACGCAAAGAGAAAAACGGGTCTATGGGATTTTGCGTGAAGGCTCCCAGATTTGGGGGTATGCGGGGTGTTTCACACCCCGCATACCCCCAAATCTGGACATTCCCACGCGAAGTCCCAAAGAGCCAGAAAACCGTAGCGACTCTACGCCTTGGCGTGAGATTTATGTGTGTTCAATTCAGTTTGACATATAAAAAATTGCTC
>JADHXE010000044.1 GCA_016783125.1 Anaerolineales bacterium
TCAAGGTGCCTGATGACCAGATGGAAGCTTTATATCTTCATCCAGACGATTTCTTGCCTGCCTGGAACTACACTATCAAACCACACCCCGATTAGTTCAGCCGTCTCAAAATGGGAAGTTATTTTTGCACGCCTCCTAACGGTGGCAGGGTCAACCAGTTGCTTACTTCGCCGGTGCTGAAGTCTTGGTAGGCGCAGATGGCGAGCCACGCCAGGAGAAGCACGATTATTAGATCAGTCATAATGTGGGCGGGGGACCCTTCGATGAACTCAGGGCAGGCGGGGAGATAGGGGACGGGGGAAGTTCTGTCGCCGGTCGTAATATCATTCCTTCATCCATCCAGTTGCGCCGCCCGGCAGTTCGATTTCTTGCCATGAAATACCATCGTCGTCCACAGCAGCTTGCAGCACTTGATATGGTGATCCAAACCATAGGTACATATCAATTGCTCCATGAATATCCCGGTATAGCCAGACCCCATTATCACCGATGCGGTCATAGTCACCTTCAATCTCAAACAGGTACAAGGTCGCAATCCAACCGGATTGGCCCAGGTAGCTGGTTTCGATCCACTCGATGCCGCCATAGATGACGGGCTGTCCGCCTGACCGGGCAACTTCATCGCCGTTTGGGATGGCATCCAGGATCAACGTGCTTCCTGGTTTCTCTCTGAGATAGATGCCCGTCTCACGGTTCGTCCAGGAGACGTAATGCGTGCTAACCGGCGTCGGTGAAGGTGGCGACAATGTGGGCAATGGGGTAGGCAAAGCTGTCACCGTAGGCATGAGCGTCGGTGTCGTTGCCGCAGGCATTTGATCAATAACTTGGTTCGGACGCATGACTATGCTAAATGCCGCAATTCCGAAAATGCCAAGAATAAGGAATACGCCCGCCCCTACGGCGATATTCTTGGCTGTCAAATTGCTTTTGAGTTTCTTCAAGTCTAGGATCATCTCACTCTATTCTCCATTGATAAATTGTTTGGCGAATTCCTTTTGTACTGGGCGACAATCTCGACATCCCAGAACAGGAAGCCCCAGGGATACCAGCCTGGCGCGATTTCGTATTCGATAAACATGTTCGACAGGTCGTTGTGCATGATATCGAACAGTTGGCCATAGCCGCAAAGCTCTCTCATATCACAGTTCTTCCATTCAATACCGTGCTTATCGACCTGCGGTGTCAGCGTGCCAACTGTCTCGCTGATGTATACTTTTAATAGCATCTGACGAAGCGGGATGGCATGCGCCTGCTCTGTGGTCTCCCAAGGACCAAGCGCCAGATACTCAGCGCTCATGTGCATGTCCATTCCCACAGCCACCCATACTTTGTAGGGGGCACCTTCGCTTCCTATGAACATCACCCGCACCAGGTCAACACCTGCTCCTGACATCTCATAGCGCACACGTTCAATGGGCACGCCATAGAAATACCAAGTTAGGGAAGCAGAATCATAGTTCACGCCGGATTGTGGTGACTGGCCCAAAGGATCCCTGGTCGGCTGTTCCAGAAACGGATCAGTATTAGGCCTTTGAGCCGCTGCAGCCTGGACGCTGTCTCTCGGCAGCAATGCCAGCGATATCATCAAAAGGGTGAAGAGAAATTTTTTGCCATTCATCGTCTTCGAATTCGATTTTCATTCAAACCGAAGTACCGTTTCGCCTTTTTGCATACATCCCGTACCAGGGCATATTGCTCGATAATATGGATGCCCTCGAGTTCGGCGAACCAGGCCGTCAAATCCATGATCAGATCGCGCATTTCTCGACCCGTGAGTTCATTGAGCCAAAGGAGAAGATTCGTGCGGTAAGGCTCTTTGACCTGATCGATCTCCACAGCTAACTCAGCAGCCAGGCGTTGGGCGAGGGGGGGAAGTTGGACTGCCATACCTAAATCGCGTTGATCGCTTCGATCAAGAGCGGCACCAAAATCAAGGCCATCATGGGTACGAAATAGAATAGCGCCACCGCAACGGTCATGCCGGTATCCAGCTTCTCAGCTTTTCGCAGTAAGCGTTGACGATATTCAGCGGCCAGGGAAGATGAAATCTCGCTCATGCGTTGGGCGACATCGACACCCTTACTGGCGGCCACGTCCAACTGCACACCAAAGGCCCGCAGTGCAGAAATACCACTGCCCTCGAAGGCTTCCCGCAAAGAGCCTTTTCGTTTCTCGTGGGAGAATACCGGAATACCCAGATACGCAGCCTGGGCAGAGGCTTCTCGCACCAGGCCCGCCAACGGACCGGGCATCTTGGATGCTTGCATCAAGGCTTCTTCCGGTGACACGCCCGCGGCAGCTTCCGCCGAGATTAAAGCCGCCATCTCCGGGACAGATTGTTCGGCGCGCACGCGCATTTTCTTGGCCGCAGAACGCAGCCGTGAGAATGGCAAGACCAGCAGGATCAGCGGCACGCACCAGGCCACAGGCGCAGGGATGAGCAGTGGAAACATCACCCCCAACCCGCCTAACAGAGCCGACATGAAGATGATTTGCTCTACTGTCCGTCCTTCATACTCACCGCCGCGCTGCGCCCAACGCAGATGTCCTTCCAAGGTCTTCAGGGATACGGGCAGCTGCCCGGCAATCGCCGCGCCAGCCCTGTCGCTGAACGAGGGCTTTCCCGTATCCCGCTGCTTCTTCCCTGTGCCCAGATAGTCAGCCACAGGGTTCGGTTGCAAGAGCTTGATAACCAGACTCGCCAGCCGGTGCGCGGAATAAGCTAAAGCGCCCACGACCACAAATATCAATACAATACTCTGTACATTGTCCATCATGTCCATAAAACGGTCTCCTGATGCAAAAGTAAGGAAAACAGGAACGCCGGAAGGCGGGAAAGTTGATAGATAAATCCTGGATTCCTTATATAAATTCGATGTTCAAGATTCTCAACCGTTACCAAAACACAATTCCTATTCGGCCCGCCGGGGTATCGAGCAGGGCGCACAAGAGAGCAGGTACGGTCATGATCAGCAAGAAAATTACCGCTGTCAGCCCATCGATCAGACGGGCGATCATGTGGTTGCCTCTCGGATCATCTGCTGAATATATGACCAGCCGTAGGCGCCCCAGGCGATAGCGGCAACCAGCCCGATCTTGAAGAGTGGGTTTTCGAGATAAACGGATGTGCCCACCGGTGCGCTCAAGATGTAGCCCAGACCGAAGACGGCCGCGCCGATAATGGCCAGGGCAATATTCTTCTTTCCGGAAGCCACTGCTGCTGCCTGGCCTTTGACATTCAGAATCTCATTGAGATTTTTGGCCGTCTCATGGAAGGCGGCGGTATAGCCTGCCCCGCCGGTCTCGCCCATGCGCTGCACTTCGAACACCACCAACGCCAATGAAGATGAAATACTATTGGCTTCTATCAGCAAACTCTCGAAAGCCGTGCGCCCCTGACGCTGGATGCGGGTGATGAAGGTCTCCACCCAGGCGGCAAGCGGTTTCTCGGGATCCAAGGCTTCTCTGGAACTCGACAAGGCTTCCAAGATATTGGGTTCGGCTTTGAGAATGCCCGACAGATTGCGCAGGAAGGTAGGGATTTCCTTCTCGATCTCCAGGCGCACCTTTTCCCACTGGGCGTTGACGAAGCCGTTGGTGATGGCATAGCCCAATACCGCGCCGCCCGCAATCGAGATCGGCCAACCGAGATGAAAGGCGTTGAAGATCAATATCCCCGGAACCCCGATCAGGGCCATTAGCGAATAGGTGGCGACTTCTTCTTTCCCGGAAACATCTATCCCAAATCGCAGGAACGCCAGGCGGGTTTTGCTCAGTTCGCTGATTTGCACCACCCTGGGGTTGGCTGAAACAGGATCGTCTGCCCGTCCCAGCTGCCGGTAGTAGGTGCGCAAACTCTCAGCCTGGCTTTTACCCCTGATCTGGTTGACCAACAGAGCCAACAGGAAATACGCACCCGCGCCTACAGCAACCGCGGCAACCAGTTTCAATGCGCTATCAAGCCATACGTCATTCATAGTCTCACCTGCCCTTCTGTGGCCGCTTCTGTATCGAGATATCCTTTGGCTTGCCAGATTGCCTGGCCGGGGTTCGCTTGGCTGGTCTCGAAGATTTTCTGGATGGCGCCGATGCGCACATCGTCTTCCGTCATGCGATAGCCATCGGCCAGATAGACGTCATCCATGGCCACATCGCCGCCTTTGAGTTCTTTACGCACCGCCCAGACTCCCACGAGTTGACGGCGGCCTTTCAGCCAGCCGATCTGTGCCACCAGGTCAATGGCCTGGGAGAAGTTCTCCTTGGCCGCTGCCATGCGAATGCCCTCGTCGGCGAACATGATCAAAGCCATGCGATGCACGGCGTGGCGCGGGTCTGTGGCATGGAAGGTGGACAGGCCGGGATGGTCAGACATCTGCGCCCGAAAGAGCGTGTTGGCGACATCACCGGTTCGTACCTCGCCTACGATCAGCCAGCGCGGTGACATGCGCAAGGCGCTATCCACCAGGTCTTTGACCGTCACACCGGGGGTGTTCGACCCAATTTGAGCCGGTCTTGCTTCCAGGCTGACGACATGGGGATGGTCAATCCAGATTTCTTCCGGGTCTTCGATCTTGACCACGCGCGCACCCCTGGGGATGCCGTTTGCGATCGCTGACAGTACGGTGGTTTTGCCCGTAGCTGTTGCACCGGAGATCAGCAGGCGGTATTCGCCTGCCACCCAGCCCACCAGGGCATCCAGGACATGCGCCGGTGCTACATCCCATTCCAGCAATTGTTCCAGCGTGACGGGTTTGGGTTCGAAGATGCGGATATTGATCACCGGATAGCCAGAACCAGGAGCCAGGCGGGGATGGACGATATGCACCCGCGCCCCGCCCATGCCATCGCCACGGGGAATTTTTGCATTGACCAAAGGCGTTGCTTTTGAGATGGCGCGTCCGATGGGAGCCAGCAAGGCTTCCACTGCCCGCCAGGTCTCTTGCTCGTCGGGATGGTAATCCAGACGTTCGGCGTCCCGGGCGTCTTTTTTGATTCCCCACAGTGAACCATCAGCGTTCATCATGATTTCGGTCAGGTCATTGCGGATGGGCGGCAGCAGTTCGTGGAAGAAACTCAACCCGCCCACTTTGGCCACGACCTGGTCTACCAGTGCGGGCACCAACGTTTCTGACACAGCCCGACCCAGGTTGGCAACCGCAGCATGAACGGCGCGCATGGCCTCTTCGCGCAACCGGGTACGATCTCGGATAACGTCCAGCGGCAAGTGGTCAAGCTCCCCCACCGCGGCATCAACGATCTCGCTGCTCGCAGCCTCAGGTAAGGCCTGGTTGCTCATCATTTGCTGCCAGGGATTAGCGTTGTTGAACATAATGTACTCCTTAACGCAGTTGCAAAGGATTATTTTGTAATCATCTTTGAACCGCTAAGACGCGAAGAGCGCGAAGAATACTAAATAAAATGCAAAGCAATTCAAAAATAATGATAAAAATTATCCTCAATCTTCACCTTAAAAATCTTTGCGTCCTTTGCGTCCTTTGCGTCTTTGCGGTGGAATCTTTTTTCTCTGCGTTAGAACCTTACCTTCACGCCGAGAATATTCTTCGTGCGGCCAGTGTGACCGCTGCTGCCGTAGTTCTCAGAGAACAGCGCATCTGCCAGGGGCATCAAGGCTCCTCGAAAGGCCTCGGACCGTTCCACGGGGATGACCCGCTCGTCTTGAGCGATCCCCACAGCGTCGTTGTCGGGGATGGTGGCAATCAGCGGTAGGAAACCCCCACTCACGGCCTCAGCCGCCCAGCGATGCCAGTCGCGCGGTTCGACCCGCTTTCCAGCCCGATTTAGGGCCAGGTAAGAGGTGGTTTCAGAGAGGCTGTGCATCCCGGCCATGCGCTCGAAGACCATGCGGTATGCCTCGGCGGTGCGCATCGCGGAAGCCATGGATGGCGTGCCGACCAGTACCAGGTGATTGGAAACACCCAATGCCAGCGCGGCTTGAGACGATGGCGGGGTGTCGATCACTACTACGGCGTACTCTCGAATGGCGGTGTTGATCAGCGACTGGAATGATCCTGGACTGTCTCGATTGGCGCTCGACATCTGCCCGGCAGCCATATCATCCACGAAGCCGCCCAACACATTCATCGAGCCAACCTTCTGGGTGATCACCCGCAAACCTTCGACGGTCGGATTCTGCGGCCAGTGCGCCAGGTTCGGCTCTGGGCTTAGGCGCAGCATCATGGGCAGGTCATCCGGGGGAGACCCCATGCCGATCAGCAGGGTTGGATAGCCGCGTTGAGATGCCAGATACGCCAGGCTGGATGCGATGGTGGTTTTGCCGACCCCGCCAGCGATATTCCAAACCGTGATAATGCGGGCTGTCACAGGCCGGTGGCCGTTGCCAGACATAGCGCCCCACGCACCTGCGCCCGACGCCATTTTCGTAGCACGTGTGTCGGCGAAGATTTTCTCCACCAGCGTTTGCAAATTCATGTCTACCGTATACAGCCCTTTGAGATGGGGCAGGCCAGCCAGTTCGGAGCGGATGCCCTGCTCGTCATTAGGTGCCAGCTGTGGCAACACCACATAGACATCTTCGCTCATACTGCGCATGGCGCTGACAAAGCCATCCGCATCCCCAAACATGGCCCCGTCCATCAGTGCCACATCCGGCCTGGATGTTAGCTTGACCATCAAATCATCGGGTGCATTGGCGATGGCTGATACGCGGAAGCGCGCGTCTTTTGCTAGCGCGGTCTGCCAGACATCAGTGCGGTTCTTCGGCCCCGCCAGCAACACGGTGACGGTATCGTTTTCTTGTGTATTCCAGGACATATCAACTCCTAACCCTGGCAAGAAGGAAATTTTTGAACCGCGAATGCTCTGCACGCCTGTGGCGACGCGCGAAGACCGCTAAGATTCTTTTATCGTTTTTCTTCGCGTTCTTCGCGTCTTGGCGGTGAATTCTTTGTTTTTTCATTGATGATCTCCTACGGCGTTGCGGTGGGTGCTGGGGTGGCTTCCGGCTCACCCGTCCAGCCAAAGGGAGTTGGGGTGGGCGTCGGTGTCGGTCCGGGGGTGACGATCAAGTTCTGCAAGAAGATGCCTGCCGTCTTGAAGGCCAGCGCATCATCGGGCATCAGGTAGAGCGAGAACGCTATTCGATTATCCTGATCCAGCCCTTGTAATAGCTCGATGACGTTGACCAGCAGATATTCGTCCTCTGCGCCGTAAGCGTAGAAATCGTAGGCAATCACCACGGCGTCCACCGGCACAGCCAGGGTGATTGTTCCTTTCGGACTGCGGTCCGGTGCGGCCTCGACAGCGCCAAAGCTGTCCTCGTCTTGGGAATATCCCTGCTGGTACGCCGCCGGGTCTATGGCTTGAAACTCTGGCGAGACGCTCAGGACTTTCAATCCTTCCGCGGCCACTTTGGCGAAGGTGAAGTCATTTTCGGTCAGGATGGCGGTCACGCCGATGAAATCTCCGGGCTTCAATTGCCCGGCCAGGCCAGCCGAGTCGCTGACCTCGATGGTCACGGCCCGTTCGTCGGACGCCAATTCCAACACATCCCCACCCAGGTGACTGGCCGCCAGGAAATCGCCTTCAGAACGAGAGACCCGCAGGACACTGCCAAGGGTTTGCGCCGGGTCCGCGATCACGTCCGCAGGTAGATTGGCAACCGGCATTTCAGCCAAGGCGATGTCGGCTTCGATGATCGTGTGACCAGGGGGAAGATTTTGTTCCAGTACAACTACTTCCGTTTTTTCAGCTTCACGTGCGCCCAGCAAACTGACTGCCAGAAACGCCACGAAGATGGCAGCGATAATGGGGATGATTCTCTTAATGTTCATGATTTTTTACTCCTGTAATTGATGATGGCACTGTATAGCGTTGAGTGGAGAGCGATCAATACGTGCTCAACGCGCTATGTCTTTCTTGCGTCCAAACCCATTTATGGCTAAATCGGCCACAACATCGGCCAGCGGTCGAACTTCGTAGTCCAAGAGCTGCTCGTGCTCGTTGACCTTGACCACGATGGTCTGTTCTTCATCGCCAAAGATGGCACGCAGGGCGTTCAAACTTTGTATGGTTTTCGGTGGATGGGTGTTGCCGTCATTTTGTGTCATAGTTACCTCTCGGATTCGGCTGTCAGGGTTATCAGGATATCCGTAACGCCCAGCGTAGGGGATATTGTTGGTACCAGAATGGACGCGGTTGGTGTTTGCGTCAAATCCGGTGTTACGCTAGCAGCTGCTTTTCCATAAGATGGCGTAGGGAGATCGTCGTACCAGCCCTCGGTAGGGGTTAGGGTCGCGGTTGCTGTGCTCAAAGTATTGGGCTGCCAAGTCACCTGGCCATCCTGGGCTTCGATATCGGGGATCAGCGCGGCGACCAACAAGGACAGCACAGCCATCCCCGCGAAGATCAACAAGAGTGTTTTTTGATTCACAACACAATCCTTCCTAGCACTTCGGCAATTTGCGCGTCATCCGGCTCTTTGGCCCTTAGCATCAAAGGGCGGAACAGGAAGGGCCGCATTTCGCTGCGCTCGAAGGTATAGGGCAATCGCCCCAGGTTCATGCCGATGCCCTGGTCAGCCACAAAGCGTCGCCAGGGTTCATCATGGAACCCCTTTTCGCTGCGGGCAATGGCTGAAAGGGCCACATCTTTATCTTCGGGTTCACTGAGATAGCCCAAGAATACGCTGGAGCACGAACTGCGCACCCCGGCTGGGATCAGCGAAGGCGATTGCGTGATGACCACGAACCGCACCCCATACTTACGCGAGTCCCGGAACATATTGTCGTACTGCTCGGCCACGGTCGGCGCACCCTTGTTGTTCTCATCGCGTGCCCCCAGGCCGCTGAAAATGATATTGGCCTCCTCGAAGAACATGATCAGTTCAGCGTCCCCCGTGATCAGTTGGCGGTCTTTTTGCTCCACCATATCCTGGTAGAGCAGCCACCCGGCCCAGGACAGTAGCCAGGCTTTAGAGAACTGATCTAAGTGCTTGCCGCCTTCGAGTACCAGCAGGGGCTTTTCGTCATTGCCCAATTCGGCCACGTCGATGGCATCATGCCCAGCCGCAAATTGAGCCGCCGTCGCCCCCCGCAGCAAAGTCTTCATGCGCTCCAGGATGCCGTCGAGTATCCCGCGTCCGACCTGGTCGCGGGCAGGCATAGCGTCGCGGCGCTGTTCGATCTCGTCAAATAAATCCTGCAAGCTGGCGCTCTTGGAGCGGTATACGGCGATCTCTTGCCGCTCTCGGATGTCCATCGAACGCAACATCGTGCCAACTGGATACCCGCAAGCGGCAGCTTCTTCCTGATCCGCGACCTTTCCCCACACCGGATCATCCAGAATCTTGGGATCATTGACCAACACGCCTTTTTGTAGGTAGATGAATTCCACAGCGTCGAAAAAGCGATGTTTCTGCTGCTTGACGCCGAGTTGACCTACGTTGCCGAAGATGTCCACGAAAGCGGCTAACTGGATTTCGGGGATGATATAGCGGGAGATTTGCAGCGGGTTCCAGCGTAGCGGGCGCACGCCGTAGGGGGTCAGTTGGCGGATATCGACCTGTTCTTCAATGCCCGGCGCATTGAGCAACTGCCGCCAACCCGCGCCGAAGTCCAGCACGACCACGCGCATACCCCACTTGCGCACGATCTCGTAAGCCAGACGTTCGGCACCAACGGACTTGCCGTATCCAGTGGCGCCTGCAAACATCATATGCACGAAGCGGTCTTTGGCCAGCATCACGGGGGCATTGGTCAGGTCAGCGGTCTCTGGTGAGAACTGGTGTCCCAACAAGACTTCGCCGGGCATGTCGGGGTAGAAGCCCAGGCTGTCCTTGGGGATGGCCGGGATGACCCGCACTGTACCTTCCCGGAAGATGGCCGGAGCGGTGTATGCGGCAAGCTGCTGGGACGTCAGCACCGTTGAGTACAACCCGCCCAGCGCGCCGCCCAGGAAATCGTTCGGATCAGGCTTTCGGGATGTGGTGAAGGCTAACGCTTGCGAGCGCAGTAGATTGACGTCCAGCCCCTGGGGCGAGACGGTCAGGATGGGGGTGGGGCTTTTGGGACCGCGGAACGCCTGCGGAACCAGCGCTTCACCAGCCACCGCGCCATTATCTGTGGCTGTCAGCAAAAGCGCCTCTCCTAAGAAGCCGCCTTCTGAAGCCGCCACATTGAGCAGACCTTCCACGCCCCGCAGGATTTCTGTTAGCCGGTCAGCCACATCGTCCTCGGTTTGCCAGGAGCGGTTGAGCGAGATACCCGGCATCAAGCCTGTGGACAGGCCGCGGGTGATACCCGTCATGGTGTTGCGGCCAACGTTCCAGCCCAGGGTTTGCCCTTCTTGATGGCTCTCTCCCCAACCTTCCTGCTTGGAGTCCGCCTGCCCAACGGTATCCGCTCGGCCCGAGGTGAAGGACTCGCTCTCTCCCCAACCCCAGGAGCGTGTCACCGCATCAGCTTCCATTGTGGACACAGCCTTGCCGTCGGTGTGGGCTTTGCCTTCGGTGTGCGCTTCACCCCAGGTTTCGCTGCTGCTGGTTGTATGCGCCGATCCGCTGGTATGCGCCACGCCCGAGCTGCTGCCGCCAGATGTGCCCCAACTGCTGGTGGTACCTGCGCTGCTCGATTGTCCGCTGGACACACCTTGGGATACAGATCCCGATTCTGATCCCGTAACGTTCACTCCGGCGTTGACGTTGCCTGAAACACCTGCCCCCAACGTCCCCGGAATACCCACATTGCCCTGCGCACCGACATTGACCCCGCTCGACACGCCCGTGCTCACCGATGAGCCGGTGGTGGCTTGCTGACTGCCTGTCTGGGAGTTGCCTTGTGTGACGGTATTGGATCCGCCCTGGCTCCAGCCGGAATAGGCTCCTTCTGAGTGGGTGGTGGACTGGCTTTGGGTGTTAGCTTGCCCTTTGGTTATGGAATGACTGATGGTGTCTGATTCACTGACCGTATCCGCTTCGCTGATGGTGAGCGATTGACCTTCCGTGTGGGTGACGGCTATGCCTTCCGATTTGGATGTGCCTTTGGTGTGGGCAAAACTCTCGGTGTGCGCCTGGCTGTCGGTATGCCCTTCCCCCCAAGTATGGTTCTGTCCATCGGTGATGGAGTGCTGCTGCGTCTCCCCTAGCGTATGCCCGCCAGATAGCGAATTATTCAAAGCTGCCATCAAGGGGATACTCAAGCTGGCACCGATGGAGATCGCACCGCGCCGCCGGGAAGCCACCTTCGAGGCTTCCCCTGCCACGCGAAATAGCGATTTGACCAGATCATTGTGGTGCAGGTGTTCTGCTGTAATTTGAAAGACGAAATCTTCTCGTAGTTTTGCCAGACCGCGGAAGAGCATTTCATTCTGTTCGCTGGATAGGTCATCGCCGTCGTCGATCACCCCGCCGTCCATCAGGCGGATGCCTTTGCGCCCGTCGCGAGGATCGGGGTGTCCCAGGATGGCGATCACGTTTTTGGCGCGCTGGGTCATGAAATCCAGATACCACTCGATCCAGCGCAACAGCGGTGGGCGGGTTTTGGATTGCTGCTGGTTTGCCAGTACGGCCTCGACCGCATTCAGGTTGCGCAGTGCCAGGCGGGAAGCATCCTCGATGCTGTCACCATCTGATGCGGCGCCGTAGAATTGCACCACACCAACGTGATCAGGGGTATAAATCCCCGCAGCCGTGTAGACGAAATCCACCCCGGCGTTGTATAGTCCTTGCACCGCTCCCCATTGCTTTCCCCAGACGTTGTAGTCCTCGATCTCCTTGTCATCCAGCGCCAGCGCGGTCAGCTCCCGCAGCGCCACGGCGCGATAGCGGTGCTGGCCCAGATCATCCACGATCCGAAACCAGAGATATTGGAACTGTCCATCTTGGACTTCGATGCCGTTGTCGAGGATGTTCATCTTTTGCCCCGTGTGCGAATCTGGGAGTACATTTCTTCAGGCGATCCTTCCAACGGTGGGTGTGCCCATATTGCCTGCACCAGTATCCCCAGGAATCCGACCGGGGCAATAATGGTGGCAACGCCCACAATAGTGGAGAGATATACCTGCCCCTGGGCGAAAAAGCTATCCGACATCATCGAAGGTGCCAGGAGTTTGTAGATCGCTGCGCCCAGCCCGATCAAGGCGTATGCCGCAATGCCGCCCGCAACCCGCCATCTCAGTGTGTCCGGGTTGAACTTCTCCAAACGGATGGTCAAGACACTGGCTGCGGCCATCACCAGTAACCACAGGCCGACGGCCACTGAGCCGAACATCCCTCCAGACAACGCCATCGCACTCGCACCCATCATCCAGGGACGATGCGCCTTCTCCGTGGTCGAAATCAGCCAGTACAACGGGAAAGCCAGCAGCACCACGGCGATATGCTCGATCGTGAGGTAGGCCAGGGTTAGGATGCCGTTGAGCAGCCATATGAAGGGGAGGAGAAGGGCGTCGGGGGGCATGGGGGCTGGTGGGCAAGATGGGATGGGGGGATGGGGTGCTAGGGTGCTGGGTGCTGGGGTGAGGGGGTGCTCCCGGCCGTAGGCCCGCCTCTGGCGTGCTCCCACGCTCCGTAGCTCCCCTGCTCACTTACCACGAAATCATCGCTTCCAATAAATGCGCCGGAACCTGGAAGGTCTGTGACACGCTCTGCCCATCGTGCTGAGTGGCGGTGACCAGGATGTTGTATGCGCCGGGGTCTTGTGGGTCGAAGTGGAAGCGCAGCGTGGCGTTCGATCCCAGGGATACCGATGGCGATGGATGTAGGGGGTAACTGCCCAAAACGTGCGCGCCAGGATAAGCCTTTTGGAGTTCACCCTGGATTCGGGCGATGGCTTCGGGGGACAGGGTGACCTCGTCCAGTTGGAATATCGTGATTGTGCCGCGGGGGTCGCCGGGGTAGCTATTGGTTTTCGCGCCGCCCTGGGCCGTGATGGTCACGTCCACGCCCAACTCGTCCGGGTCTTGGCCCAGTACCAGCGGATACGGCGGGGTGTATCCGCCCATACTCAAGGTAGGGGCATGGTATTGGGGGACGCAGGCCGTTGGCACGGGTGCAGGTGCGGGTGGGGGCGAATGATGTTCCTCCTCTTCTTCATCATCGTTCCTCGGTGCGGGCGCAGCTGGTGCGTTGCAGGATGGACAATCTGCAGGGATGTACTCATATGTGGATGTTCCCCTGATCGCCATGATATATTCCTCATACGAATTACCGGACAATGTACTCGATGGCTCTGAGCAAGCCGGGTTGCTCCATCCATCAATTCCTCTTGATCTGCGAGCGGATACGGTACTGGTCAGCAATAGCGATAGGGTGAGAGTAATTATCGAGCCTGTGATGAATATCGGGGTGGTTTTCGGTCTATTCATTGGTTTCTCCTTGGACATCAATCATGAACTCGTCCCGGCCAATCTCCAGCGTCCATTCCCCCGCGGGGTCATTGTCGAAGATGTCGAGGACGTAGAGGGCCACTCCATCGCTGTATATGGTTTCTACAATATCGGTGAATAACTCTTCCCCGCTGACCACACCGCGGATATCTAGCGGAGCTGCTGAAGGCGCATACCCGGTGCACCAGACAAAAACAATGCTGTCCAGCACAGGTTCGGGATATACGCCGCAGCCCTCGAAGGGGGCCATGTCCATGTCTGCCGGATGGAGATAGTCGAGTGAGAACGAATATGTTTTTCGCGTCCCGTCACTTCCTGAAACTCGGAAAGCGTATTCCCCGTCGGGGTATATGCCAGCTTCATCTATTTCTACCGGGAGATAAATGGGGATGTTCCCGCGGGGGCTGACAGGAGAAACCGAAAAGTTGTTTATCTGGCCCTGGTCTTCGTGCACGAGCGTGACCGCCAGGGTATCGCCTTCTTCAAAACCCTCGGCCAGAACAGTGATTACCTGCCCAGGTCTGTATGTGAAGCCTTGATGCGTCTCGGTAATGATGGGCATGGTGGGAAGTGGCTCAACCGGTGCGGTATCCTCTTCGGAAAGTGTTTCAGTGATCGCTTCCTGTGATGGGTCGCTCTCCGGTGATGGTGTCGTTGTCGGTAGTTCTTCTGAATCAATCTTGACGTCAGCATCAACATCTGTCTCGGTATCGACAGTTGTGATAGCTTGCTCCGAGGTCGCACCAAGTACATGTTCTTCCAAGTTTGTTGTCGCCGGAGAACATGCAGTGATCCCGACAAATAGGATCAGGATTAGGATGAAGAAATATCGTTTCATATGACTGCTCCTTTCTAAAGTTGCTTAAAACAAAAAGCGCCCTGATCTGGGCGGGAAATCTTGCGGCTGATTCTATATGGCAGCAAGACGGGGGACTCCCGTCAGATAGGACACTACGAGGGGGATTGTACACATCCCCCGGCGGTTTTGTCAAGGAAAAAATTGGAGAGAGGGGAGTACCGGATAGATATGTATAATCTTGTGATAAAAATGCAGAATATAACTAATACTAGATAGTGACTACGCAATCAACAAACGTTGGATACTATCTGGAGGAAGTATAAGCTCAAATGGGGATCATCCACATCACAAATGGAGAAAACGAACGTTTGGTTGTGCAGTTTCGATATTCGCCAGAGCGGGTAGCGGCTGTTAAAAGGATTCCTGGACGGAAATGGCATCCTATCAAGAAGGTTTGGACTGTACCATTCTCTCCTAAAGTTATCGAGCAAATCCAGAACCTATTTTTGGGAGATCGTGTTGTGCTGGCAGAATCAGTCCGAGCCGCTACGCCTGAATTGGCATCGGATCAGGTAAAGATGGTTGTGTCTACGCTTGATGAAGAGTTGACACTGCGGGAATATAGTTCAAACACCCGCGACAACTATCGCCTGCACATGCTCCGCTTTCTAAGATGGCTGCGAAAAGACCCATCTTCCGCCGAGGAAGGAGATTTGCGGGCTTATCTGGTGGAGATGTTGGATAGCGATTTATCGGCTTCGTATGTCCGGCAAGCCAAGGCCGCATTGATCATATATTACGAAAGTGTGCTAAAGCAGCCTGAAAAGATCAATGAACTTCCAGGCGCAAAGAGCGAGAAGAAATTACCGTTGGTGTTGAGCAAGGATGAGATTCGGCGATTGTTGCAATCTTCTGATACTTTGAAAAACGAGACATTTCTAACCTTGGTCTATTCTGCTGGATTGAGAACGAGTGAGGCGATCCAATTGAGAATTGAAAACATTCTCTCAAACCGACATCAGATCCGAGTCATTTGCGGGAAAGGGGATAAGGATCGCTACACCATCCTGGCTGACAAGGCCCTGCTCCTCTTGCGAGATCACTATCGGGAATATCGACCCGTCGATTGGCTGTTTCCTGGGAAAGAGCCCAAATCGCATATTTCCGCCAGCACTGCACAGCGGATTCTTCAGCGGGTGCGCGAGAAGGCTCAAATCAATCCCAAAGCCACTCTGCACACGCTTCGCCATTCCTTCGGGCGTCCGTTCGGGCGTCTGATTAATGCGTCGTTAGACGCTGCCCGTTGTCAGGAACGGGTATTCTCACCCTGGCGTCTCAGAGGGCCAAGCCCCTCTGAGTTGGTTAGCTTCCAGGGAAAATGAGCGAGTTGTGAGGAGGAGACCGACCTCCAATAAGCAAACGTTCAGAATGAATGGTGGGGGTTAGCCGGTTATTGGCGAAGACGAGACATGACCAAGCCGCGGCTGGCATACACGGTCTATGATGCCAGGGGGGCTGTAATCCGGGTAGCGAATGATACCGGTGAACCCTGAGCATAGGTTAGGAAGGTTCGAGCACCTGGAAAAGCGAAGAACCCAGCCCTCAGGCTCTCTGTCAGAGAGAACGTGTTTCGAAGTCAACCCGACCCATTCTAGTAGTCAGATAGCTACCGGAGAACCACCTGGCCCTTCTCGCAAGAGGCGGCTGGCTTGGGCAGTATCAGGCACAGGTGGGGCACACTGGCCGTAGTAGTCGTGGGAGTAACGCCCCACCAGGGAGAACGGGAAAGCCGTTTACAAGGCAAAGCAGCGATCCGTTCCCTAGAAACGACGCCAGGCGTCGGGGATTAGGGACTTAGATCAAGGAGGTCTATGATAACTTGAATACTGTATAGGTGAAATTCCTATCCCCTAGATGCAAGGGTGAAAGCACGATCCCCACGGTAGTGACTGACTATCAACACCGTGAAGCGGGAGCGAAAGGCGGTAACACTGAACCCAACAGTGAATCCCGTCAAGCATAGTTGAGCAAGGGTAGGCATACGAACTCATGTCAGAATCGTCGTAATGTGGGACAAGCCTACGTGGGTTATTGGCTTGGTCCAAAATGGACAAGGGGAAATGATAGACCACAAGTCTATCAGGCTGGACAATTCTTCGCTTGATCCAGAATGCATCCCAGAAGTACCCCGGCGAACAGTGAGACCCTAACCTCAAACGACAAACATTATTCAGGAACGGAGTAACTCTCCACTGGCTCTCCGCAGTCAAGCTGGATAACAGCGGAGCAGGTGTCAACCGCAAGCAACAGTGGAGAAAAGGATTGTCTCAGAAGCAAATGCCTGCGGGAAAGCCGCAGGATAGGCCGACGGAGACACAGCAACTTGGACGGTAGAAGTATGAGTAGAAGTGAACAAGCTATGACCACGGGGGCAACCCCGATGGATAGATGGAACACGATTCCCTGGAAGAAGATCGAGAAGAATGTGTTCAAGCTTCAAAAACGCATCTACCAAGCCTCAAGGAGTGGAAATGTCAAAACAGTTCGCAAGCTTCAGAGACTATTGATAAACTCCCGGTCAGCAAAGCTACTAGCCGTACGGAAGGTAACCCAGGATAATCAAGGCAAAAGGACAGCAGGGGTAGATGGCGTCAAATCCTTGACGCCCAAACAACGTCTCAAACTGGCCAACAGCTTGAAACTGGGACACAAAGCCCACCCGGTTCGTCGGGTTTGGATACCAAAAGCCAACACCGAAGAAATGAGGCCGTTAGGCATTCCAACCATGTACGATCGGGCACTGCAAACCTTGGTTAAACTAGCTCTAGAACCAGAGTGGGAGGCACGATTTGAACCCAACAGTTACGGATTTCGACCAGGAAGATCATGCCACGACGCAATCGAAGCCATATTCACAGCGATCAACCACAAGGCCAAATACGTCTTAGATACTGACATCGCCAAATGCTTCGACAGGATCAACCAAGAAGCGTTAGTCAAGAAGGTCAATAGCAGCCCTACTCTACGCCGACAACTGAAGGCTTGGCTAAAAGCAGGGGTACTCGATGACGGGCAGTGGTTTCCCACGGAAAAAGGAACAATGCAGGGAGGCAGTATCTCACCGTTATTAGCCAACATAGCTTTGCACGGTTTAGAAACTGCCATCGTCAAACATGTGTTTGATAAACTAAAAGTGAGCCAGACAAAGAGAGAAATGATCATTGAAAAGTGAGCCACATCTCAAACTCCGGTATAGTAGGCGAAACCCTACGAACTGGAGAAAAAACAGGAGATGTTGGACGTGAACAAGAAAGAAGAAATCAGAAGAGCAGTGTTGGTGGAAGGAAAAAGCCAACGCCAAGTAGCCAGAGAAACCGGACACTCCCGGCATACGATCAAGAAAATGTTGACGGACGGAGAAGTCCCCAAATATCGGATACAGAAAAAGCGAGAAAGTCCGGTCTTAGGCCCCTACAAGGCAATCCTGGCGGAGTGGGTGGCCGAGGACGAAAAGAAGCCGAAGAAGAAACGGCGGACGGCAAGGCGCATGTATCAAATTCTGAGGGGAGAAGAATATGGCTATCAAGGAGCGGAGTCGAGCTTGCGGGTGTATGTGGGACAGCTACGCAAGAAAGCCCGCAAGAAAGTGTATGTGCCGCTGAGTTATGAGCCGGGAGAAGTTGGGCAGGTGGACTTTGGTGAAGCAGAAGTAATCATTGCCGGTGAACTTGTCAAAGCACAATTATTCCTGATCTGGTTGGGGTACTCGGGCAGCACGTATGTCAAAGCCTATCCAGGACAAAGCCAGGAGATATTCTTTGATGGACAAGCAAGCGCCTTCGAGTTTTTTGGGGGTGTGCCGAGACAGTTGTGGTTCGACAATCTCAAAGCGGCGGTAGCCAAAGTGCTGAAAGGAAGCAAGCGGCAAGAACAGCAGAGTTTTGTGGCCTTCCGGAGCCACTATCTCTTCGAAGCCCAATTCTGCAACGTGAGAGCTGGTTGGGAGAAAGGGGGGGTGGAAAGCCGGGTGGGCTATGCCCGACGAAATTGGTTGATCCCGGTGATGGAGTTCTCCTCCTGGGATGCGTTGAACGAATATCTGCTGGTGCAATGCGAAAAGGAATTTGGACGCCGCCTGCGAGGGCGAGAAGAAAGCATTGGGGAACGGCTCTCCCAGGAGAAAGCCCAGTTTTTGCCGCTGCCAGAACGAGCCTACCCTTGCTGTGCAACGGTACCCGTACAAGCTAATCGGCTCTCCCTGGTCAGTTTTGCGACCAACCGTTACTCGGTGCCAGTGGAAGCGGCTCACAAAAACCTGATCCTGCGAGCCTTTCCCCATCGGATCGAAATCGCAGACCAGCGAGAGGTTGTGGCCACCCATCCCCGTTGTTGGGAGCGAGAGCAAGATATTCTCGATCCTCAGCACTACCTGGGATTACTGACCCGGCGCCCCCGGGCCTTTGAAAGAGCCAGGCCCTTGCGGCAATGGCGTGAAACTTGGCCCCAGGTTTTTGAAACCTATTGGGCTGTCTTAAAGGATCATTATCCCAACAATCAAGGTACTGGGATTTTCATCCGCATCCTGCAACTGTGTGCTGAGTATGCCGAAGATACGCTGGCAGAAGCCTTGGAGATGGCCCTGGTTTGTCACTGTTACAACTATGATGGCGTACGAGAATTGGTGCGGCGGGTCGCTGAACCCGAACGCCCTGATCCAGCTGATTTGAGTTCTCATCCCACCCTGGCAAACGTGTCCGTACCGCCGCCCGATCTGGGCCGCTTCAATCGACTGCTCTCTGTGGAAGGTGGGTCGTGACCCGTCAATCGAAAGCTGGATTGGATATCCGCCTGAAAGATTTGCTGCGGCAACTCCGTCTACCCACCGTGGCTGCCAATTATGGCAAACTGGCTAGCGAAGCCGCAGACAGCGGTCAACCCTATGAAGAATATCTCCTGGCGTTGCTGGAACAAGAAGTCTCCCAACGCGATGTCAACCGCCGAAAACGGCGTATCCGCGAAGCTCGTTTCCCCCTTTTGCATACCCTGGATGCTTACGACTTTTCGGTGATGCCTGCTCTCTCAAAGCCCAAGATACTGGAATTGGCCAATGGTGATTTCATTGAAAAAGCCGAAAATGTCGTCTTTGTCGGAGCAATCGGCACTGGCAAGACGCACCTGGCCACTGCCATTGGCCTGGCCGCTTGCGAGCAAGGCCGCCGTGTGCGTTTCTTCACCGCCGCTGGCTTGATCAATGACCTCCTGGAAGCCGCAGAACAACATCGCCTGAGCCGACTGGAAAACAGCCTGATGAAGCAAGACCTGATCATTATCGACGAACTTGGGTTTGTCCCTTTCTCCCAGCAAGGTTCCCAGATGCTTTTTAGTTTCATCAGCCAGCGTTACCTGCATAGCTCCATCATGGTTACAACTAACCTGGCCTTTACCGATTGGACTGAAGTCTTCCAAGATACCCGCCTGGTCGCAGCCTTACTTGATCGTCTCACCCACCATTGTCATGTCCTCGAGTTCTCTGGTGACAGCTTCCGTTTTCGCCAGAGCCTGGAGCGCCAATCTTTACCATCTTGAGTGCTGAACCTGCTTCTTGCGGGCAATTCTATTCCTCCGGCCACCCCGTCAAGGGCGGGCATGGGTTCTTTTTCTCGATCTCTTCAACCGCCCTTGACTGGGCCCCGGCCTCCGGAAGTCGCTCCCGCTTATGAAGCAGTTCAGCACAACCCCGTTCACTACTCTAAGGAGGTGACCTAATTTTCGATTATCAAATGGCTCTTTTTTCGATCATCATTACCCCGTACTTTGCCCCTTGTGGCTCACTTTTCCTTAATCAACTGGCTCACTTTTCAATTGACAAACACACAAACAGTTCCCCCGAAGCGGAAGCAGGGGCTTTAGCTCTCCCCAGGTCATCCGGTTCGCCGATGATTTTGTGGTTTTGCACGCGGACAGGGAAATCATCCAACAATGTCAAAAAGTGACCGCAGAGTGGCTGAAGGGAATGGGGCTGGAACTGAAACCAAGCAAAACCCGCATCACCCATACCTTGAACGTAACCAAAGGAAAACCGGGCTTTGATTTCCTAGGCTTTAGCATTAGGCAATACCCAGTAGGAAAAACGAAATCCGGAAAGGACTGTCAAGGACGTCTACAGGGCTTCAAAACGTACATCAAACCCAGCAAAATCGCAATCCAGAAACAGGTCAACAAGCTCCGCGAAGTCATCGACTGCCGCAAACACTCGGATCAGGAAACACTCATCAAGGCCCTGAACCCAATAATTGTGGGCTGGAGCAACTACTACGCTCACGTAATGAGTGCACAGACCTTTAAAAAACTGGACAATATCGTCTACATGATGTTACGCGGCTGGGCAGTCTACCGACACGCAAAGCAAAACAAGCACTGGATCATGGGCAAATATTGGAGAATAGATGATGGACAGGGCTGGGTCTTCCAACCCCACAACAGCAAGTGGCGATTATGCCGACACGCAAAAACGCCCATTCGTAGACACGTGAAAGTACGAGGTTCACGGAGCCCATATGACGGAGACTGGTTGTACTGGAGCAAACGATTAGGACGCCATCCAGAAGTTTCAGCACGAGTCGCAAAACTTCTCAAAAACCAACAAGGGAAATGTCAGGAATGCGGCTTGTACTTCAGAGATAGGGAAAAGATCGAAGTAGATCACATCATCCCCAAGAGTATTGGAGGGAAAGATGCATTCTACAATTTGCAGCTGTTACACCGACATTGCCATGACAAGAAAACAACCAGAGACACTGGTTGAAAAAGGTACATATAACAAATGCCAAGTTGCTGAGGAGCCGTGTGCACGGAAACGCGCAAGCACGGTTTTGAAACGGAGGTGGGATGGGTGACCATCCCATCGACCGTAGCGGCCAGAGGCATAGTAGTCCAAATCGAGGAAACATACGGAGGTGATAGACCTTATGGTAGATGTTATCCAGGAACTTGGACATCTGGAGAAATTGGCAAAGGAGGACCATGAAAAACGTTTCAATCGTCTGTATCGCTTACTGCGACAGGAACAATTCCTGGCGTATGCTAGAGCAAGTATCGCAGGCAACAAAGGGGCTCACACCCCCGGTATAGATGGACAAACCATCGATGACATTACACCAAAAGAGATTACCAAGCTCTGCCAGGAGTTAGCTACCGGAAAGTATCAACCACAACCTGTACAACGCCGCTACATACCCAAGAGAAGTGGAAAGTTACGACCGCTAGGCCTGCCTGCCAGTCGTGAGAAAGTGATCCAATCTGGAGTGGCGCTTATTCTAAACGCCCTCTATGAACCACTGTTTCTAAATTGCTCGCACGGGTTCCGACCCAAGCGTAGTCCAATCACGGCTCTACGGCAGGTAAGCAACGCCTACCGTGCTGGAGCAACATGGATCATTGAAGGTGATATCACCGACTGTTTTGGAAGCTTGCCGCATCAGGTGATTCTCAACTGCCTACGGAAGCGTATCCGAGACGAACGGTTCATCGACTTGATCCGTAAAATGCTACAGGCAGGTGTGATGGAAGACGGTTACTTCATAACAACCTACTCAGGCGCACCTCAAGGGGGGATAGCCAGTCCCATCCTCTCCAACATCGTGTTGCACGAACTGGATTGCTGGATGGAATCGCAGATGGGGGCAAATCCACCCGCAGAAAGTTCGCAAGATAAGAATGCACGCAGTAATCCAGACTATATGCGATTGCATTACCGCATCTGCGACATACGTCGATATCTGGATGGAAAGCGTCCCATGCCTAGAGGAGCAACCCCAGAAGAACTCCGACAGGAGTTACGGGAAAAGCTGAGACTCCGTCGCTTACAACCTCGCAGTCTTCCCCGCAGAGTGGTGTTTTACTCTCGATTTGCGGACGATTTCGTCGTCGTACTCTGCCACCACTCTAAGGCGGAAGCACGCCAGGTGAAAGCTGCTATCGCAACTTGGATGCAAACCCACCTGGGTTTGACACTTCACCAGGAGAAAACCCACATCACCCACTGGCGTAAACTTCTCCGTTTTCTGGGATACAACCTGGAAGGACGCCAAAACCCTAGTGGAACAGGATGGCTCCATCTGAGTGTCCCCAAGGATGCTGTGCGCAATGTGGTCGCCAAGATCAAACGAGCCACCGCCTATTCACAGGCCCCAGAGTATGATGTCTTCACAAATGTGAATGCTGTTGCACGGGGTTGGTCAAACTTCTATCGCTATGCTCATGACAATAATGTGGTTGGCGGCAAACTCTCGACGGTTATCTACTGGCGAACAGCCCACTACCTGGGCAAGAAACATCGTTGTTCCATCGCAAAGATGATGCGCAAGCGTTATGCCCGTTCATCGAAAACAGGCTGCAAAGCCCTGTTCACCCACAAACCGGGTAAACCTGCCACCCCTGAAAACCGATACTTCATCTGGCACAAAACCCTTCCCCGTTTATCACTGGCATCCGCCACGACATGCGGCGTCCAAGACAAACAAACCTACATCGATACAGGTTGGGCGAAAGGACGCAGTCGCCACAAACGGTGTGAAACCAGAGAGAGAGGAGAGAACAAATGCCAGAGTTGCGGTACATCAGACGATGATCTATTCGTTCATCATCCCAAACGATTACGAAATGCGAAACGGGTCAAGAAAGGAGCCGGTCATGTGGCCCAATCTGGCCTCACTCAGCAAACAAAGCTGCTTTGTTACTCGTGCCACTTGGCCCATCATCATGGAAACCCGTGCCAATGACGATAGAATACTATGCTGGAAAGCCGGATACGGGGCTAACTCGTCCGTCCGGTTTGGAGGGCGCTGGGCGGAAACGTGCTTCAGCGATGAAGTAACGCGCCGCCCTTCGACCCTATGCCACACATTTGCTGGAAGACGGTGTAGATATCCGATATATTCAGGAGCTCCTGGGACATGCGGATATTGAAACCACGATGCTGTATACACATGTGATTAAACCCCGTTTGGAACAAGTTCGCAGCCCATTGGATCGGTTTTTGGATGACGAAGCGATGGATGAATAACGCCAGAATAGACTATAATGATATAAGGAATTTATCGTCACCTGACGACAAACATGGAATAAACAATGTTATTCATCAAGTGACGCAAGACACCAGTTGAGCGTACTTAGTAGGGATACAGAAGGAGAGCGAGGAGGAAAGCAAGGGGAAAAATGGAACAGGGAAAACGGTTCAAGTATGAA
>JADHXE010000045.1 GCA_016783125.1 Anaerolineales bacterium
AGCAGGTTGAAGGCTAAATAGCTTCGCCAGCGCCAAAATTCGATTTGTAAAGTACTCCCAGCTTTTTGCTGGGTAGTTTTGCATGGCTTTTGTGCCATGTTTTGTAACTTCTTCGCTCCAGTTTAGCGGAAAGTAAAGGATAAGCACACTGGCAAATCCAGTCTTTGCCAACAGCGGATCACAGCTTTATGGCGCTGTTCACCAAACCTGGATTGAACCATCGCCGAACAACCCCGGCGCAGAGTTTGGCAACGCCATCGCTGTGGATGGGAAAACCCTGGTAGTTGGCGCGCGGCACGATAACGTGGTTGTCGGTGTTGATCCAGTATACTACGCCGGGGCGGTGTATGTTTACGTTCTAGATAACCACACCTGGATACTGCAAGCGCGCCTTACCCCCAACGACCCCGAAGCCGGTGATTTATTCGGCAGTTCTGTAGCAATAGATAACGATACTATCGTAGTTGGCGCTATCGGGAGCGACGGTAAAGATGATGATGGGGATTACGCGGCTGAAATGGGCACTGTTTATACCTTCACGCGCAGTGGCGATCAATGGCAGCAGCAAGCGGTGATCCAACCCGCCGATGGTCTTGAAGAGGATTATTTTGGTAACGCAGTCGCCATCGTTGGAGAGCGTATCGTTGTTGGGGCCAGCGGTAAAGATATCGGCTCCACTACCGATGCTGGCAAAGTGTATTCTTTCTATCGTTCAGGCACAAAATGGTATCCAGCGCAAAGCATTACCGCGCCTGACCCAGATAAAAATGATGTCTTTGGCTCCTCCCTGGATTTAGATGGGCCAAGGTTGGTTGTCGGCGCCCCGTCCGAGAACAAGATCGGCGCGGCTTATATCTATTACCGCACGGGCAGCACCTGGACACTAGAAAGTAAAATCGAACCCGATGACACGCATTCTGGGGATTATTTTGGTGACTCAGTTTCCATCAACGATGAAACTGTCGTTGTAGGGGTGCCCTTTGCTGATCCTGATCTTGGCGCGGGTCAAGTCACTAACGCCGGTGCGGTCTATATATTCGGAAAGAGAGCCAATGCGTGGAAACAAGATGCAAAATTGGAATTGGAGGATGCCAGCGATTTTGACAACTTCGGCGATTCGGTAACGACGAACGGAAAAACTATCATTGTCGGCGCAACTGGGCGAGATTATTACGGCACGCTGCGCGTTGGATCAGCCTACGCATTCGAGCGCAATGACGGAAGTTGGGAACTACAGACTCAGATCATATCCGTAGAACCCTATAGCGAAAGCAACTTCGGCTCGAGCGTCGCCATCGATGGCGATTTGATCCTCATCGGGGAGTCTGGCAATTCTTCCAATGCAGGGGCCACTCATATTTATTCCATCCAAGCAGGAATTCTCCCGGAAACAGGATTCGCTCCGGGCACAGCAATCAGCCCCACACACGTACGCCCCCAGGCATCCCAAAACGTTCAATCGCTGCAATTAGAAATCCCCAAGATCTCCCTGCACGCCAAAGTTGTGGGTATTCTCCGTCAAGCAAATACTTGGAACATAGAATGGCTTTTAAATAATGTCGGCTATCTTGAAGGAACCAGCTATCCAACCCAGCTCGGGAACTCTGTCATCGCTGGGCATATCAATTTGCCCGATGGCACAACTGGGCCTTTCGCGGATATCGACCAGTTAAAGTGGGGTGATCAAATCATCATCCACCTGGATGGGTATGAGTATATCTATGAAGTGCGGGAAGTTTTTCAGACCAGTCCAAACAACCTGGACATACTCGTTAGAAGTGACAATTACGACTGGCTTACAATAATTACCTGCAAAGATTATGACCCCAGCACGAAATCATACGATCATCGAACTGTTGTCGTAGCAGTAAGGATTGAATAGGGTGCGTTTCAAATGGGTTGATGCGCCGAACGCAGGTGTCCGTATTGCGTACTGCCTACGGCATATTTTATAAGCCTTCCCAAATACATAATACGCAATACGAAATACACAGCGACATCTTCAACCGAAATGATACGGGTGCATTTCATTCCAGTGGAAGTAATCCCGGAAATAGGGGTGTGCGGGGGCGCTTTGCGACCCCCCGCACACCCCTATTTCCGGAACTTTTCCGCTCGTTTGAAACACGCCCAAATGATACACACCCGATTGAATAATATATCAGGGTTTACAGCCCTCGGGCAAGTTCTAGATTTGCGGCTGTTTTTACAGCGTTTTCAGTTACAATATCTCCTGGCTATCTAATCTAGTAAGAAATCGAGATATACAATGAGCATAAAAAAAACAATCATCTTGTTCAGTATCAGCATTTTACTGCTAACAGGCTGCGACCTGACTTCTGGTGGAGATGATACTATTTCAGCAGAACAGGTACTCACATTTGTTGCCCAAACTGTGGAAGCCGCGCTATCGCTAACGCCGCAAGCGACGAATACGAATACAGCCACGGCAACCGCGTCAGCGACATCAACTGCAACCTTTACCCCCAGCCCTAGCCTTACCAATAGCCCAACCGTAGAAGTGGTTATCTCCGGTGGCGGGGATACAGGCGGACAAGTAGGCTGCGACAATGCCAGCTTTGTCAGCGATGTGACCATCCCCGACGGCACGCAGTTTGCCCCGGGAGCGACTTTCACCAAAACCTGGCGCATGTCAAATAACGGTTCCTGCACCTGGACGGCCGATTATTCAGTTTATTTCGTCAGAGGCGACGGCATGAGCGGCATCAGCCCCCAGAACCTGACTTCCGAAACCGCGCCAGGCTCCTCACGTGAAATCTCCATCGAGCTGGTCGCCCCGGCAACTGCAGGAACCTACACCGGATACTGGCAACTGAAAAATGCTGACGGGGTCGGCTTTGGCCATGAATTCTACGTGCAGATTGTGGTCACCGGCGATGGTGATGGCACAGCGACAATGACTCCTACAGCAACAGCCACCGGTCCAACCAGCACGCCTAGCGCTACAAGTCCCCCAGGATCAGGAAAGCCGGACCTGAGAATTACGAGCATGTCCTTCGACCCGCTTCCCGATAGGACCACAAATTTCACAGTACGAGTTACAGTCGAAAACCAGGGCGATGCGGACGCTGGAGCGTTCTTGGTGGAGTGGTGGTCAGACCAAAGTAATGATACCGCCAGTACAAAAACAGCCTGGAATGTTGGATCACTCGCCGCCAAAGCCAGCAAAACGCTGGAGTTTTTTTGCGACAGAACGTTAGGATGCACCGCCTATGATAATTCAGGAACATACACATCCAAAGCTTTTGCGGATGCAACCGGAGTAATCGACGAAAACGATGAGGGCAACAATATAATGACCAGCACGGTCGAGGTTAAATAAAAATATCATCTCTCATCATCAATATCAAAAAGCCTGGCGGTATGCGCCGGGCTTTTTTCTTTTATGCTGTTACGCAGTTCCGTCGCTCCGTTGGGCAGAAATTCGCCCAATATGTCAAGGAAAAGTAATTGCTAAACCAGGGAATGGATTGCCCCGAAAAATAGGGTAATCTCTGACATGTTTTACGCGCTCACCACGAGCTATAGAAATTGCTTTTTAAGAACTTCGCATGTACAATACAGTGATTCTTTACCTTATAGGAGACAACCCCATGTATATTGATCCTTCCACTGGAGGCATGCTTTTCCAAATTCTGGCTGTTCTCTTTGCAGCCCTCTCCGGCGTAATTCTCTTCTTTTCTGGCAAAATCAAGATGGCCTACCGGCGCATGCTGCGGCGTTTGCGGGAGCGCGGCGGCGAATCCATCGAAAACATAGAAGAAACCGGAACCCCCACTGAATAATTGGCAATGAAAACCATCATTCTTGGATTAGATGCTTTTGATGCGAAGGTATTCGAAGAAATGCGCCACCAGGGCAAGCTGCCCGCCCTGACCAGGCTTGCACAGCAGGGAGATTACGCACGTTTTGAAGTTTCGAATCCCCCTCAAAGTGAGGTTTCGTGGACAAGTATAGCGACAGGATTGAGCCCTGCTGGGCACGGGATGTTCGATTTCGTCCACAGAAATCCAGAGAATTATAATCTTTATGTTTCCCTGTTACCCACAAAACAATCCAGATTAGGGACTGAGTTCGCTCGCCCACATAACAGCCATACAATATTTGACGAGGCCATTGAACAAGGGTACCCTGCAACAGCACTATGGTGGCCGGCGACATTTCCTGCACGCCTGGACTCACCCATTAGAAATATCCCCGGGTTGGGCACACCGGACATCCACGGCCGCTTAGGGGTGGGCGTTGGATTTGCTTTCGACCTGGATTCTCCCAAGGAGAACCAAAAAATCCCCATCCAAAAATTGTCAGCAAAAGGAAAAAACGAATTCACAGGTGATCTGGCTGGCCCCTCCCGACAGAAGTCAACCCAGGAACAAAAATCGTCCATAGGTTTTCGACTATCCTTCTTGGATGCGAATTGCGCGCGCTTATCCATTGGAAATAAAACGATTGAATTAGAGCAGGGCAGTTGGAGCCCAATCATCGAATTGAAATTCAAAATGGGGTTGATGGTTTCAGTGAGCGCAATTACCAGAGTGATCCTGACCCATGGATTACCTTCCCCTCGTCTGTACTTCTTGCCACTGCAACTCCATCCCCTTCACTCCCCCTGGCGATATGCGGCACCGCGCGGTTTCGTCAAACAGGCCTGGGGTGAATCAGGCGGCTTTTTGTCTTTGGGTTGGTCGCAAGATACAACCGCTCTGGAAGAAGGTCTCATTTCAGATGATCAATTCCTGGATTTATGCAAGCAAATATTCGAAACCAGAAAATATATCTTTCTGCGCAATTTAGATCGCTTCAAAGAGGGTGTATTAGCGTCCGTCTTCGACACCTTGGACCGAGTTCAACATATGTTCTGGCATGACCGCCCAGATATTATCGAGGAGTGGTACATAAAACTCGACCACCTGGTTGAGCAGGTGACCGATATAGCCGGAGCGAAGGCATCCCCTCCCCATTTATTGGTTGTCTCCGATCATGGATTTGCGAACTTCGATTATAAAGTGCATGTCAATCGCTGGCTCGAAGAACATGGCTACTTGGTCACAACCAGTACATCATCCGCGAATAATTCATTAATCGATGTAGATTGGACCAAGAGCCAGGCTTACGCCATCGGGCTAAACAGTCTTTACTTGAATTTGTCCGGAAGAGAGGGGAAAGGGTGTGTAAGTCAAGATGAAAAGGATGATCTACTTATAAACATCCAACACGAGTTGTTGCAGTGGAAGGGCCCAGATGGTAACACGGTCTTCAATACCATCACCCCCAGCAATGAAGCCTACGAAGGCCCTTACGCCCCATATGCTCCTGACCTCATCCTGGGTTTCTCTGCCGGGTTCCGCGCCTCAGCAGAAACAGGGTTAGGAAAATGGGAAATATCTCCAATTGTGGAGAACAAAGACCACTGGCACGCGGACCATTGTATCGACTCGCAACTTGTTCCTGGCGTCATATTCTCAAATAGAGGATTTGGTGAGGTCTCCCAGCCCTCATACAGGGAATTTCCTGAAATTGCAATTGGGATGACTCCAAAAACCAAGGCAGTGATTAAACCCCCCACATTGGAAAGCGAAGAACAAGCAGATATAGAAGAGAGGCTGAAAGGTCTTGGATACTTATAGATTCCCCCTCAGCATATTTCGTTTTTCAAAGAACGGGCTTTGGACGATCTTCCTGATGGCGGCGTTCCCAACCCATGTGTGGACAATCCTGCTGATCTTGCAGGATTTCGCCTGGGTGGCTGAGCGGAATAATAATTGGGATGCAATTGGCGTGGGAGCTTATGGTCTCCTGGCAGCGTTTGTTGAGAGTGTTTTTGTCTTTATCATCACGATACTGTTGGGGTCACTCCTGCCACGGCAATGGAGGGAAAATAAGCGTCTAACTGTATTATCAATTCTGATCTTTGTGGTAGGTATATGGGCGATCCTGAACCAGCTTTATTTTCTAATAGGCTTGAACATTCCAAGATTCATCTTCCAATTTCTCATCAACTCCGCGCATCCATTGCAAATCATCTATATACTATGTTTGGTCTTAGTAATTCCTTCAGTACTTTTACCCGTCTATTTTGTATCAAGATCAGAAAAAGCTCTGCAAGTTTTTCAGGATATCATTGAGCGCCTCTCACTACTGACAATGCTATACCTGATTGCAGATTTTGGTGGGTTGGTCATCGTTCTAATTCGGAATATCTGACTCGACGATGAATACTCTTCTCACGCGGCGCGATTTTTTAAAACTGGCCGGGCTGCTGTCCCTTAGCTACGCTACACCCCAATCTTATTTTGACTTGACGGCCACCATCGAAACCAAAGAAAACGTTCTCATTATCGTTTTCGATGCCTGGTCAGCATCGAATATCTCTCTTCTTGGTTATGGCCGGAAAACAACGCCTTTTCTAGAAAGACTGACTGAAAAGGCGATTGTATATCACAATCACTACGCCGGGGGACACTTCACCACACCTGGAACAGCCTCACTCCTGACCGGCACAACCCCTTGGACACACCAGGCATTCACATTCAACGGCACTGTCGATGAGTCAATATTGCATCGCAACATCTTCCGCTCCTTCCAACAATATCACCGCCTGGCATATACCCATAACCCCCTGGCCAACACCTTACTGCGGCAATTCATAGCTGACATCAGCGATTTCACGCCTTGGGAGCATCTGTACCTCGAAAATGATCCTCTGATCAACACGTTATTCAAGAACGATTACGACGTAGCTTCCATTAGTTGGAACCGGGCTATGAAGCGTCTGGAAGAAGGCTATGCCTATTCGTTATTCCTGTCACAAATCTACGAAGGTTACAAAAAAAGGCGCGTTGAAGAAATACTTCCAGAATTTCCCCGCGGGATACCTAACTACGATGGATTAGCATTTTTCTCCCTGAAAGAAGCTATCGATTGGTTATCATGGCTGATCGGATCTGCGCCCCAACCCTTTATGGGTTATTTCCACTTCTTGCCGCCCCACGATCCTTACCACACGCATACAGATTATTACGATGCTTTCGCAGGAGATGGATATCATCCGCAAAAGAAAGCGCACCACATTCTGCGCGGAGACTATTCAGACACTACTATCAACCAACAAAGACGTTGGTACGATGAGTATATTCTCAATGTGGATATGGAGTTTGCCAGGCTCTATTCATTCTTAGAACAGAGAGGCGTACTCAATAACACCTGGCTTATCCTTACATCAGACCACGGGGAAATGTTCGAGCGCGGGATTCTTGCTCACAATCAACCTGTGTACCACCGTCCAGTTATCAACATTCCCCTGGTAATTTTCCCCCCCCATCAACAGACAAGAATCGATATACATGATCGCACCAGCGTCATCGACCTGCTGCCGACTCTTCTGAAAGTCACCGGGCAGAATATCCCAGAATGGGCCGAAGGTATAGTACTGCCTCCCTTTTCAGAACCAACAGCAGAAACTCAACCAGAGATCACTACAATCCATGTACAGGAACGCGACGGAAACGGCATCATCATCGCCGCGACCGCTTTACTCGTAAGGGGAAATTACAAACTAATGTGGTATTTTGGTTACGAACAACTCGACGGCGAGGAATACATAGAATTATTTGATATTGCCTCTGATCCTGAAGAGATCAACAACCTTTATCCCCATAAAAAAGATACCGCCGATGAATTTTTAGGCATTCTTGCGTCCAAATTGGAGTTGCTAAACCAGGTTCATCAGTAACCCAAAAACAGCTTGAACTATGAAATCACCCTTATCTCGCCGTGAATTCCTAAAACTGGCAGGGCTTCTACCTTTGAGTTATGCCTTTCCTCCTTCCATTTCAAACGCAAGTTTTGCTAATGGAAATTCAAATGGTCAAAACGTTCTCATTGTGGTCTTCGACGCCTGGTCGGCGTTGAATATCTCCCTGTATGGTTATCCCCGCGAAACCACACCCAACCTGGAAAGATTGGCAGAAAAAGCCATCGTTTACCACAATCATTTTGCTGGTGGTCACTTTACAACCCCAGGAACCGCCTCTCTTCTGACTGGAACGACGCCCTGGACTCATCGGGCTTTCAAACACAATGACACTGTAGATGCCGCTTCTGTACATAAAAATATCTTCAATGCCTTCAGCGGGTATCATCGTCTGGCGTACACCCACAATCCACTTGCGGATACGCTGCTTCGGCAGTTCTTGACTGATATTGACAAGCACACCCCCTGGCCAGACCTCTACTTCGAAAAGGACCCCTTAAACTTCACTTTGTTCAAAAACGATCAAGACACTGCCTCGTTAGGCTGGCGCCGAGGGATGAAGCGCCTTGAAGAAGGTCATGCCTATACTCTATTCCTCTCACAAATATACGAGTACTTCATCAACAGAAACGTGGCCGATATTGCGCCAAGTTTTCCACGCGGGATACCCAATTACAGCGACTTAGGTTTGAACTATTTCACCCTTGAACAGGGCATCGACTGGTTGTCAAGTTCAATTGGCGCTGCTCCTCAGCCTTTCTTCGGCTATTACCACTTTCTGCCTCCGCACGATCCTTACAACACGCGCCTGGATTTCATAGACGGGTTCACTGAAGAAAACTATCAACTGCCAGACAAACCATTGCATCTTCTGGATCAGGGTGTTGCCGAAGATAGAATGTTAGAGAGGCATCGCTGGTACGATGAGTATATCCTTTATGTGGATGCTGAATTCGCCCGGCTCTATGAGCAATTAGAACGAAACGGTATTCTTGAAAAAACCTGGGTGATCCTGACCACAGACCACGGCGAAATGTTTGAGCGAGGCATTCTCGGTCATGTTCCACCGGTTTTTCATCAACCGATCAGCCATATCCCCTTATTGGTTTTCCCTCCACGTCAAAACGAATGTGTAGATATATATGACAAGACCAGCGCCATTGATCTCCTGCCCACCCTTCTGCAAGTGACCAAACAGGAGATCCCCAAGTGGTCGGAAGGTGTCGTAATGCCCCCCTTTAACACCTCGGCACCCCAACCTGAACGAGAGATCACTACCCTCCAGGTCGAGAAGATGGATGAAAATGGACGCGTAGCAGAAGCTACAGCCATGCTGGTGAGGGGAGATTACAAACTGATGTGGTTTTTTGGATATGAACAGCTTGAAGAGGGCACTGAACTAATTGAGCTTTATGATCTCGCCAACGATCCAGAAGAACTGCGCAATTTATATCCCGCACGCAAAGATATCGCCGATGAGTTTCTAGAGGTGCTCAGACACAAGCTTGACGAGTTGAATAAATCATATCAACAGTAAAATACACAAAAAGCCTGGCGTCAAAACCAGGCTTTTTGATTCGAACTTCTGAGTAAACCCACAGATCTGACCTTGCAGTGTTGAGTCTAGACACTTTATGACCCAAAGATATTCGCTTGTCCCGACAAGCACCCCCCTAAATCCCCTGCGGGCGGGGGGATTTCTGTTCCACCCCCATGGGGGGATTACGCTGGTATGCTACAGTCCAGTTCTCCCCTTGTATACGGGGGGAGCTAGAGGGGGTTCGCTCGGTTTGGATCAACGGCTGCTTTCAAGATCATGTCAAGACGTCTGTAGACTCAACAGACCTTGCAGACAGATTACCGTTTTCTTTTCTTCCTCTTCTTCCTCGTCCCTCGATATGATGAAGCAGTGATCGCGCAAACAACACTCAAGCGAGTATCTCTCATGCGACTAAGTAAACGGGAATCCATCTCATCTTTCAATTCAGGGGTGGTTATTACGGTTGGTAACTCAGCGTTATAGCGGTAATTAAATAATTGGTAGAGTTTCTCCCGTGCCCAAGGAGTCATATTTTGGGTACCTAAATCATCCAGTATCAAAAGGCGGGCTCTTTTTACTTCCTCGAAGAGACGATCCATGCTGACCGAACTGCGCGGCCCAAACGTTGCCCTCAAATGATCCATCAAATCGGGCACAACCACAAACATTGGCATATATCCCTGGTCAGCCCGGAAATTGGCAATCGCTGCGGCAAGATGGGTTTTCCCGCATCCGTACGGGCCAGTCAACACCAGCCAGCCATCAGGCTCCTCGGCGAAATCTCGCGCCTCATCGAAAGCCCGCTTTACACTATCAACATGATCCGCGTTAAGGTTTTCCTTCTCCCGAAAGTCAAAAGCAGAGAATGTAAGCTTATGCAAAAAATCCATCGAAGAAGACAGCACTGAATGACCAAGCCGATCATTTTCTGGGCGTCTATAATCTTGAGCCTTGATATTGACACGCGTCACTAATTCGGGGTCATCCAACCGCGAACGAATGCGGGGTTCCATTTCTTCGAGGAGCAAATTTGTAGTCACCACCAGGGGAAGTTTATTGATATATCGAAAATTCAATATTTGGAAGAGTTTTTCTTGGGCCCACTCGGTAGCATTCTGTGTACCAAAATCATCCATAACCAATAGCGGCGCGTTGCGAATCTCCTCGAAACGCTGTTCGAAAGTGGCATTCGGATCATCGTAAGAAAACCGTAAAGTATCCAACAAGTCCGGTACAGTGATGAACAACGTTGGGATGCCCAAATCCACAGATAAATTGGCAATGGCTGCTGCTAAATGGGTTTTTCCACTGCCATAGCCGCCATAGAGTAGCAGCCAGCCCTTATGAGACCGTGCAAACATTTGAGCTTGATTGTAGGCCTGCTCAAGTGAGTCCGCCAGCGCAGGACGAAGGCCAACACGGCCACGAGGCCGGAAGTTATCGAAATTCAAATGCTGCAACTCATCCAACCTGCTGAGGGCGAACAGCCGCTGATGCACGCGACGGTCGAGTTCTCCCCGGCGGCACACACAGATATGCAGTTTACCAAATTCTGGATGGCCTACAGGCAAGTCCTGCCGCAGAAATCCAACACCTTCACAAACGGGGCATGACGGATCACCGGGCAAATCGTGTTTTGGGAATTCAGACGCAGGATCAGTCTTCTTCCCACTCGGCATATTGTTCGTGATGTTTTTCAATGTCTCGTCGATCTTTTCGGACATCATAACCTCTTTCTTGCCAGCGGCGTAGAATAGCCTCTACATAGCGCCAGTTACGGATATTTTTTTCAACTGCGATGCGGAAGGCCTCCTCGATCCACTCTTGGGGATAGGTGTCTTCGGCTTCCTGAAGAGTCTCCGAAAGCAGCGGCGTGATCAGCCCGATATTTTGTTCGTACAGGTGGTAGATATTCGGGCGTTCTGGAGTTAATACCGGTGAAGTTTTAGGGGATTCCTGGGGATGCCAATCTCCTCTTTGGATCGCATCTACCGCGGCCCTGCCTTTGGAAGTATTGAGGAAATAAAGGGCATTTTCTTCCTCCTGAGGGATTGCAACTCGAAGAAATGTGCCCCGTTCAACAGCGCGCTCAAGGGACTCCCTTAGGGCTGATTCAGCCTGCTCGGGCGTGGCAGCCAGCCCAAACATAAAACGCTCATCCGCTTGAAAGTCAGATGCTCTCAAATAACGGAAATTTCCCTCCATGCGTTCCAGCCGCCACAAGGCATACAAGGTCACCTTGAGTTCCCCCAAATCATCGATCTGGGGCAATAACTCGCTAAAAAGAGGCTCTGGGATACGGCTGAAGTTTACCTTCCCGTCTGGGAAACCGTCGAAGGTCATCAGGTCACCTGCGCAAGATCAACAACTCTGGTGGCGGCATTCTCGAATTTTGCCAGATTCTTGCGGAAGATCAACTGCACGCTGCCGATGGGGCCATTACGATGTTTGGCGACAATGATCTCGGCCAGGTTTTGTTTTGCCGGATCGTCCTCATACATTTCAGGGCGGTAGATGAACATGACGATATCCGAGTCTTGCTCAAGACTTCCGCTTTCGCGCAAATCTGACAGCACCGGTCGTTTGTCAGCGCGTTGTTCAACGGCGCGGGAGAGTTGGGCCGCGGCCAGCACTGGTACATTGAGTTCGCGCGCCAGGATCTTCATTTGACGGGAGATGAAGGAAACCTCTTGAACACGATTCTCTGTGCGCCTATCTCCAGACATCAACTGCAAATAATCGACGATCACCAGATCGAGGCGGTGTTCGAGATGCAATCGACGACACTTGGTGCGCAACTGCAGCGGGGTAATACCCGGCGTGTCATCCAAGAAGATTTTTGTATCACTCAGTACTTCAATGGCGTGGGTGAACAAAGACCACTCGTGTTCTTCAAGCTTACCCATGCGCAAGCGCTGCGAGTCAATACCGGTCTCTTGGGCCAGTAAGCGCTGTACCAACTGATCATTGGCCATCTCTAATGAAAAAATGGCCACGTGTTTCTTATGCATAAGGGCGGCATTCTTAGCGACAGTCAAAGCGAAACCAGTTTTGCCCATACCTGGGCGGCCAGCGACAATCAGCAAGTCCGAGGGCTGCAGCCCCCCAAGCAAATTGTCGATGTCGATGAAACTTGTCGGCACACCGCGGATTTCATCTTCCTTACCGGCCAGTTCGCTGATATTGTCATAGTATTCACTGAGCACCTGTTGGATCGGCGCCAGGTCGCGCGTCAAGCGGCGCTCACTGACCCCGAAAACGGCTTTTTCAGCGTTATCCATAACCGCTTCCAGGCCAGTTTCTTCCTCGTAAGCCAACTTGGCGATTTTGTTGGCAGCCTCCAACATGCCGCGACGGACGGCTGTCTCTTCGACGATGCGCCCGTAAGACATGGCGTGCAATGAAGACGGTACGCTGTTGATCAGGGTTGTGATGTAGGCTGCACCCCCGATTTCAGCCAATTGACCTTGCTGATCCAAATCTTCGATGACGGTGAGCGAGTCAATCGGTGTACGGGCCTGCTGCAAACGGGTGAAGGATTGCCAGATCCAGCGGTGGCGGTGGATATAAAAATCCTCCGGACGCAGGAACTCAGCCACGTCATAATAGGCCTCGGGGTTGATCAGGATCGACCCGATAACGGCTTCCTCTGCCTCGCGGCTGTGAGGGACGATTTGCGGACCAACCTGGGTATCAGTCTCAGAAAAAGTTTGAATACTCATAGCAATTAGAGATTTAGTACGTCACGATTTAGGTTCAGAAGCCCGTCACTTCGGCCTGGCTCAGTGCTGGCCTCGGGCGAGCAAAATGCTGTGATCTGCTGAATTTGGTCACGGATGCGCGGAACCTTTTATATCACATCAACTTGCATCCGCGTTACTCGGGTTGCAACTTTAAGCTTAAAATTTTACTTGTAGCTGATCAACCATCGAGAAAGAGTTCCCGAAATTGGGGGGTGCCAGACTTCCGAAGTCTACGAGAAACCGCCAGAGCTGGGGATGTCTCTGTGAGACTTCGGAAGTCTCCCTGATTCTTTGAGAAGATACTGCTTCCGAACAAAAAACCGCTGACCTATTGAGTGTGACGGCTTCGGTCAGCGGCCAAAATCCACAAAAAGAAGGGGATTCTCAGCGACTATTCGCTCTCTTCATCTGCTGCATCATCGATATCTAGTTTATCTAAGAAATCCTCGAAAATAGAGAGACGTTCGTCTTCCTTACCTGCCGAGGCCTCGACTTCTTCCATATCATCGATAGAGACTTCGTCATCATCAGGGACAATCCCCGCGCTATCCATCACCTCACGAGACACAAGAATCGGCACATCACTGCGCACTGCTAAATTCATGGCGTCCGAAGGCCGCGAGTCAATATTGATCACACTGCCATTCGCATTGAGAACTACATTGCCATAGAAGGTCTCATCGCGCAGCGATACAACCTCAATATGGGAGACTTCAGCATTCAGGGACTCGATCACGTTCGTGAAAAGATCATAAGTTAGTGGACGAGACACCTCAACATCCTGCAAAGCAATTGTCAGGTGTTCCGCTTCATAGACGCCAATCCAAATCGCCAGATAACGCTCAGCGTCCACCTCGCGCAAGATCACAATGCGCTGCTGGTTCATCAGGCTGACACGAATACTATCGATAACAACTTCTACCATCTCAGACATAGGGTACTCCACGTACGCTCCTCGATTGCGTTAAAGAGCTAAATTATTCGGTTGCGTTTCATTTCAGTTGAAGAGAGCCCGGAAATTGGGGTGTGCGGGGGCGCTTCGCTTTGCGTGCCTCTGGCATTGCGTCCCCCGCACACCCCAATTTCCGAAACTTCTCAACTCGTTTGGAACACACCCAAATTATTCTATCATGGGGAGTATGGAGACGCAACTGGGGGAGTCCTGAAAAAGGGTACGAACCGGTAGAGCCGGTTCGTACCCTTTTTCAGGATTTTAGACCACACTCAACAAAGTCTGCCGACGCTCGACATTATCACCTACGTTAACGCGCATTCGAGCGATTACCCCATCGCGCGGCGATTTCAATTCGTTCTGCATTTTCATTGATTCCAAAATGATCAATACATCCCCTTCTTTGACTTCATGACCATCACTGACAGGAATATCAACCACCAATCCGGGCATAGGAGCCTTGAGATAAAATTCGCCGCTCTGCACCGGCCCACTACCGAAGGCGGATCGCAGGCGATGCTCGCGTTCATCGACTACTGTGGCAGGGTATAGTGACCCTTGCAGCAATACTTCCCAGCCCTCATCGCCCTCATAGACATAAGCATCGTAGGATTTCCCATCGAGCAATAAAGAAAACACCGGTTCGCCGCTGACGGATTCAAAATTCACCGTGTAAGTTACACCGTCAACCACAATGTATTCTTCATCTAAAACTTCAATATTAAATTCTTGCTCGTTTAAAGTTGTGATATATTTCATAACTTTGTCTCACCATCCGAACTTAGTTAGTGGTTTGTCAGCCACAGAGAACACCGAGAGCACAGATATATTACTCGTTTTTTCTCTGTGAACTCCGTGGCAAGAATTTGCATAATAATAAAACCATCCAAACTTACGCTAACGATGGATTCGCTCCCAGCGCCCCATCCATTTCCAGTTGCTGGTGTCGCGCTCGTTGCGCTGGATCACATGGGCTGAACGCTGAGTCCGTTGGTGAGCAACCAGCGTTGCCATGATGGCTGCAATATGGGGATATGACTCCCTGCCACGGTCAGCCCGCTCCATTGAGAAACGTTTCTCAACAAACTGAGTATCAAACTGCCCGGCCATGAAGCGAAGCGAATCCATAATATTTTGATGGAAGGGGATATTGGTGCGCACCCCTACAATCTTGTATTCTTCTAACGCCCGGCGCATACGCAAAATCACTTCAGCGCGCGTCTCGCCATAAACAATCAGTTTCGAGATCAATGAGTCATAATACGGGGAAATCTCAAATCCCGGATACACGCCCGTATCCACACGAACGCCGGGGCCGGTTGGCAGCAACATATGAGAAATATACCCGGTGGAAGGCATGAAATTGTCATATGGGTCTTCGGCATTGATCCGGCATTCTATCGCCCAACCCTTCATTTGGATTTCAGCTTGCGAATGCTTTAGCGGTCTCCCCCGTGCGATGCGGATTTGCTCTTTGACGATATCCACGCCAGTAACAGCCTCGGTGATGGGGTGCTCGACCTGCAAACGGGTATTCATCTCCAGGAAATAAAATTTCTTGTCGCTATCGACCAAGAACTCAATTGTGCCGGCATTGATATACTCTACGGACTGCGCCGCCCGCACAGCCACTTCTCCCATCTGTTGACGTAATTCCTCATCGACAAAGGGAGAAGGCGACTCTTCAAGTAATTTTTGATGACGTCTTTGCAGCGAACATTCGCGCTCCCCTAAGTGGATCACATTCCCATGCGTGTCGGCCAGGATCTGGAATTCAATGTGGCGCGCGCCTTCAACGAGTTTCTCCAGGTAAACATCCCCATCCCCAAAGGCAGACTCTGCTTCCCTCCGGGCTGATAATAGCAAAACGGGCATTTCATCCAAATTACTTACTTCGCGCATACCCTTGCCGCCGCCGCCCGCGGTGGCTTTGATCAACAGCGGAAAACCAATCTCCGGGGCGATCTTCAGTAAATCATCATCACTCAGAGAACCCTCTGCCTCGGTGCCGGGCACCACAGACACCCCCGCGGCAGTCACCGTCGCCCGGGCCACACCCTTATCCCCCATGGCAGCAATCGATGAAGGTTTCGGTCCGATGAAAGCGATGCCCTCATCGATGACAGCCTGAGCGAAGTCCGCCCGTTCAGCCAAGAAACCATAGCCGGGGTGGATAGCGCCTACACCAGCCTTCTTGGCGATATCGATGATCTTATCCCCCCGGAGATATGATTCGCGCGAAGGAGCTGGCCCCAGCAGATAAGCCTCATCCGCATAGCGCACATGCAAGGCCTGCCGGTCGGCTTCGGAGTATACGGCCACCGTCTCCATGCCCAGCTCGCGACAAGCCCGTAGAATACGGACGGCGATCTCACCGCGATTGGCGACTAGTACTTTATTGAACATAGAACCTCCGGAACGTGGAGCGTTGTGCGGGGAGCGTGGAGAGTAGAGCGGTTTTGCTCTCCGCTCTCCGCTGCACGCTTCCCGATCCACGTTTCACGTTTTACGTTTCAAAAACTCGATTACTTTCCTGTTGAACTCATCAGATACATCCTGCGGCAGCATATGCCCGGTATCTGGCTCTAACCACAACTCAGCGCCAGGAATACCAGCCGCGATATCGATAGCGTGTTGCGGTGTAGCATGTTCATCGTCTTCGCCTTGAATTATCAGGGCGGGGCATGAAATCTCAGGAAGCAGAGGCCGCATATCCCAATCCAGCGCCTCAGGTTTGTGCCAACCATCGAACCAGTTACGGAAAACGGACTCGAATTTCTCACTATGGGCGAACTGCATGCCTTTGCGAAAACGCTCATCGTGCTCGAAACCTTGTTGGATGCCCAAAATGCCGGGCTCCATCTTCGGCTCGAGGTAAATATGCGCAGCTACCGTCACTATACATGCAACTCTCTCAGGATACTTTTTAGCAAAACAAAGAGCAAGAGTACCACCGTCGCTGTGACCCACTAACGTTGAACGTTCAACGTTTAACGTTTCAAGCAATGTGTACAAATCAGCCAGGTCATCTTCAAAACAGGGTACATCAAGATGCGGCCGCTTTTCCGATTGCCCATAGCCCCAACGGTCATACACCACCACCCGATAGCCGGCTTCCACAAAGGCCGGCACCTGTGACCGCCACGCCCGCGTCGAACCCAGGCCGTGATGGAGGAAGATGACTACGGGGTCTTCGTCAGAACCGTGAACTTCAACGTGGAGTTGATGGTTATTGATGAGCATAACGTGATACGTGAAACTTGAAACGTGACACTTTCAATCGTTACAGCGGAATACAGCCATGTTTCTTGGGCGGGTTGGTGTCGCGCTTATTGGCGAGCATCTCCAGGGCGTTGATCAGCCTGGGGCGCGTATCGCGCGGCTCGATGACATCATCGATATAGCCGCGCGAGGCAGCCACATACGGATTAGCGAACTTCTCCCGGTAATCAGCCACAAGCTCATCTTTGCGCGCCGCGGGATTGTCAGATTCTTTAAGCTCGTTGCGGAAGATGATCTCTACCGCGCCCGCTGGGCCCATGACTGCCAGTTCAGCGGAGGGCCAGGCCAGGTTGACATCGCCGCGGATGTGTTTGCTGCTCATCACGTCATAGGCGCCGCCGTAGGCTTTTCGGGTGATGACGGTCAGCTTGGGAACAGTAGCCTCACAAAAAGCATACAGCAGCTTCGCCCCAGAGCGGATGATCCCGCCATGCTCTTGCTCCGTTCCAGGCAAAAAGCCAGGCACATCCACAAAAGTCAGAATGGGGATATTAAAAGCATCGCAGAAGCGCACGAAGCGTCCACCCTTTTCAGATGAATCAATATCCAACACACCGGCCAACACAGCCGGCTGGTTGGCCACAATGCCGACACTATGCCCACCTAAGCGGGCAAAGCCGACGACAATATTTTGAGCATAAGAAGCATGCGTCTCGAAGAACTCGCCATTATCGACGATCAGGCTGATAACATCCTTTATGTTGTAGGGTTTACTGGGGTCATTGGGGATGATGTTGTCAAGTTCTTCTTCCCGGCGCAGAGGGTCATCACCGGTCGGGACAAAGGGCGGATCTTCCATATTATTCTGGGGCAGGTAACTGAGCAGCTTTTGAACCAGGAAGAGGGCATCGGCCTCGCTGTCCGCGGCCACATGACAGACACCCGAAGTTTCAGCATGCACATCGGCGCCGCCTAACTCTTCGAAAGTAACTTCTTCGTGAGTGACCGTTTTGACCACATTCGGCCCGGTGATGAACATATACGAAAAGCCGCGCACCATGAAGATGAAATCCGTGATCGCCGGGGAATAGACCGCGCCGCCAGCGCACGGTCCCATGATGACGCTGATTTGCGGAACGACACCCGAAGCCAGCGTATTGCGCAAAAAGATGTCGGCATACCCGCCCAGGGATACCACGCCCTCTTGGATGCGCGCCCCGCCTGAGTCGTTCAAACCGATCACCGGCGCGCCATTCTTCATGGCCATATCCATGATCTTGACGATCTTCTCGGCGTGCACTTCGCCCAGGCTGCCCCCAAAGACGGTGAAATCTTGCGCAAAAATATAAACCAGGCGATCATTAACCGTTCCCCAGCCAGTCACCACACTATCACTCAAGAATTTACGCTTATCTAAATCGAAATCAGAGGTACGATGGGTGACGAAGGCATCGACTTCCCGAAAGGAACCTTTATCCAGAAAGAGATCGATGCGTTCACGGGCCGTCAGACGTCCTTTTTGGTGCTGCTGTTCTATGCGCTTTTCACCGCCTCCCAAGCGTGTTTCTGCTTTGAGTTCGCGCAAGCGTTTTATTTTTGGATTATCAGACATGAAGTTCTCCATAAAGGGTCTCGAAAAAATGGTGTGTTTAGGGGTGCACCCCTAAACACACCATTTTTTCGGTATTTTTCAACTTGTTGTGAAATACTGCTATTGAACCATAAACCAGTCACCTGATAGTTTCAGTTTATATTTTGAAAAATCGACGGCTGCGTGGAAGCCGCAAAACCACAAAAGTATACACCAAACATAAAACGGTCAGCCCTAAGGCGAAAGGCCAGCGTTCCGCAATGACCGATGGATGAGCTAAAAATAAACGATCCAGCCAATAATAGAACGCGTACAGCCCGGCGGAAATCTGGGCAGCATACCAGGCCCATGCCCGGCCAACCCAGAGACCCCACATCAGGGACAAACCTATCAGGCCCCAAAAAGCGCTTCTCAAGGCCAGATATAGCGGTGGAACAGCAAGGGGTATCTCTTGCAGGAAATTCCAATGACGCAGGGCCTCGATGAAACCTAACCAGCCAAGGGCTGTGTAACTTAACACCAAAAGGATCAACACCGTTACGACAAAGGGATGTTTGGGGCGAGATATTGGGTATTGGGTATTGGGTATTGGGGTTTGATGATCAGTCATTATGGAAGGGGGACATCGACAGGTTTGTCAGGGCGGTAGGCATCCCCGCTGCATGACCAATTCCAGTCGGCAATGATGATATTTTCGACTTTGGCATTGGGCCCAACAACTACCTCTTGAAGCGACTGTCCGCAAGACGGTACCTGACCGGTGTATCCAGCTGCGACATAAGGCTCTCCGCCGACCCCCTGACCATAGGCCACCACATGATAGCTGCCGGGATAAACGGTCATTTGGTAATAGGGATGTCCGGTAAGGCTGGTCTGAATCCACCAGTATGTACCATCATCGAGGTTGAAGAAAACCACCACCACAGGCATGCTCTCATCCACCACTGGGTCGTTCATATACGGCGGTGCAGAGGGCATATCCACCTGACCCGAGATCACGCCTGGAGTATTGTCCGCTTCTTCAGATGCAGCTGAGGGTGGCTGCGCATCTGGGGCGCGGTAGATATACGGAGTAATCCAAAGCGCGTAATCGGTAGATGGGTCTTTGTCGGCATCGCGTACCGCCAGCACAAGTTTTACTGTCTGCCCGGCCAGGGAGCTCAAATCCACGGCCACAGATTGGGGACCGTCGCCGGCTTTGTGATCCCATTGCCAATTTGGGGTTTGATACTCATCCGCCGCGTCGAAGTATTCCAGAGAATATTCCACATTGCAGGCTGCATCACCCTGACAGGCCAGGGTAGTGCGGAACTGATCACCCGGCCAAATCTCAAAGGGTGGATAGATGCCAAAGATGGCGGTATTGACACCCCCTTGTTGAGGGAGCACGATCAAAGCCGGGGCATCGATAGCGGTTGTACTTTCCGCGAAAGTGATCTCGGTGTTGGTGACATAGCCGGGCGCGATATTGTCTAAATCTCCAGGGCAGAGAGGCAAATAGCCCACACTGTTGGCCCATTGCGCTTCGCAGACATTGGCGACGAAGTCATAGGCAATCGTTCCGGGTTCAGGAACAGGAATACCCGGCACTGGCAGGGGCGTTGTGGGGGATGGCGATGTTGTCGCAGTCGGCTCTGGGGTGGATGTCGGTGCGGCGGTCGGCTGGGGGGTCTCAGTTTCCGCTGGCAGTTCAGTCGGCGCTGATACTGTCGTCATTAGATTACAGGCCAGCAGGAACAAGGTCACAAGGACAAGTAAGATAATTCGTTTATTCATTAGGGTTGTAGTAGTCAACAATCGCTTGAACAATGAGGATATTCGAGTTTGATGCCGGGCCAACCTTACCGTACCCACAATCTAAGCGATTGAGGGCCGCGGCTTCCAGATGCACCAATACTTCACCAGGTCCGGGTTCAGGGGTAGGGCAATTTGTATATTGGAGAACTTCGGAACCGCCGTGCTGATGAAAGATAACTGCTTTCATACCTCTCCACCTATTCAACTAGATCATTCTCGTTGGATGGCACAAACCATAGCCACCCACATAGCACTAAGCCAACAACTGATATTGCCATCCCCAGAGGGACATCCCAGGGGAGATACCGAAAAACAAAGTTATGCTGTCCAACTGGAACATCGACGGCAAGCCACTGCGAGCGAGTCAAAGTTACTCGTTCGCCATCCATCCACGCCTTCCAGCCTGACCATTTATTTTCTTTGACAATCAATCGACCAGGTATTGCGACATCGCACACCACTGCAAGTTGTCCTCCCATCCCTTCTGCTTGGCATGGTTCGAAACCATCATCATAGAAAACCGCGGCATAAGGTTGGTCATACCGAGCATAGATATCTATATCGGCAGCTTCACCTACAAACTCCGGCGAACCAACCGGTTCACCCGCATAACTTGCCTCCAAGTATGGGACAGGGAACTCGCGATCTTTCCATCGCCAAGTCATAATCCCAGGGCTTAATTTTAACCTCTCTCCCAAGGCTGGCTCGACATAAAAATGTTCCCCGAAAGGAGGATTAACCCACTGCAGGGATTCCGTCTTCAATTCATCAAGTAATTGCCAAATCTCCTCCCCTCGTTCTTCCATGTACACCCAGAATTGTGAATATTCATAGCCACTCTTTAAACTCAATAAAAGGGGAATCAACAACAACCATTGCGTAGAAAATCCCCATCTCCAAGCCTGTGACTCGTTCTGCGTCCCTAACCAAAAATCAGGCCATTCAAAATCTAATAGCCGTTGCAAGCCATAGGCTGATAGCCCCAATATCAGAGGAACCGCCAAACCCGCTATTTGTGGGGGGTGACGTACCCCGGCTACCCCAGGAAGAATTTTTACCAGCCATTTCAACAGCACTGCGCTTCCCAAGAGAAATTCAATCAGAATGGTACTGACAAAAAACCACAGCCAGCGCCGGTCATCCTTTTTTCCTAGGGTTAAACCAACCACTGCTAGAATTACAGGCACCCAGCCAATATAAAGCGAATACAAATGGGGGTAAGGATATTTATCCAGCACTTCGCTCTTGTAGTAATCCCAGTCATCAATAATCAAATTTAAAGGCAAATACTTTAAGGGTTGAGCCGACTTAAACTCAGCATCCTGATCTTTTACAAAATTTGGGCTTAAATGCACAAATGGAACTAAGAAAGGTGCCGCAAGCAAAATCGCCAGTAAAGCAACCATGAGATATTGCTTCCAGACAAGATGCAGCTTCCCACTGCCATCCCAAACCAAGATCAAAACAGCGGGTAAGGCTCCGAGCAAACCGATCTGGATATAGCCTTGTCCGGCCAAAATTGCAGAAGCGGCCATAATGCTGAGCACCACCACCGATCGACGGCTGCCTCGCCGGGTCAGATGGATAATGCCAGCAAAAACTAAGCTACACATGGCAGTCGAGAGAACTACTCCAAAAACCCCTAACTCCATCCTGCCTGATAAGTGCCCACCCACAATTGCCATAGCGGCACTCCAAAGCCGGGGCAGCCAGCCTAAACGTAATTCGCGCGCCAGCCACCACTGCGCCACACCTGCAAACCAAAATGAAGCTACTAAGGCAACTTTGGCTCCATTGACAACGCCAAACATGAGAGTTGTGATAATCACCAGAGGATGAAGCATGCTTCCGTGTGGGTCTGCAAAGGCAGGATATCCGCCTCTTTCAAATCCATTCCACACAGCACACCAACCACAGTCTAAAAATCTAGTCCACAGATGATGAGTCTGGATTGCCGAACCGAATTCACGACCCGCAGGTACTATAAAAGGGTCGAAATCGAGGTACTCACGCCCCATCCACATTGCCCAAGCAGCAATCAAGAACAACTCTAAAAAAACTGCTAACTTTCGCCTTATATCATCCTTTTGCAGGAATTGGTCAAACCACTTACTCAACACATCAGGAAATAAACTCATCATAAAAAACCTCCGCTTTGAAAATGGCTCTGTATCAGCATTCAGAGCCTGGCGCAAACGCCGATAACGACGCCAAGCCCAGATTAAATACACATCTAAAACTACAGCTATGATGAATGTCAGCAAATACAACCACATTAGGCGCATACTATCACCTAGCTTGTAATCGTTCACTCCCCACCCCCCTCCAACTCCCCCCGCCACGGGGGGAGAGTCTCCTGCTTCCCCCCGTGGCGGGGGGATTGAGGGGGGTGAATGCTTACCCTAGCTTTCACTAACGCTTCTCACATAAGTCAGTTTCCATGCGCGAGATCACTAATCGTTGGATCTCACTGGCGCCTTCATATATCTCGGTGATCTTGGCATCACGGAAATAGCGTTCGACGGGATACTCCTTGGAACAGCCCATGCCGCCATGAAAAAGATTGCCAGAACAAGCAGCCCTTCAATGTATTTTTTGTTATTCTGATAGGTTGGAATAAAGCGATATAACGCTTGTTGCACAACCATTATTAGCCGTTATTCGACAGAATTTCCAACCCTTATATTCGACCTTCATACAACTCTACTATTGGAAAGCATAAATCATAGTTCGACAATGTCACATTCGCGGAAAGTTCCGAAATTTGG